>JBGSOR010000018.1:0-32983 GCA_041738985.1 Chromatiaceae bacterium | reverse complement strand
TGCGCTACCAAGACCGACCATTTTACCGACTTCCCAATCCCTGTCAACCGCCTCATCGCGACGCGGCGCCCCAGCACCCCCGCCACCTCCCTCTCTAACCGCCAGTCCGTAGCGAGCCAGGCATACTAACCGATTCGGGCGGGATGTCAAGAACGACAAGGCCAGACCGCCCAATCTCCGTCCTTAGCCCACGGACCGTTCCCCCGCGCGCCCGCGTCAACATGCGGACCAGGTTCACGGAAACGCTCGGTCAGGTCAAGGGCCGGTGGAGGACCACCCTCACCCGCGCTGCCCGCCGCTTGCCGACCTGATAGATATGATCGGTCCCCGCGGGACAGATCAGCCGCGAGTCCTCCACGCGCTCGCCGTCGACCTTCACCCCGCCTTGACTGACGGCCCGAATCGCTTCGGAGGTGCTCTTGGCCAGGCCCGCGTCTTTGAGCAAATTGGCGATCGGAACGCCCCCGGACTCCCCCGCCTGGAGCACGACCTCCGGCAGATCGTCAGGCAGCACATGCTGCCGGAACCGAGCAATGAACCCGTCGAGTGCGGCTCGGGCCGCGGCCGCCGAATGGAATCGCTCAACCATTTCCATGGCTAGCTCGAACTTGACGTCGCGCGGGTTTCTTCCCCCCTGGACCTCCGTGCGCCAGGCTTCGATCTCGGACATATCTCGCGCGCTCAGAAGCTCGAAATAGCGCCACATGAGCTCGTCCGACACAGACATGATCTTCCCGAACATCTGGTCCGGCGGATCGGTGATCCCGATGTAGTTACCGAGCGATTTGGACATCTTCTGGACCCCATCCAGCCCTTCCAAAATCGGCAGGGTGATGACCACTTGGGGCTCCTGGCCATAGTTCTCCTGGAGTTGGCGCCCCACGAGCAGGTTGAACTTTTGGTCGGTGCCACCGAGCTCCACATCCGAGCGCAGGGCGACCGAGTCGTAGCCCTGGATCAGGGGATAGAGAAACTCGTGGATAGCGATCGGCTGACCAGCGCGATAGCGCTTCGAGAAGTCATCGCGCTCCAGCATCCGCGCCACGGTGTGCTGAGCGGCCACCTGGACCAGGCCGGCCGCCCCGAGCCCGTTCATCCACTCCGAATTAAATACGACCTGAGTGCGCTCGGGGTCGAGAATACGGAACACCTGATCCCGATAGGTGGCTGCGTTGGCCTCGATCTCTCCACGAGACAGGGGCTTGCGGGTGGCGCTCTTGCCGGTGGGGTCGCCGATGGCTCCGGTGAAGTCTCCGATCAGGAACAAAACCTGGTGTCCAAGCTCTTGGAACTGTCGCAGCTTATTGATAAGAACGGTGTGCCCGAGATGCAGGTCGGGGGCGGTCGGGTCGAACCCGGCCTTGACCCGCAGGGGACGGCCCTGCGCAAGCTTCTTGCGCAGGGCCTCTTCGATCAGGATCTCTACGGTACCGCGCTTGATGAGCGCGACGGACGATTCCAGGGACTCCATCTTGAGGTTACCCGCCGCTTGCATTGGATGACGCAAGCGGTGGAGGGTACGACGCGCCCCCGGGGCGACACAAGCCGATCGGCCATGCCGAGGAACGTTCCGCGGTCGGGAAGCTCAGACGGCGAAGGAGGATCCGCAGCCGCAGGTGGTGGATGCGTTCGGGTTGCGGATCACGAATTGGGCACCTTGGAGTCCCTCCGTGTAGTCGATTTCAGCTCCCGAAAGGTATTGCATGCTCATGGGATCCACCAGCAGCTTGACACCCTCGGTGACGACCTCCGTGTCCCCGTCTTGGATGGACTCGTCGAAGGTGAAGCCGTACTGGAACCCAGAACAGCCGCCGCCTTGAATGTAGACCCGAAGCATCAGACCCGGGTTGCCCTCTTCGGCGATCAATTGTGCGACTTTGGTGGCCGCGGAGCTCGTGAATACTAGGGGAGTGTCGGTGGTGGCTTGTTCGCTCATGCTTCGCTCGTCCGCAAGGTGGTGTTCATCCGAGTCAGATACTTGCGTCCGACCGACGCCAAGCTCAAGGGCGCGCGAACCTTCGGTCAGGGCAGCAGCGCAATCCCCCCGAGCCCAAGGGTCTCCTCCAGCCCGAACATCAGGTTCATATTCTGCACCGCCTGACCCGCCGCGCCCTTGACCAGATTGTCGATGACCGATTGGACGACCACCACATCGGAGGTCCCCTGGCGGGCGGCAGCGATGCGGCAGACATTCGCTCCACGCACCGAGCGGGTGTCCGGGTGCGAGCCGGAGGACATGGGGTCGACGAAGGGCTCGGACCCATAGCGGTCTCCGTAAAGCCGAGTCAAATCCAAGTCTGCGACCCCGGTCGGATCCAGCAGGCGCCCATAAAGGGTCGCTTCGATGCCGCGGATCATGGGCAGGAGGTGCGGCACAAACGTCAGCCCGACCGGCTTACCGGCGAACTGAGCCAGGTTCTGGGCGATTTCGGGGGCGTGGCGATGCCCCTTCACCGCGTAAGCCTTGAAGCTCTCGCCGACCTCAGCCATCAGGAGGCCTGTCTCCGCCTTGCGCCCGGCTCCGCTCGTCCCGGACTTGGCGTCGGCGATCAGCCAATTGGGGTCGATCAGCCCCGACTCCAGCAAAGGCACGAAACCCAGGGTGACGGCCGTGGGATAGCAGCCCGGATTCGCCACCAGGCGCGCGCCGCGCACCGCCTCGCGATTAAGCTCCGGCAGCCCGTAAACGGCCTCCGCAAGGAGCGACGGGCAGGCGTGGGCCATCCCATACCATTGTTCCCAGATAGCCGGGTCCTGGAGCCGGAAATCCGCTGCCAGATCCACGACCCGCGTCCCACGTTCCAGCAGCTCGGGGGCATGGTGCATGGCCGTGCCGTTCGGGGTGGCAAAGAAGACGAGATCGCAGTCGCCCAGGACCGCCGGGTCCGGCTCGGCGAAACGAAGGTCCACCCGCCCGCGCAGGTGGGGAAACAGGTCCGACACGGCCGTGCCAGCCTCGCCTCGGGAGGTAATGGCGGCGATGGACACTCGAGGGTGACCCGCCAGGATACGCAGCAGCTCCGCACCGGTGTACCCGGTCCCACCGACGATTCCGACCTTCAACATACGGCTACCCTACCCCGGAGTCCCCAGGAAAAACAAAAAAGCGGCCTAAGCCGCTTCGGAAATTCACCATCGTTATCGTTATCGGTATCGGGTGTTGCCGGGGCGGGGCGCGACAGCCGCGCCTGCCGCCGCCGAATCAGGAGCAGCCACCCCCGGCAGACGAAGAGCCGCAGGATCCGCAGCCGCCGCCGACACGCGGAAGGTTGTTGAAAACGAAGGTGGCCTGCCCCTCCCCGTCGTCCACGAAGTCGATCTCGACCCCGCGCAGGTGGGGCAGGGTATCTTCGTCCACCACGACCTTGAAGCCGTCGCACGCTAGAACGCCATCGTCCTCGTTGATCGCGTCGGTAAAGGTCATACCGAAGCCGATGCCGCTGCATCCGCCCGCGGTGGCAAAGACGCGCACCCCTTGGATGCTGTCGTCCACCTGGCTGAACAGCTCGCTCATCTTGGCCTGGGCAGGCGAGGTGAGCGACAGCTCTGCCTCGGTCAGGGCTTCGGACATGATTCGGTGCCTCTCGATCAAGAACTCGGGTAAAACTGGGCCGCAAGGCTAGCAGAAAACGGCTCGGCGTTTCCAGCGTGAAAGGTAGGTTATATGCAGGGCCGGGATTCAATCGAGCCGATTGGTCGCTGCCAGGGCAGCGAGGTGCCGCTCCGCATCCACCAGATGCTGGCTCCAATGGCACGCATAGCCCATCGACCAGGCGTTCCGGGCACGGGCGGGATCGGTCTCGTAGGCCCGCAGCCCCGCTTTCAGCTCGCAATAGATATCCGTCAGATCGTCCGCCAGGCTGCCGGTCATGGCGTCCGCGCCCTCGTGGGCGCGGTCGAACTCCAGGAAGTAGCCGTCCCGCTCGGCCAGCAGCTCCCGTAGATGGGAGAAGAGCTCGAAGCGGGCATCCAGGTCCACGGGCTGGTCGTGTGCCGCCCCAGAGTCCGGGTGCACGGAGGTCATCGCGGCATGCAGCCGCGGCAGCAGCATCGCCACCAGGCGTAGCCAGGAGGGATTATCGGAGCCCGAGGTCTCGATCAGCTCGCAATAGCGGCGAGCCAGGCGGAGCATTTCGCGAGGACCAGGGCTGGTTGCGGCGGTATGTTCGATCAGCGCGCTCATGGTGGGGGAGTTTAGACGAGAACCGCGGCCCTGCCCGGCGCGCAACGCCGGGTGCCGGGTCAGGCCCATCAGACCTCCACCATCTCGAAGTCCTCTTTCCCTGCACCGCACTCCGGGCATTTCCAGGTCAGCGGCACATCCTCCCAGCGGGTGCCGGGCGCGATGCCGTCGTCCGGCCACCCCTTGAGCTCGTCGTAGATCAAACCGCAGATCACGCACATATAGGACTTCATCGGGGTCTCCGTGGTCGCGACGCCGAACCTCGGACATGGCGCAAGGAAAGGGGCGCGAGGGTAAAATGAGCGCCCAGACATCGGGGTATTCCACCGATTTTCAACGGCCAAGACCCCCGTTGGGACTCTGCCCCCCCGATCCGAATCGGAGACCCGGTACTGGTCCAAGTCCACCCCCGCGCCATCGCTTCCACCACGGAGACCGGGCCAGTATGACCCCCGAATCCCCACCCGCCGTGCTCTGCATCGGCGGCCACGACCCCTGCGGCGGTGCCGGCATCCTGGCGGACGCGGAATCCGTGCGTGCCGCCGGGGCCTTCCCGCTCACCGTCGTCAGTGCCCTCACCGACCAGGATACCTGCGGTTTACGCGGCCTCTATCCCCAAGCTGCCGAACGGGTAGCGGCCCAATGCCGCGCCCTGATGGCCGACGGGTCGCCGCGGGCGATCAAGATCGGGCTGATCGGCGACGCACGCCTGATCCCTATCCTGTGCGATCTGATCGATGCCCATCCGAGGCTGCCGGTGGTCCTGGACCCTGTCCTCGCCTCCGGGTGCGGACAACGCGTAGCAGACGCTGTCCTGGCCCGAGCGTTGTGCGAATCCTTGCTCCCCCGGGTCACGCTGGTCACCCCCAACCTACCGGAGGCCAGTGCCCTGACCGGGGCATCGGACGCGGGCGACTGCGCCCGCACCCTCCTGGGGTGCGGCGCGCGCTGGGCCCTAATCACAGGGACCCATGACGACACCGCGGAAGTGACCAACCGGCTCTATGGGCCTAACGGCAACCCTCGGAGCCTGACCTGGCCGCGGCTCCCGGGCGACTATCATGGCTCGGGATGCACACTGGCGAGCGCCATTGCCGCCCGGCTCGCCCTGGGACTGGAGATGGACCAGGCGGTCGCGGACGCCCAATCCTACACCTGGACCTCCCTCGCCCGGGCCTTCCGGACCGGGCGCTGCCAGCTCACGCCCAACCGGCTGTTCGGATTGACCCTGCCAACCGCAGCCCCAGGTATCCGGCCATGAAAGACCGCCTCCACGGGCTCTACGCCGTGACCCCCGACCCCTGGACCGAGTCCGGCACGGGGCAGGACCCGGACGCCATCGATTGTCGCCTGCTCGACCAGGTGGCCCAGGCCATCGCTGGCGGCGCCCGTCTGGTCCAGTACCGCGACAAAACCCCGGACACACATGCACGCCGCCGCCGTGCCTCCGCCCTGACGGACCTGTGCCGATCGGCCCGCGTCCCCCTGATTGTCAACGACGACCTGGAGCTTGCTGCGGCGGTGTGCGCCGCCGGGGTCCACCTGGGCCGCGACGATGGGGACTGCGCGGGCGCGCGGGCGCGATTGGGACCGGACGCAATCGTCGGGGTTTCCTGCTACGACCGGCTGGAGCTGGCCCTGGCCGCGGAGCGGGCGGGCGCCAGCTATGCCGCATTCGGCAGCTTCTTCCTATCCAGCGTGAAACCCGGTGCCGTGCGTCCCGGAGCCGAGCTGCTGACCCGGGCTCGGGAACGGCTACATATCCCGTTAGTTGCGATCGGCGGCATCACGCCACAGAATGCCGCCTCCCTGATCGCGGCGGGGGCCGACATGCTCGCCGTCGTGACCGGTTTGTTCGCTGCCGCGGACATCGCCGCGGCGGCCCGGTCCTATGCCCAACTTTTCTCAGCGGGCGACCGCCCGATGGAGTCAATCAAGTGAGCCGATCCCACGACCTCTTCGCCGCCGCCCAGCGCCACATCCCCGGCGGCGTCAACTCGCCGGTGCGCGCCTTCCGCGGGGTGGGCGGCGATCCGGTCTTTTTCGAGAGCGCGGCCGGTCCCTTTGTCTTCGATGCGGATGGCAAACGCTATGTAGACTACGTGGGGTCTTGGGGTCCCATGATCCTGGGCCACGCCCACCCGGAGGTGTTGTCGGCGGTCCAGGAGCGGCTCCACAAAGGGCTGTCCTTCGGCGCACCTACGGAGCTGGAGACCACCATGGCGGACCTGGTCTGCTCACTGGTTCCGAGCATGGACATGGTGCGCATGGTCAGCTCCGGCACCGAGGCCACCATGAGCGCCCTGCGCCTGGCCCGCGGCTTCACCGGCCGGGACAAGATCGTCAAGTTCGAGGGCTGCTACCACGGCCACGCGGACTCGCTGCTGGTCAAGGCCGGCTCCGGCGCCCTCACCTTCGGCGAGCCCAGCTCCCCTGGGGTGCCGGCGGCGCTGGCAGAGCTGACGATCACACTGCGCTATAACGATCTGGCCCAGGTCCAAGAGACCTTCGAGCGGATCGGCGCCGAGATCGCCTGCATCATCGTGGAGCCGGTGGCCGGCAACATGAACTGCATCCCGCCCGTCCCCGGTTTCCTGGAAGGGTTGCGCGAGATCTGCGACCATCACGGCTCGCTTTTGATCCTGGACGAGGTGATGACCGGATTCCGGGTCGCCTTGGGTGGAGCCCAGGCCCATTACGGCATCCGCCCGGACCTCACCGCGCTGGGCAAGGTTATCGGCGGCGGCATGCCGGTGGGCGCCTTCGGCGGGCGGCGCGAGGTGATGGAGCGGGTCTCCCCACTGGGCCCTGTCTATCAGGCCGGCACCCTGTCCGGAAACCCGATCGCCATGGCGGCGGGCCTGAAGACCCTAGAGCTGATCTCCGCGCCGGGATTCTACGACACCGTCTCGGCCCGCACGGAGCAGTTGGTCGACGGACTTCTAAAGCGCGCCCGCGCCGCCGGCGTCCCGCTTGCGGCAAACCGGGTCGGCGGCATGTTCGGCATCTTCTTCACCGATGCCGCCCAGGTGACAAACTACGAGCAGGCCACTGCCTGCAACCAGGCCCAGTTCCGCGCTTTTTTCCACGCCATGCTGGAGCGAGGCGTTTACCTCGCCCCCTCCGCTTTCGAGGCCGGGTTCGTCTCCATCGCCCACGGGGACGACCAGATCCAGGCAACCCTGAACGCGGCGGCGGAGTCCTTCGCCCAGGTGGGCGGCTGAATCCGAGCGTCCGGACCCGGGTCGCATCGGACTAGGCCCAGCTCACCGTGGAGGACCTGTTCCGCGACATCCTGGACTGGGTGACCCTGCACCCGGGCTGGGCCTATTTCGCCGTCTTTGCGGTCGCCATGACCGAGTCGACGGCGGTGATCGGGGTCTTTGTCCCGGGGGTGGTGCTCCTGATCGGGACCGGGGCACTCATCACCACCGATGCGATTTCCTTTTGGCCCGCCTTCGCCTTCGCAGTCGCCGGCGCCATCGCCGGCGACGGTTTGAGCTATTCCGTCGGACGCCATTACAACGACCGGCTGCGCGGGCTCTGGCCCTTTTCGCGCTACCCGGAGCAACTGGAGCAGGGGGTCAAGTTCTTCGATCGGTTCGGTGGCTGGAGCGTGGCCATCGGGCGTTTCGCCGGGCCTAGCAGGGCCATCGTCCCGCTGGTCGCGGGCATGCTGCGAATGCCCCCTCGCCGCTTCTACGTGGCCAACATCGCCTCCGGCATTGCGCAGACACTCGCCTTCTTTATTCCCGGGATGATCTTCGGGGCTTCCATGAAGCTCGCGGCTGAGGCAGCCGTGCGGCTTGTGATCCTGGCGCTGCTCCTAGGTTTCGTGTTATGGCTCGCTGTGTGGCTTGTACACAGAATTTACCGCCTGCTCGCACCCCACGCCAGCAGCTGGCTCCAGGGACTCCTTCGCTGGGCCGACCTGCACCCAACCATGGGGCGGGTGGCCCACGCGCTGGCGGACTCGGAGCACCCGGACTCCGGCACCCTGACAGCGCTAGCCTCTCTGCTGATCCTGGCCACCTTCCTGGTCGGGGCCGTAACCGGCATTACCCTTCTGGGCGCCCCTGACCTGGCCGCTAACCGCTCGGCCCTGGACCTGGGACAGAGCCTTCACACACCGCTGGGCGACCGCGTCATGGTCGGGCTCGCCCAGCTCGGCAATGCCTGGGCCATTCTGCCCATGGTGGCCCTGGTCTATGCCTATCTGCGTTGGCGTGGACGCCAACGCCACGCCCATTACTGGCTCGCCGCCAGCGCCTTTCCCTTAATCGCCATCCCGATTCTGGGCGCCCTGCTGCGGGTGCCGCGGCCGGACCTGGGGCTTGGCCTGCTGCTCCCCTGGTCATTTCCAAGCGCTACGGTGCTGCTCGCCACCAGTGTCTACGGATTCCTCGCCGTTTCCCTGGCCCGCGGGCTGCCGGAGCGCTTCCGCTGGGTCCCCTATGGTCTCGCCACCCTGGCGGTTACCGCTGTGGGGGCGGCAGGGCTCTACCTGGGGACCGAGTGGCTCACGGATATCGTCGGCAGCATCGCCCTCGGTCTCGCCTGGGTCGCTGCGCTGGGACTCGCCTTCCGCCGCCACAGCCGGCGCGAGTCCCGCTCCCGCGCGCTCGGGGCCGTGGTCCTGGTTTCGCTGGTCGGGAGCTTGACAGTCCATGACTGGATCGATGGCAACCGAGACCTGGCTCGACTGACCCCCGCCGCGCGCCCCGAGATGCTGACTCGGGCCGTATGGCACGCATCGGGCTGGCAGCGCCTACCAAGCCGGCGGGCGGATATCAGCCAACGCGACCGACATCCGCTGACCCTGCAGTACGCTGGCGACACTCAAGCCCTGGCAAAAGCCCTGGCCGTGGAGGGATGGGAGCCGGCAATGCTGCTTGATTGGGGTAACGCCGTGCGGCTCCTCTCCCCGTCCCTGCCGCTGGCCCAATTGCCCGTGATCCCCCAGGTCCATGACGGCCACCATGAAGGCCTGGTGCTCACTCGGGCCCGCGGCGACGCGGAGCGGGAAGTCCTGCGTCTCTGGTCCACGCCTTTCCGGCTGGAGGACCAGACCCCGCTGTGGGTCGGGAACCTGTCCAGACAGCACAAGGCAGTGCATCTGAACCTGATTGCCTTCCCGGCAACCGACCCAGCGGGCTTTCCCGCCCCGCCTGAGCTCGGCGCTCGAAACGAGGCGCTCGCAACCCATCGTCCTACCGGCTCTGGAGTGCTCCTCGTCGAGCCGCAAGCAACGTCAGCTGCCGCTCAGGGCCGCCAAGACGACACGAAGCGCAGAAGGTTGAGCTCGGCGAGCGGCGATGAGCCGATCGGGGTCGTGCCGTGACATTCCCGAGGAACGTCACCGCAAAGTCAGTCGCCAGCCGGCAATAGTCTCCGCGCCTCTTCCATGAACCGGCTACTCACCCCCTGATCGGGGATCGAGCGTGCGATCTGCTTGACCGCATCCCCCAGGGAAGTCGCCGTTTCCATGGCCTCTTCCACCAGGAACCGGGCGATCGGGCCGACGATCTCCACGGAGAGCCTTTCCAAGCGCTCGCGCGCCTCGTTGGAGATACAGTTTGCGACCAGTGGCGGCGGATCGGAGATGCCGACCGCCGACGAGTGCGCAGCCGGCTGCGCTGGCGCATATGCGGATGCCGAGATAGCCATGCCGCCCGAGAGGGGTGCGATCAGCTCGATGAATGTACCGACCGGCATCAGCGCAGGGCTGCCTCCGCGCCTGGCGTCCGACGTGGAGGGGGCATAGGAGAACCGAAGGTCCTGGGCCTTCAGCAGAACGGAGATCGCCTCGCCGATGTCCTTGGTTCGGGAATGCGCGGCGACGATGCTCCCCTGAGAGAACCGAACCAGCACGGCGCGTCCGGTATCGGTCACGATACTCAGCAATCCGGTGTCGCGGCGCAGTGCGATCTGCCGTATCTGCCGGATCAGCGCGTCTTTAGGCACCAGCCGGTCGGTGGCCAATGGATCTACCTCGCGGTGCAGGCCCGGATCTCATTGGAGATCGGGTCATGGGTCCGACAAATCTTGGCCGGCCCGGCCTCGCAGGTCCCAGTTTCGAAGGACTAGCCAGCCTGTTTGGAACGGAGACGTTGCGTCGCGATCTTAATGCTCATGCCCATCCGATCGACGGCCCGAGCCAGGGCGCCGATCTCGTCCCGCCGATCCGTTGCCTCGATCTTGGCGTCCAAAACGCCGCGGCTAAGCTGATCCGCCGCGTCGGTCAGTTGGACGATGGGGCGTGTCAGCCGCCGCGCGACAACCAGCGAGAGGGTCAGCACCATGACCACCGTACCGGAGACCAAGTACAAAGCGTAGCGGTCCGCGTCGCGGACCGCTCGGAACACTTCGGATTCCGCCTGCTGTACCACTAACACCCAGCCCAGGCCGATCTTGCGCGCCACGGCTATCGCTTCCCCGTCGCCGTCGCGATAGCGGGTTAGGACCTGGTCCTTGCCGGAGCGCGTTAGGGACTGGTAGGCGGGGTGCTCGGTCAGGTCCTTCAGGCTATTCGACAACTCCTCCTTGGGGTGCGCGACGACCTTGCCCTGCGCGTCGAGCAGGAAGGCAAAACCGGTGTCTCCGACGCTCGAGCCGGCCACGGCATCGGTGATGTCGGCCAGCGTGGAGGCCAGTGCAACGACGCCGGTCCTGTTGCCCTCGTCGAGAATCGGCACTGCCAATACCAGCGCAGGCTTTCCGCTGGTCCGTCCGATCAATGTCTGATGTCCCAGATCCTGCCCGTCCTGAATGATCTGGCGGTAATAGATGCGGTCCGAGTAGTCCGTCTGCTCCTTGCCGTCGGAGCGACCGATATTCTTGCCGGCCGCGTCAGTGGTCAGCGCCAGGTAGCTCCATTTGTAGCCGGAATTAAGCTGCTCCAGAATCGGATTCTGGCGAGCCGGTTCCAGAGAGCGGATGTCAGTCAGGTTTGCCGTATAGCGCAATGCCAACAGATTGGTGTCGAGCCACCCGTTCACACGCGAGGCAATCGCATCGGATGCCTGCCGCAGGTTGTTCTCGCCGTTGGCTGTCCAGTTGTCGATGGACTCGACCCGCCCCACGTACCAGTAAGCTGCGAGGGGGCCCAGAGATACCACGAGCATGGCGGCCAGAATCTTGTAGAAGATCCCCACACCGGATTTTTCGCCGTCACTGCTCATGACCCAACTTACCGTCGGTTTATTGCTGTGGCCGACATTAGCCCCGGTTAGCAACGATGGCAAGACGATCGGTCCATATGCGTGAACTGCTCCAAACCTTTGGCGATGACACGGTCTCCGCGCGCGCCGTGCACTCGACAACCGAATCTCTAACATATCGGGCAGCGCCGGATGACGAGGATCGCTTGCGCACTGCTTTCGACCCATGGGTAACCCGAGTGCGACCCGCCTGGATCCAACGGTCAGATCCCTCTACGGGACGCCCTAACGCCAAGCCGGGTGGTTTAGCCCAGGCTGGGCAATGGCACTTGCTGGCGAAACGCTGGCCGCCACTGGACGTCTAGGGGAAAACCCTGCACCATCGCCGACGATGCCGCTGCGTAGGACACCCCCTTGGCTCCCGACCCCCTCTGCGTTGTCGAAGGCTACCTCGCTGCCCGCGATGCCTACGACTACGAACGAGCCCGCACCTTCCTCGCCGACTCCGGGTTCTCGTTCCGGAGCCCGATCGCGCGCTTCGATTCTGCGGACGCGTTTGTCCAATACTCGGCACTCGCAGGCGGAATCATCCAGTCCGTGGAGCGACGCCGGGTCTTCGCGGACGGGCCGGATGTCTGCCACTTCCTGACCTACCGCATTCAGATCTCGGAAAAGCAGTCGGTGGAAGTCGCACACTGGGCGCAGGTCAGCAACGGTCGTATTGCGCGCATCGAGGCGATCTTCGACGCCACCGCCTACCGCATGCTGTTCCCCGACGGCGACGATGCCGGGGACCGATCCTGACACGGCCCCTAAATACCCCCGTTCGCGACGAAGGCGAAGAATCCGGGCCACTGGCGGTCAATGCCTAAAAACGCCGCGGCGGACAGGGCAGCAGGGCTCGAGATCTTTCCTGTCCGACGGAACCCCGATCGGATCAGGTACGGGTCAAGTACCAAGGTCAAGCCTCAGGTCACAGCGGGGCCGACCCACTGCTCGAGTGTGCGCCGCAGCTCCGCTAACGTAACCGGCTTGGGGATATAGTCGTCCATGCCTGCGGCGAGACAGCGGTCCCTATCCCCGGTCATGGCATTGGCGGTCATGGCGATCACCGGCACCCGCGGACGGCCCGTCTCCTGCTCGCGCAGGCGCAACGCTTCGGTGGCCGCAAATCCGTCCAGGACCGGCATCTGCACGTCCATCAGCACCGCGTCGTAAGTTCCCTGGTCGAGTCGACCCAGGGCCGCAGCACCATCTTCTGCCACCTCTACCGCGAGACCCAGGCGACGCAGCATCCCGCAGGCCACCTTTTGGTTGATGAGATTGTCCTCCGCGAGCAGGACGCGCCCGGAGAGCAGCGGGCACTCAGGCTTCTCTGCCGCACTGGCCTGACGCGTAATCGACCCGTGGATCAGTTGCATGAGTGAGTCCCGCAGTAGGAACTGACGGACCGGTTTGGTCAGGATCATGTCCAAGGCCTGGGCATCTGCGCCAGAAGGTTGGCCGCCGGAGCTCAAGAGAACCAGGCGGACGGCTGCGATGGCTGGCTCGGCTCGGATCGCCCGGGCAAGAACGACTCCATCCATGCCGGGCATCTGCATATCCAGGATGGCCAGCTCGAAGGCATCGCCCTCTGCCGCTGCCTGCCGCAAGCGCGCCAGGGCCTCCTCGCCGCTCGCGACGGACACGAGACGGACACCCCAGCCACGCAGATACTGGCCCAGGATCTCCAGATTGGTAGGATGATCGTCCACCGCAAGCATTCGGCGTCCGTCGAGGCCCCGAGTCTCCGTCAGCTCCGGCACGGGTGACTGAGGCACGAAGGGAATACGGATCAGAAACCGTGAGCCCCGACCCAGCTCGCTTGCCACTTCGAGGGTCCCGCCCATCAGCTCGATCAGGTTCTTGGTAATGGAGAGCCCTAATCCGGAGCCCCCGAAACGCCGGGTCGTCGAGCCGTCCGCCTGGACAAACGGGGTGAAAAGCCTGGACTGCTGCTCCTGGGACATGCCGATGCCGGTGTCTCGCACTTCGAAGCACAGGGTGGTCCCCCCTGGCTCCCGAGAGCAATCGCTTAGCGTAAGCAGGACCTCGCCTCGCTGTGTGAACTTGACCGCATTGCCCAGGACATTGGTGAGCACCTGGCGCAGCCGGGTCGGGTCCCCAATTACCGCGCCCGGCAACTGGAGCGGGGCGAAACAGACAAGCTCGATCCGCTTGGCTTCGGCGCTCGCGGCGAACAAGGCAGCCACATCCTCCGCCACCGCACGCGCATCGAACGGGATCGACTCCAGCTCCAGCTTTCTGGCCTCGATCTTGGAGAAGTCCAGGATATCGTTAATCACGGTGAGCAGGCTCTCCGCGGAGCTGCGGGCGATCTCCACATAGCCCCGCTGGGGGTTGTCCAGATCCGTCTGGCCAAGCATCTCGAGCATCCCCATGACCCCGTTCATGGGGGTGCGGATCTCATGGCTCATATTGGCGACGAATTGGCTCTTGGCCACGTTGGCCGATTCTGCCCCTTCTTTGGCCAGGATCAGGGCCTCTTGGATCGCCCGACGGTCGCGCACCTCCCGCTCCAGCTCCTGGTTCAGCGCGGCGATCCGGTCGCGCTCGTGGGTCAGGTCCGCTACCAGATCCAGGTTGGCATAGCCCAGCTCCAGGGAGCGGAGCAGGGTATCGCGGTAGCGTCGCGCGTTGATCCAGATGTAGAGCCCGAAGAGCGCCACCATAACTAGGAAAGCGTGCGCGAGCTGGTCGCCGAAAAGCGCCAGACGCACGCCGAACGGAACCAAGGCCGCGAGCAGATAGGCTCGGAAGCACCAAAGACTGGGGCTCAGGCTGGTGACGGCCGCAGACACCATGCCAGCGACCACGAACCCGAGGAAAACCTGGTATGCCAGCTCGTCGCCAGGCAGAAGCAGGGATGCGAATCCCCAGGCTAGACCGGTCGCCGCGGCCCCGAGGCAAAAGCGGCGCGTCCAGACCCGGGTAGGAAATGCCTGCGGGCAGCGACGGTACCGGACGATCAGGAGCGCCCGGGCGGCCAGGGCGAGGAGGAGTGCGCAGAACCAGGACCAGGCCGCGGCCGGGCTCGCAACCCAGGACGCGCCGAGCATCACCAGGAGCGCATTGACAGCGGTGATCGCGAGTCCAGCCGGGGCCTGATGAAACAGCAAACGGGCCAGATCCGCCTCGATCCTTTGGTCCCGATCCGTATCCCCGACGCGGCTTGGTGGCGGAGGCGCTGCGGTGGATGACTGCTGCATGAGGCGTTCTACGGCGCTCGTTTGGGCGGGATCCAGGGGTTGCCGGGTTTGCTTGGAGTCGATCGTCGAATCCGCTCTGCGGTGCCAACCTGACGCAGCAATTCAGAGGATGCCTCGCGGCGCCGATCTACTGTCTTTTTGTGTGCTGCGAGAGACCCGCAGCGGTTCTTGAAGCCGTTGATGCAGAGAAAAATGTCGATGGGAGACTACATATAGTAGCCAGGCACGTTGGCCCCATCTGTGATTGGCCCATAGATTACGGGCAAGTGGTCGAGGCCGCGCCCGAACCGCGATCCCCCGTCGCATCTCGGCCCCTCGCGCATCCCAATGCCGTTGGCGGTCACGGATACGGGGAGTCTCGGGGCGGCCGCTCGGCGCGCATCAATGGCGCGTAGAGACCGCATGGGTCGATTTCCCAATGCCAGTCGGGCGCTCCTCGACCGCAGGCCCACGGCCGCGGCACCCCAAGGGAAACAGTCGGCAAAGCGGCATCTCAAGCCTGGCGCGAATCGGGAGATTCTTGGGCCTGCCACCGCCCTGCCGCTGCGTCGTCGCAGTCCCGCGCCTCCACCCAGCGATCCCCCTCCACCGTGGTCTCCTTCTTCCAGAAGGGAGCCCGGGTCTTCAGATAATCGATCAGAAACTCGCAGGCCCGGAAGGCATCGCCCCGGTGCCGGCTCGTCACCCCCACGAAGACGATCGGGTCCTGGGGCCTGAGCAGACCCACCCGGTGGACGATACGGATACCTTCCAGCTTCCAGCGACTGGCCGCTTCCGCGGCGATGCCATCCAGGGCCTTCTCGGTCATCCCCGGGTAGTGCTCCAGGGTCATGGCGCTCACGCCAACCCCTTCGTTGATATCTCGCATCAGACCGACGAAGGTCACCAGGGCGCCGACCTGGGGACGGCCCCGCCACAGGGTCTCCTGCTCGGCAGCGATGTCGATCGGCTCTTGCTGGACGTGGATCCGGCTCATGGCGAGGTCTCCTCGGGGTTCGGATCGGGTGGCGATGGGGTGGTGAATGGTCCGGGTCAAGCCGCCCCATCTGCGAAGCTTGAGAAGCCCGGGAGCCGGGAGCCGGGAGCCGGGAGCAACACCCGGAGACTCGTCCGACGCAATCATTGCCGGCCCGACGGTCCAAGTTTATCGATTAGCGGGACAGAGCGTCGCGTTCCCCAGGGAAAGCTCCTGCACCCTGGCCCTTGCCGGGACTCCGGCCGGCACCCCGGGCCGCCGATAACCCCTCGGAAGCGGTCGAGGGCTCCAGGACCCGCTCGCCCGTCCGGTGCAAAGGACCCGTCTCCCGGTCGCGGCCACTCTGACCGGCAAGTCGGTGGTCGGGGAGCGCCAGCCGGGCTATCTGGGGGTCTACGAGGGGGCCATGGGTCCGGAAGGCGCGCGCCGAATGGTGGAGCAAGCGAACCTGTTGCTGCTCCTGGGGGTCACTCTCAACGACATCGCCCGGTGGCGATTCCATCGCATGGGCGAGCTGTTCGGCCCCCTGCTGGGACTCGACGCCCTCACCGAAGACGCCTTCGAGTCGTCCTGGGGGCCGTGCTCGCGTTCCGGGAAGGACCCTCCCCGATCCACGTGCATCTGCGCCCGGACGATTGCTCCGCGGCCCTGGGGCCTCTCCCCGAGCGCCTGCGTGCCGTGGTCGAGGATAGCCCCGACACCTCATAGACCGAAGGCCCGGTCGCAACTCGGGGCCGGGGGGACGCGTGCCCGCGGCCCCGGCGGGACGCTCAGTGCGGGCGAACCCAAGGGAATTCCAAGCGGATTTCGGTGCCGGAGACTGGGTTAGAGCCCGCAGGATACTCAACCGCATCGATAAGGCCAGTCTCTTCGGTGGCTATGCCCGGAAGTCCGCCGCGGGCAGCCGCGATAAGACCCGAGCGCTCCCGGCCACGGACGGCTCGGGGCCGGCGCGCGACACTTCACCAAGGTCGCAGTTTTTGCTGCGAACGTTTGGCAACTCATCACGGACCGGGTATCGTCCCCTGTCCATGGAAACCCTGGTACGTGTGACAGACCTGACCCGCCGCTTCGGCCGGACCCTGGCCTTGTCCGACGTCGACCTGACCCTGGAGCGAGGGGAAGTGCTTGGGCTTCTCGGCCCCAACGGGGCGGGCAAGACGACCTGCCTGCGTATCCTCAGCGGCAACCTGGCCCCGAGCGACGGCCAGGTGGAGATCGCCGGGGCGGACCTGGCCCGGGACCCGGTGGCGGCCAAGCGCAGCCTGGGTTATCTCCCGGAGCGCCCACCGCTCTACCCGGAGCTGCGGGTAGACGAGTACCTTGGCTTCTGTGCGCGCCTGCGCCGCGTTCGCCCCTCCCGGGTGCGGGAGGCGGTGGAGGAATGCAAGCGGCGCTGTGGTCTGGAAGATACGGGGCACCGACCCATCGCCCGGCTCTCCAAAGGATTTCGCCAGCGGCTGGGAATTGCCCAAGCGATACTGCACCGCCCGCGCGTCCTGATCCTGGACGAGCCGACGGAGGGCCTGGACCCGGTACAGATCCGCGAGGTCCGGGGACTGGTGCGGGAGCTGGCCCAGGACTGCGGGGTGATCTTCTCCAGCCACATACTCCCGGAGGTCCAGGCGGTATGCGATCGCGTAGTCATCCTCCATCAGGGCCGGGTGGTCCACGGGGACCATCTGGCGGCTGACCACAGTACGCTGCTCTGGCGGATTCGCCTCGCACCGCCTGCGGATTTCATGACCCTGAGCGCATTGCCCTGCGTGCAGGAGGCCGTCGCGCTTCGCGACGACCGATTCCGGGTCGTCCTCGAGCCTGGCCAGGGTCCGGAAGATCTGGCCCGCCAAGCCGTCGAGTCCGAGCTCGGACTCAGGGAGCTGACCGCCGAGCGCAGCAACCTGGAGCGGGTCTTCTTCGATCTAATCGGCGCGGAGGATCGGGCGTGATCCTGACCATCGCCGCCAGGGAAATACGCGGGGGCCTGGTAACACCGCTGGTCTGGGTCCTGCTCGGGGCCACTCAGGTTGTGCTCGGCTGGGTCTTCCTGCAGGTCATCGAGAACTTCAGCGGGCTGGAGGCGGACGAGCGGGTGGCTAGCCTGTCGACGGAGCTCTCCGTCAATCTGTTCGGAGTCGCATCCGCACTCGCCCTCCTCGCCGCACCGCTGATTGCCATGCGCATGCTGAGCGCCGAGCTGCGGGACGGGACCTACGACCTGATCGGCTCGTCTCCGGTGCGTATCTATCAGATCGTCTGCGGCAAGTATCTAGGACTGGTTGTCCTGTTGACCCCTCTGTGCGCCCTACCCGCCCTGAATATCCTCCTCCTCGCGGGCGGGGCCGAGCTGGATCCGGGCTTGTTCGCCGCCGCCACCCTCGGACTCTGGCTCGCCGGACTCATGTTCGCAGCCATCGGACTCTTCGCTTCTAGCCTGAGCGCCCAGCCGGGCGCCGCGGTCTTCGCCGCCTTTGGCATCCTGCTCCTGTTCTCGGTCATCGGCCGGGCAGAGGCTCTGGCCGCCGGGAGCTTGTCGCTTTTCGGCTGGCTTGCCTGGAACGAGCACCTGCTGTGGTTCCTGCTGGGCGCGGTGCGGACCGGGGACCTCGCCTATTTCCTGATTTTTTCCACAGTCTTCCTGGCGCTGACCCACCGCCGGCTTGCCAACCGGCACCTCCAGTAGGGCAATGAATCCGCGAACGAATGCGAATGAGCACGCAGAAATTCCACCGGCATTCCGGGGCTGACCCGAGGTGGCGGGTCGTCCGGGCGTCGAGCGTCATGAGCCCCTTGCTCAACCATGCCGTCTCGCGCTCCTCGTCTGCTTCGCGTTCTGACTGACGAGCCCAGGATGAACCCCACCCGATGGATATTGGCCGGCTGGCGCCGGGTGGAGCGTCCGCTCGTCGACGGTCTCTTCGCCCTGCTCCTGGTGGCTACCGCCATCGCGCTCGGCTGGCTCGCCGCCCGCCATGACGGCTACTGGGACTGGACGGCCGCGCGCAGTAATACCCTGACCCCCGAGACCCTGGCGATCCTCAAGCGCGTCGAGGCGCCGCTTCGCGCCACGGTATTCACCAACGCCCAGAACCCCCTCGGCAGGTCGATCGACCAGCTGCTGGCCCGCTACCGCCAATCCTTGCCTGACATGGAGGTGCGCTTCGTCGACCCCCAGCTCTTCCCGGAACAGGCACGCGGGGCCAATGTCTCGCTGGCCGGCCAGATACTCCTCGAATACCGCGGCAGCCGCGAAACCTTAAGCGACATCGGCGAGCGAGGGCTGAGCGGGGCCATCGTCCGGCTAACCACCGATCAGTCACCCTGGTTGGCGGTACTGGAGGGCCACGGCGAGCGGCGCATCGAGGGCGAGGCCCCCGGAGACCTGGGGCGCTTCGGCCAGGAGCTTAAGGATCGCGGCTTTTTGGTCCGCAACCTTGACCTAGCGACAGTGGCCGACGTCCCCGTGAATACCCACCTGCTCCTGGTCTCTAACCCCTCCATCCCGCTCTTCCCTGGCGAGGCGGAGCGGCTCGGTCAGTACCTGGACCGGGGAGGAAACCTGCTCTGGCTAATGGACCCCGGTTCCTTGAACGGACTCGAGGTGCTGGCCGATCAGCTCGGGATCCGCTCACTCCCAGGCGCCGTGGTCGATGCCAAGGCGGCCGAGCTCGGGGTGGACACGCCGGCCGTCGCGGTGATCGCCGACTATCCGGACGACCCGCTAGCCAGCGGCCTCACGGCCCCGGCCCTGCTGCCCGGTGCGGTGGCCTTCGATTCCGGCACCGCGCCGGGCTGGACCCTGGCCGGCTTCCTGTCCACTGGCAAGGACAGCTGGAACGAGACCGGTCGCGTCCAGGGCACGGTCTCCCGGGACGAGGTGGTGGGCGAGCTGCCCGGTCCGCTGCCGGTCGTCCTGGCCCTGACCCGCCCCATCGGGGAAGAGGGGCGGGTGCAGCGGGTCTTGGTGGTTGGCGACGGGGATTTTCTGAGCAATGCCCAGCTTGGCGCATTCGGCAACCGCGCCCTCGGGCTCAAGCTCCTGCGTTGGCTCAGCGGAGAGGAGGGGTTTCTGCAACTGCCCCCGGTACCTCAGGTGGCGGAGGCATTGACCCTTACCCCCAACCGCCGGCTCTTGCTCGGGCTGGGAACTTTGGGCCTGCTGCCCGCCCTCTTTGTGGTTGCCGGACTCACGGTGCGCTGGACGCGCTCCCGGGGCTAGATCATGCGTGCACGCTGGTGGGTCAATCTAATCCTGCTCCTGGTACTGGTAGCCCTCGCGGTCCTCATCCGCCAGGAGGTCGCCCAGGAGTCGAGTCCACAAACCTTGGCAGGGCTCGATCCGGCGGACCTGCGCCAGATCTCGGTAGAGCGCACCGGGGAGCCCAGTGTCCGCCTGGAGCGCACGGCGGACGGCTGGCGCCTGCGCGAACCCATGGACACGGACGCCGAGCAGGGCCAGGTGGACAAGCTGCTGCAGGTCCTTTCCGCCCCGGTCCACCGGAGCTTCCCGGAGAACGCCGCGGCGCCCGGCGAGCTGGGACTGGAGCCGCCGCGAATCGTGCTGCGGCTGGATCGACTAAGCCTCGCCTTCGGCAACCTGGACCCCTTGACTCAGCGCCGCTACGTGGGATCGGACGGGCTTGTGCACCTGATCGACGAACGCTACTACCCGCCACTCATTGCACCGCCCCTGGATTATGCCTCCCGCGGCCTAGTAACACGCGGCCGGCCTCCAGTCTTCGGCACGCTCAAGGGGGTGCCCCTTGCCACCGCCTCCCTCAAGCTCCTGGCCGGGGTCCGCGCGGAACGTCTGGAGGCCCTGGCCGGGGAGATAGGCGGAGAGCCCTTGGAGCTCAAGTCTGCGGACGGCACCGCACTGCGCTTCCTGATCTCCGAAGACCGGCGGCGCCTAAGCCGGCTGGACCTCAAGCTCCGTTATGTCCTCTCCGATCCCTTGGTCCTTGAGCTGGACGCCACCGCGGTCGATACCACCCCGCCGGCACCACCCCCTCTGCCCGAGCCGGTCCCAAGCATCGGAAACGCCGCAATGCCGAGCGAGGGGAGCGTGCCCGGCCAGTCAGACCCATTTGCCCCCCCGTCGGACCCCGATGCCCCGGTTTCAGGCGACGCCCGCCTGGGGACACCGCCCGCGGTTCGCCTGAGCCCGGACCAGGTGGATGGGGAGTCGGAGGGGGGCTTCGGCGCCGAGCCCTACAAGCAGCCCCCGGAAGGCTTCGGCACGGACCCCTTCGCCCCGGACCCGGCCTACGACGAGGACGTAGGCGGCAAACCGACCCAGGGCGGCGGTCCCGGGGGACGCTGAGGGTGCCCGAGCTCCCGGAGGTCGAGACCGCGCTCCGCGGCATCGGACCCCACCTCAAAGGCCGCCGGATCGAGCGCCTGACGGTACGAGACCCCCGCCTGCGCCTGCCCATCCCGCCGGATCTGGCCCCACGGCTTGCCGGCGAGCCCATCCTGGGCATCTCGCGGCGGGCCAAATACCTCCTGATCGAGCTGGGCCGCGGCAGCCTGATCTTGCACCTGGGGATGTCCGGGAGCCTGCGGGTCCTGCCCGCGGAGACCCCTCCCCTGACCCACGACCACCTCGACCTGGTCCTCTCCGACGCGCGCTGCCTGCGCCTGCACGACCCCCGGCGTTTCGGGCTCTTCGTCTGGACGCCGGACCCGCCGGGTCTGGCCTGCGCCCGCCACCCCTTGCTCCGTGACCTGGGACCCGAGCCCTTGAAGGACGGATTCGACGGGGACCTGCTCTATCGCCTGGCCCAGGGGCGACGGGTGGCCGTCAAGTCCTTCGTTATGGACGGCTCGGTCGTGGTAGGGGTGGGGAACATCTACGCCAACGAGTCCCTGCACTTGGCGGGCATTCACCCCGCGCGCGCCTGCAACCGCATCGGTCTCGACCGCTATCGGCGACTCGCCGACACCATCCGCTCGGTCCTGGGGGCCGCCATCGTCCAGGGGGGCACCACACTCCGGGACTTCGTGAAGGAGGACGGCAACCCGGGCTATTTTGCGCAGTCGCTGCGAGTCTACGGTCGTACCGGAGAGCCCTGCCGAAGCTGCGGGGCCCAGGTGCGGGAGCGGCGCATCGGCCAACGCTCCAGTTTCTATTGCCCGCGCTGCCAGCACTGACGATCGGTGCGAGCGGGAGCGACATCGGCGCACCCCTACTGCACGCGATGCAAAATCTCGTGTACCTTGTCCCCCGCGCATCGCGCATCTCGGTTTCTCTGGAAGGGCGTCGCCATCCGGTGAGGCGGCCGGACTTCAAATCCGGTTGGGGCCGTCAGGCGGTCCTGGGTGGGTTCGACTCCCACGCCCTTCCGCCACAGGTCCCATCGTTTACCCGGCTCGCCTATGGTGTCCGATGCCTGAGCTTTTACCATGAGGATTGTGCAGGTTGCCCTGAAGTCATCCGGCTGCCTATCGCGGAGTTGTGGAAAATTGTACGAAATGGCGAGTATGATCCTCGACGCTCTATGAGCACTCGATAATGCACTAAGATACTGAGAATATGTCTTAAGAGCATCGCCGAGAACTCGAGAACGCCTCCGGTCTGCACAGGCGCCCGGACAGGGTTCTTGCTGGCGTATGGCAGCAAAGAGAACGATGCTGCCGAGTCGCCTCGTACGGACTCACAGAAGCGAGGCGATGTGTACGCTTCTAGACGCTGACCGGATGCCGTCTCCCGGCATTCGATCAGGCCGCGACGCGCCAGGATCGCTTACGAGTCGCCGCGTTTTCGAGCCCTCAGGGCATTTGAACACGCCGGGCCGCGCCTGGCCCGGGCGGGAGTCGCCGTCGATCGGCGCATTTCCAAGCCGCACGGTAATCCTTAACGGAGGTCAGCTCTCATGGTTGCCAGCAATCCTTTCGCCGAGCTTTCGGCGCTCATCCCACCTGCTGTGATGCAGGCCTACGTCGTTCTGATGATCCTTCTGGTCATCGGCGGCACCCTGCTAGATGTCATGCACAAGAAGAGTGCGAAGTACTTCTTCGAGAGGGGACAGACGCTCAAGAAACTCGCCAAGCGTGAAGTCAGCAGCGCCGAAAAGATCCGACTCGGGGTCAGCACGGTTGCGAACGAGGTATTGGCCTCGGGCGAGTTCGACAACCCAGATCGTCGCAGATCCCACCTGTTCATCATGTACGGCTTCGTCATCTTTGTGGTGACGACCGGGATTCTGATCTTCGGCCTGCCGGCCGCCGAGGGCGAAACCGCGATCCTCGTGCCCCTACTCTGGCACCTGGGTGCGCTGATGATCTGCATCGGCGGCTACTGGTTCTGGTTCAAAATCCGCGTCGACGTGCGATCCGAGGGCCACCAGTGGTATGACGTGCATCTCTCCGATCTGTTTATCGTTTCGCTGTTGATGATGGCGACCTTCGCGCTGCTTTGGTCATTGCTAGAGTCGGTTGTTGGTGGCTTGCTCGCCGATATCGCGCTGTTCATCTTCATCGCCGCGGCCACTACGCTGTTCAGCACCGTCTTTTGGTCGAAGTTTGCCCACATGTTTTACAAGCCCGCGGCTGCGTTCCAGAAGAAGGTCGCCAAGGCCGACGGCTCGAGGGACAAGTTGCCCGACCTACCTGAGCTGACAGATCCGCTCGTCAAGCAGCGGTATCCGGATATCCCGGAGTACATGGGCGACAACCCACCGTACATGGGGCTTGGTATCAAGCGCGAAGCTCCGAACCACTACTGATCTTGATTCGAATGAATCAAGTCACAAAGAGGACCTGAAGATGCCGACCTTCGTCTATATGACTCGCTGCGACGGTTGTGGCCAATGCGTTGATATATGCCCTTCGGATATCATGCATATCGATACGACCATCAGGCGCGCCTACAACATCGAGCCCAATATGTGCTGGGAGTGCTACTCCTGCGTAAAGGCTTGCCCGCATAATGCGATCGACGTTCGTGGCTACGCGGACTTTGCCCCGCTGGGGCACTCTGTGCGGGTGCGCCGCGATGAAGAAAAAGGTGTCATTGCCTGGCGGATCATCTTCCGCAACGGCAGTAAAGACATGGACCTGCTGGCGCCGATCACCACGAAGCCATGGGGAAAGCACATTCCCCAGCTCGCAGACGTGCCCCCACCCAGCCAGGAGATGCGCGATAGCCAGTTGCTGTTCAACGAGCCCAAGTACATTCGTCTCGATGATGGCGACCTGCACACGCTCGAATCCAATGGCCTCAAGATGAAAGAAGGGGTGTACTACTGATGGCTTACAAGACAATCATCGAAGACGGTATCGACGTCCTTGTCGTTGGAGCCGGCTTGGGCGGCACGGGCGCCGCATTTGAGGCCCGATACTGGGGAAAGGACAAGAAGATCGTGATCGCCGAAAAGGCGAACATCGATCGTTCCGGCGCGGTGGCGCAGGGTCTGTACGCCATCAACTGCTATATGGGAACCCGTTTTGGTGAAAACAAACCGGAAGACCATGTCCGTTACGCGCGTATCGATCTGATGGGTATGGTTCGCGAAGACCTGCTGTTCGATATGGCGCGTCACGTAGACTCCACTGTGCATCAGTTCGAAGATTGGGGCCTGCCCCTGATGCGTAACCCAAAGACGGGTGCTTATCAGCGTGAAGGGCGATGGCAGATCATGATTCACGGCGAATCCTACAAGCCGATCGTCGCGGAAGCCGCCAAGAAATCTGCCGACAAGGTCTTCAACAGGATCTGCGTGACGCACCTGCTGATGGATGAAAGCAAGCAAAACCGTGTAGCCGGCGCTGTTGGCTTCAATGTGCGCACCGGCAATTACCACGTATTCAAATCCAAGACAGTCGTCGTTGCCGCGGGCGGCGCCTCGAACATCTTCAAGCCACGCTCAGTTGGTGAAGGCTCCGGTCGTGTCTGGTATGCGCCGTGGTCTTCGGGCTCAGCGTATGGCTTGCTGATTCGCGCTGGCGCCAAGATGACGCAGATGGAGAACCGGATTGTTCTGGCTCGTTTCAAAGACGGTTACGGTCCGGTTGGCGCTTACTTCCTACACCTAAAGACATACACACAAAATGGAATTGGCGAAGAGTATGAATCCAAATGGTGGCCGCAACTACAGGAAATGGTAGGCGCGGAGTATCTGGATCCGGAAGTTTCGCACAGAACGCATCGGCCAATACCGACCTGCTTGCGTAACCACGCGTTCATCAGTGAGGTCAATGCCGGTCGCGGTCCGATCCACATGGTGACCATGGAAGCGTTTCAGGACCCGCATCTTGAAGAAATCGGCTGGCACAACTTCCTGGGCATGACCGTTGGCCAGGCCGTACTCTGGGCAGCTACGGACGTAGACCCGAAAAACGAGAACCCGGAGCTGACTACCTCTGAGCCTTACGTCATGGGCTCTCACGCGACCGGGTGCGGCGCCTGGTGCTCGGGTCCCGAGGATGTATCGCCGCCAGAGTATTTCTGGGGCTACAACCGTATGACCACTGTCGAGGGTCTGTTCGGTGCCGGTGACGCCGTTGGTGGTACGCCGCACGCGTTCTCTTCCGGCTCCTTCACCGAAGGTCGTCTTGCAGCGAAGGCCGCTTGCAAGTACATCGACGACGGCAAGGCCGGGGGCATTCGTGTATCTGACGCGCAGATCAAACGTCTCCAGGCAGAGATCTACAAGCCGATGGAGCATTACAGGGTCTATCGGAACGAGATCACGGCGGGCACGGTGAACCCGAACTACATCAACCCGCGCCAGGGCCTGGATCGCCTGCAGAAGCTGATGGACGAGTACGCCGGTGGTGTAACGGTTAGCTACATGACCAACGAGAAGCTGCTGAACATCGGTCTAAAAAAAATGAAGATGCTGGAGGAGGATCTCGAGAAGGTTGCCGCGGAGAACATCCACGAATTGCTGCGCGCATGGGAGCTGAAGCACCGTCATCTCACCTCTGAGGCAGTCTTGCACCACACCCTGTTCCGCAAGGAAACCCGTTGGCCGGGCTACTATTATCGTGGTGACGCGATGAAGTTGGACGACGAGAACTGGCATGTGCTGACGGTCTCTCGCCGTGATCCCGACACCGGTGAATACACCATGGAAAAGGCGCCTTGTTACCATCTGGTAGAGGCGTAGGATCAAGTGCGTCGAAGGCATGGGCTCTTGGTACATCCGGGGGCCCAGTCTTTTCGGCGACGATCCTCTGCGGTCGAAGTTGTTTAGCGCAACACGATGGGTGGCCGGGCGTACGCAGAAGAGATCGACAGTTCCCGTTGGTGTCTTTTTTGCGCGTCGACTTTGCAGGATTCGCACCGGTCTTGACATCACGTTGGCGCGAAAGCGATTGATGGCGATCTGAAATGAACATTATCGATAAGACTGACGAAGAGATACTCGAGATCGCGCATCCCATGTGGGATGATCTCGTCAAGTATTCCAATCAGGGCCAGTATGGGAAGTTCATCAAGAAGTTTTCTTACGAACTGCTGCTTGGTTTGAACGAGATCGAAGTGGGCAAGCAGTTCGCACACAGCGAGTTGGCGCGGAACCTGGTCGAGGCAAGAGACTTTCTAGGGCTTATCAGACGCGGCCAGCATGTGACCGTTCTCTACCGAGTACGGAGTAAAACGCGGGAAGGCGAGTGGCTGGGAAGAATGGTCATTGGCTACGAGAAAGGAGAAGTGCGAATTTTCGCCGCATCGATATTCTGATCCATGAAACAGGCTATGCAACAGACCATTGCAGACAACAAATTCGTTGAGCTAACCTATCGAATCCTGGATCAGAAGACGGGGGACGTCTTGACAGCCGTGGAGTTTCCTCTAGGGTATGTTCATGGCAGCAACGAGGTGCTGTCGCCGCAAGTCATGGCAGAACTGGAGGGCAAGTTGGCCGGAGATACGATATCGGTTCCGATCGACTGCACGGATCTCTATGGTCCCAGAGACGAGTCGTTGGTCATCACCGATTTGATTGAGAACGTCCCCGAGGAGTACCGGGAAGTAGGTACGCGCATTGTCATGGAAAACGACAAGGGCGAGAGTAAGAGCTTTCTCGTCACCCGAATAGACGATAAGACGCTGACAATCGATGGAAATCATCCGCTTTGCGGGAGGATGGTCCTGTTCGAGCTTGAGGTCCTAAGCGTGCGCGATGCCACGGATGAAGAGATCGTCGCGGGTGGTCAGGTTGACAGCGCTCCAAACACCGGTGGTCTTACAACCAGGCCGATCTGATGGTGCTCCTCTCCGATCGCGCAACAAGATCGGTCACCGCTTCGCTCCAGTCGATGGGTTACGGATCGCCTCCGAATGCCGCTTGATTGCGATTCGATTTCGTAACGGCCCGGCGGCATGTGTTTTTGGGGCTTGCGGCTACGTGTGAAACAGCTTCTTCATGGCGCCATATACGTGCTCGTAGGTATACGAGTTTTCGCCGCAATGAATGAGAATATCGTCATCGGTGCGAAACGTTAAATACGGATGCACCGCCAAGCCATCGACCTCGATCCCTGCGATACCGTCAATGACACCGGCGATGCTCAAGGCAATGCCGGCCGTGAGGTCTTCTAGCTTTTCTTGGTCAACGCCGGCTTCTTGAAGCTTGATTTTGATCCTTTCAACGATCTCGGCAGTCAAAATCGCTTGCCGCTCGTCGAATTTCGAGCTCGCCAATGTCAGTTTCATTTTCGATACCTTGGCGGTCCGCTGTGTCAGGCAAGCTGATGGACTCGGTATGGGTGACGTATTCAATGCCCTGCCGGATCTAGAATTGCTGCATGCCGGCAGCGAAGCGGGGATTCCTCTCGCCAAGTCCAACACCCTGATGTTGGCCGGCGCTGGGGCAGCCAAGTAAGCGAATGCACTCGAATTTCGGCATCATGCCGTCTGTGGATTGTGCAATGGACCAGACTGCCAGCGACGCCTGATGGAAGTCGTCTGGCCTTAGGACGGCGACGCGACGGAATGTCGGGCCCGGGGAGCGTTGGATCGCTCGTTGTCTGCGTGAGGCGAGGCTTCTGGGCAGTCTCGACCGCGCGAGAAGCCGGGGTCTCCGCATGAAGCTAGGCTTGACCCTAACGGCCGCGCGAGCGCTTCACGCTCAGGCGGCCAAGCGTGTTTCAGGGACGCTTCGGGGTCTGATACTTGATCTCTTTCTGGAACTCTTCCCAAATGACATCGTATCCAACAAACCCCTTTTCATTCGGCTGCTTCTGACGGGTCACGACAAATCGGCTGTGGCCGTCGGGAACCTGGGGGCGGGTCTTACTTTGCTCGCTCATAAGTGACCTTTACTTTTGGAGGCAGATGCGTCTGCGGCAGGGTTAATAACACGAAACCTATCGCGGAGGAGCAACGCTGTCAAGCCTCCGCGTGGAAGACCGAACAGCGCTCCTGCGGCAACGCCCGCCCATGGCGACGGAGGTTCATCCATCGCCTTTGCAACCGGCTCGCTCGTAACGGCATCCAGCGCTGCGGCGGCCATGGGGAGCTGAGCCTCGTAACGCTCCCGAAGCCCCTGAGCCCCTTGATCCGCCGCGGCACCGATTCGGGGTGACTCTGGGCGCCCCTCAGCTCCTGGGCGAAGAGCTCGGTTTGCGTCTTGCCCACCTGTTTGAGTTGGCGCCCGAAGATGGTGTTGACCTCGCTGGCCTCCGGTATCGGGGACGACTGGCTGGCTATCTCCGGGCGCCCGCTTATCCCAGAGTGCAGGCCGCCTGGCCCGATCGGCACTCAAGTAGGGCGGTCGACCAGCAACCTGCTCGGCAACAGGATAGCCGACCCAAGCTGGAGGCGTGGATCTAGATCCACTTGGGGATGAGGATCAGCGCCCAGATCGCCAGGGCGAACGCAATGCTGGCGAAGACCGCCGCGGACGCGATGTCCTTGGCCCGGCCGGAGAGCTCGTGGCGCTCCATCCCCACCCGGTCCACATTGGCCTCGATGGCGGAGTTCAGCAGCTCGACGATGGGGACGATCAATAGGCTCCCGACCAGCAAGGCCCGCTCCACCGGCGTCTCCCCCAGCCAGAGTGCGAGGGGGATCAGGGGGATCAGGGCAAAGACCTCCTGGCGGAATGCCTCCTCGAGCTCGAAGCAGGCCTTGAACCCCTTCATGGAATAGCCGAAGGCGTTGGTCAGCCGCCGCCACCCCCGGGCGTTGTGGTTAGCCAAGGGTTGGCCGCCAGGCCAGGTCCAGCTGACGGGCCGCGCGCACGTCGTCCAGCCGGCGTACCGGCATGGTGTGGGGGGCGCCCTTGACCAGGCTGGGGTTGGCTCGCGCCTCCTCCCGGATCGCCACCAAGGCGGCCACGAATCCGTCCAGCTCCTCTTTGGACTCGGTCTCGGTGGGCTCGATCAGCAGGCACTCCGGCACCAGCAGGGGGAAATAGGTGGTGGGGGCGTGGTAGCCGTAGTCGAGCAGCCGTTTGGCGAAGTCCATGGCGGTCACGCCCAGCTCCCTCGCCTCCTTTTTCATGGTGACGATAAACTCGTGGCTCGCCCGGCGTTGCGGGTAGGCGGCCTCGAACCCTTCGGCCCTGAGCCGCGCCATCAGATAGTTGGCGTTGAGTGTCGAGAGCTCCGAGACCCGCTTCATGCCCGTCCGTCCGAGCATCCGGGCATAGACATAGGCGCGCAGCAGGATTCCCATGTTGCCGCCGAAGGCGGTGAGCCGGCCGATGGTCTGAGGACGGTCGCCCTCCGCCAGCCAGCGGTAATCCCTGCCATCGAAGGCCACCAGCGGCACCGGGAGGAACGGCTCCAGTCGCTCCGACACCCCCACAGGGCCGGCCCCTGGACCGCCGCCGCCGTGGGGGGTGGAGAAGGTCTTGTGCAGGTTCATGTGGATCACGTCGAAACCCATGTCCCCGGGCCGGACCTTGCCGAGGATGGCGTTGAGATTGGCCCCGTCGTAATACAGGAGCCCGCCGGCCGCGTGGACGGTGCGGGCGATCGCCTGGATGTTGCGGTCGAAGACGCCGAGCGTGCTCGGGTTGGTCAACATGATCCCGGCGGTCTGGGGGCCGACCGCCTGGGCCAGGGCCTCGACATCCACATCCCCGTCCGGGCCCGTGCGGATCTCTTTAACCGCGTAGCCGCACATGACCGCGGAGGCCGGGTTGGTGCCGTGGGCGGCGTCCGGCACCAGGATCTCGGTACGGGCCAAGTCCCCGCGGGCGAGATGATAGGCGCGGATCATGGCGACGCCGGCCAGCTCCCCCTGGGCACCGGCGGACGGGGCGAGCGAGACCGCGTGCATCCCCGTCACCTCTTTCAGCATCTCCTGGAGCTCATAGAGACAGGCGAGCACGCCCTGGCCGTGTGTCTCCGGGGCGGCCGGGTGGCGCGCCAGGAAGCCCGGCAGGGAGGCCAGCGTATGACAGGCCCGCGGGTTGTACTTCATGGTACAGGAGCCCAGCGGGTAGAAATGGGTGTCGATGGAAAAGTTCTTTTGAGACAGCCGGGTGTAGTGGCGCACCGCCTGGAGCTCGGAGACCTCCGGCAGGGCCGGGCGTGTGCGCCGGCGCAGCCCCTCGGGTATCCCGTCGATTTGCGGTCTGGCGAGCGGGGCCTGGGCGACGGCGCGACGGCCGGGTCGGGATAGGTCGTGGATCAGCATGGCGGTTGTGCTTCGATGCTCGAAGAGGGTTGCCGCAGAGGACGCACGTCCCCTGCGGCCGGTCGGCGAACGCCTCAGAGGGCTGCCAAGGCCGCGTCGTAGTCTGGCTCCTGGGTGATCTCCGGTACGAGCTGGGTGTAGACCACCTTGTTGCCGGCATCCAGGACCACCACCGCGCGGGCGGTGACGCCAGCGAGCGGGCCGTCCTCGATCAGGACCCCGTAGTCCTTGGCGAAGTTGCGGGAACGCATCATGGAGAGGCTGACGACGTTGTCGATCCCCTCCGCGTCGCAGAACCGGCCCATGGCGAAGGGCAGGTCGGCGGAGATGACCAGCGCGACCGCATCGGTCTTGCCGGCCATGGCGGCGTTGAACTTCTTGGTCGAGGTGGCGCAGACGCCGGTGTCCAGGCTGGGGACGATGTTGAGCAGCTTTTTCTTGCCGGCGAAGTCGGCCAGGGTCTTGTCGCTCAGGTCCTTGGCGACCAGCTTGAAGTCCGGTGCAGCGCTTCCGACAGCAGGCAGATCGCCGGACAGGCTGACGGGGTTACCTTGCAGGGCGGTCTTCGACATGTCGATTTCTCCAGTGGTTGGTGAACGGTCATCGGATATGAGCCGCGAGTGGCGAGGGAGTCGCGGTACCCGCAGGGCTCTCCCCCTCGGCCCTTGCCACTCGCTACTCGCTACATCTTTGGCTCCACCGGGCATTTCGGCTGGGTGCGGGTGGCGATAACACGCCCCAGCTTGGCGGCAAAGCCGGCCATCTCTTCCTCGGTGCGTTGCTCCGTGGCGCAGACCAGGATCGCGGAGCCCAGCTCCGGATAGTCCTGGTCCAGGTCGAGTCCGCCCAGGATATTGTGGGCCGCGAGCGACCGCAGCACATCCCGCGCCGGGGCCGGGAGCCTGAGCGCCCGCTCGTGGAAGATGGGGCGATCGAACAGGGGCTCCACCCCCGGGATCTCGCACAGGAGCTGGGTCAGCCGGGCGGTGTTGGCGTGGCAGGCGCTGGCGACGCGCTCCAAGCCCTCGGCCCCTAGGAGGGCCAGATGGATGGTGGCCGCCGTGACCAGGAGCCCCTGGTTGGTGCAGATATTGGAAGTCGCCTTGCCGCGGCGGATGTGCTGCTCGCGGGCCTGGAGCGTGAGCGTGAAGCCGTCCTTGCCCTCCAGGTCCAACGTCCGGCCCACGATGCGACCCGGCATCTGGCGCACGAGGTCCTTCTTGCAGCAGAGAAATCCGGCATAGGGTCCACCGGAGGCCAAGGGAATCCCGAGCGGCTGGGCCTCGCCGCAGGCGATGTCCGCCCCCTGCGCCCCCCAGTCGCCCGGGGGCTTGAGCAGTGCCAGCGCGACCGGATTAACGACGGCGACCGCGAGCGCCCCCCTGGCCTGGGCCCAGTCGGTCAGCGCGTCCACGTCCTCCAGCACCCCGAAGAAGTTGGGCTGGGCGACCACCACGGCCGCAAGCCCTTCTGACCCCGCCAAATCGTCGAGGCCCGCGGTCGGCGTGTGGCCGCCCCGGGGATCGAAGGGTGCCTCGACGATGGAGATCCCCTGGGGCTCGACGATCGCCTTTAAGGTACGCCGATAAGCCGGGTGCAGCGCGCGCGGCACCAGGACCCGGCTGGACTTCGCCTTGCGGTTGGCGCGTACCGCCATCAGCACCGCCTCCGCGAGCGCCGAGCCCCCGTCGTAGAGGGAGGCATTGGAGACGTCCAGCCCTGTGAGCGCAGTCATCATGGACTGAAACTCATAGAGGAGCTGGAGCGTGCCCTGGCTCGCCTCGGCCTGGTAGGGGGTGTAGGCGCTGTAAAACTCCCCGCGGGAGGCGATCTGCCAAACCGCGGCCGGGATGTGGTGGTCGTAGGCCCCGGCCCCGATGAAGCACAGGGGCTGCCCGTCCGCCCGGGCGCGGGACTGCATCAACCGGGCGATATCCATCTCGGCCAGGGCGGCGGGGATGGCGGCCAGCTCGCCGATCCGCAGCTCCGGGGGGATCTCGTCGAACAGGTCGTCGATGGACGCGACCCCGACGGCGCCGAGCATGGCGGCGATATCTTCGTCTGTGTGGGGCGAAAAGGGCATGGCGATTCAGGGTTCCGGGGGCCTTGGGGCGGGCCCGTGTGTGCCGAGGCACGGGGACCCCCGGCGCTGCCGGGGTCGTTTGCGGAGCAGGCCCAGGGCCTAAGCGGTCCGCCTAATGGTCCGCTTCCGCCACGGACTGGTAGGCGGCGGCGTCCAGGAGGCCGCTCAGGGCGGCAGGGTCCGCGGGCTTGAGGGTGAAGATCCAGCCGTCGCCGTAGGCGCCCTGGTTGATGGTCTCCGGCGCGTCTGACAGCGCACCGTTGGCGGCGAGCACCTCGCCGGCCAGGGGGGCATAGATGTCGGAGGCGGCCTTGACGGACTCCACCACCGCGCAGGCCTCGCCCGCGGCCACCTGGCGACCGGGCTCCGGGGTCTCCACGAAGACGATGTCGCCCAAGGCCTCTTGGGCATGGTCCGTGATGCCGACGGTGACTGTGCCGTCGCCATTATCCCGGACCCACTCGTGGGACTGGGTGTAGCGCAGCTCGGCGGGGACTTGGCTCATGATTCGCTCCCGGGGGAAGTGGCTAGTGGCTAGTGGCCGAGCCTCGTCCTCGGCCCTAGCAACTCGTTACTCGTTACTCAAGCTCGAGGCACGCCTTGCCGTTGCGCACGAAGGTGGTCTTGACCACCCGGGCGGGGACGGCCCTGCCGCGGATGTCCACGTCGCAGGCCGCGCCGATCCCCGGGGCCACGCGGGCGAAGGCGATGGAGCG
>JBGSOR010000562.1:0-16102 GCA_041738985.1 Chromatiaceae bacterium | reverse complement strand
GACGCTGCTCACTACCAAGGAGGACAACCCCAAGCTCTCGGTGCAGTTGGTCATCCGCGAGGCCCGAAAACCGCCCGCTGTCCCGGCAGCTCTGCCGCTGCCGCCCTCCACGGTCCATCGCCTGCTCGCCTGCCATGGCCTGATGGACAAGTCCAAGGAGGACCCCGGCGAGCGCGACCGCCGCCGCTTCGCCTTTGCCCAGGCGGGGGAGCTGTGGATGAGCGATGTGATGCACGGACCGAGCGTGACGGTGGGCGATCGCACGAAGCGGAAAACCTACCTGATCGCCTTCCTCGACGACGCCACCCGGGTTGTCCCCCACGCCGCCTTTGCGCTCTCGGAGAACACCGCCACCTTCCTGCCGGTGCTACAGCAGGCGATCCTCCGGCGCGGACTGCCCCAGCGTCTGTAAGTGGACAATGGGGCTAACTACCGCTCCCAGCAACTGGCCCTGGTGTGCGCGAAGCTGGGCATCGCACTGATCCATGCCCGCCCGTACCACCCCTAGGGCAAGGGAAAAATCGAGCGACTGTTCAAAACCGTCCGCGCCCAGGTGCTGACCCGCCTGACCCCCGAGGATACCGCGAGCCTCAGCGCACTCAATCGCCGCCTGGCGGCCTGGATCGAGGGGGAGTACCACCACACGCCCCATCGGGGACTCGCCGGGCGCACGCCCCTGGAGCAGTGGGCCCAGACCGGGGCCGGGGTGCGTTTCCCGGAACCGACCCTGGACCTCGACGATCTGTTCCTGTTCGAGGCCAAACGCAAGGTCCAGAAGGACCGCACGGTCGATGCCGCCCTGGTGGGGGGAGACGGTGACGCTCCGCTTCGATCCCAGCGCCCGCCCCAGCGCCCCCTGCAGGTATGCCACCAGGGTCGGGTCAGTGGGCTGGCCCGGGTGGTGGAGACCTATGCCAATTGCTTCGTCAAACGGGAGCGGCCATCGCGGACCTTGACCGCCGATGGCCCCGCTCCCCAGCCGCCGGCCTCGGCCTTGCACCTGCGCGAGCTGGCGACCGAGGGGGAGGAGCGCTGATGTACCGCAAGCACTTCGCCTTGACCGCCTTTCCCTTGGATACCACGCCCCAGCCGGACGCGCTGTTTGCCTCCGCCGCACTCAAAGAGGCGCAGGCGCGCCTGACGCATCTGCTGGAGTTGCGCGCCATCGGCCTGGTGACCGGCGAGGCAGGCTCCGGGAATACCACGGTGTGCCGCAAGGCGGCCGCCGATCTGCACCCCGGTCTCTATCGGGTGTTCTATGTGCCGCTCTCCACCGGCAATGTCCTGGATATGTACAAGTCCATCGGCTGGGAGTTGGGGCTACCGATCGAGCGCAACCGCGCCGCCGCCTTCCGCGCGATCCGCAGCGAGATTAGCCGCCTGACCCTGGAGGCGCGCCAGCGCCCGGTCTTGATCGTGGACGAGGCCCATCATTTGCGCAACGAGGTGCTGGAGGACTTGCGGCTGCTGACCAACTACCAGATGGATTCGGAGAATCGGCTGTGTCTGTTGCTGGTGGGACTCACCGAGCTGCGCCGACGCCTGGCGATGGCGGTGCATGAGTCGTTGGCTCAGCGCATCGTGGTGCGCTATCACTTGGCGGGGCTGACCCGCGAGGAGCTGCCCGCGTATCTGACCCATCGCCTGCGCCTGGCCGGCTGCGAGCTGCCGCTATTCGAGCCGCCGGCGGTGGAGGCGCTGTTCCAGGCGACCCAGGGGATGCCGCGCAAGGTCAACCGCCTGGCCCACAATGCCCTGACCAGCGCCGCCCTCGGCCAGGCCCGGACCGTCAGCGCCGAGCATGTGCAGACCGCCCGCGAGAGGTGGCCCCATGAGCAGGCTCCCGGAGCGCTTCGTCTTCCCGCTGCCCGAGCACTGGACACCCCAGCAGGCACTGGCGGTCTTTGCCTTGCTTCATGAGCTGACCGACGCGATCTGGTACCGCTACGAGGCCGACCTGCTGCCGCTGGTCGACCCCGTGCTCAATACCGACACCGATCCCCAGCTCGATTTGTTCGGCCCCGACGACGACCTGCCGTTCTGACTCGCCCGGCCACCGCGGCGGGCCCGTGCCCGCCACGGTGGCCGCACCAACGTACTCGCCCAGTCGCTCCCTTCGCGCCACCCCTTGCCTTCGACCGACCCCACGGGTACCGGACCGTCTCCCGCTTTACTCCGTCTTCTACCGCTCTTCCACCGCGGCACTCAATCCGGGAAGTCCAGCCGCGCGCACCGCGGAAAAGACCGGGAAATGAGCGGTGAAATAATCTGACAGACAACACCTGGCCAAAAAAAGAGAGCATGCGGTGACTGCCTCAAAAAGAGATGGGTCCCGAGAGCGGTCAACGTTGCGAGGCAGCACGATTTCGGTGCCGATGTCGCCTTCGGGCAGGTCGTCGGCAAGCTGCGCGAGCACTATGGTGTGACGCTGGCGCCGGAAACGATTCGCGGCATCGTCGAGAGTCACGCGCAAGCGATGTACGCGTAACAGACGTTCGAAGAGGACTGGCCGGACACGGCAGGCGAGCCGCTGGCGGTCGCGCAGATGGACGGCGGCATGGTGCCGATGGTCGTCGCAGACGACACGCAGGCGGATCGGCGTAAGGGCAAGCGCCTGGAGTGGAAAGAGGCGAAGCTGACGCTGGCGCATGCCGTGGGCAAGGCCACGGTGCACCATGGCGCGACCCTGCAGGGCGGGGTCGACGCGGTCGGACGCTGGCTGCTGGAGTGTGCGCGCCGTGCCGGATTGGACGTCAATACGCTGGTGCATGCCTTGGGCGACGGCGCCCAGTGGATCGGCGAGCTAAGTCGAGCTGCGCTTCGGCGAACAGGGCCGGTTGCCGGTCGATTATTGCCACGTTCGCCCACACCACACGGACTTGACAGTGCAGCGTCTTGAGTATGACCAAGCGCTCGGTGGCGGCGACCTCGCGCACCCTGCCATAGAGGTTGAGCCTGTAGGTGCGGGCCACCCCCTGGAGGGCAGTGGCGAGCTGTGCCAGGTTGCCCACACGCACCCCATACGTGCGTGGCCGCCCCGGGGTTACCGTGTGCGCCGCGGGCAGGTCGTAGAAGCACCGTATTGATCCGCAGGCGCGAGAGGGGCTGCGCGCGTGCGCCCAGCTCGACCCGCAGCGGGTTGAGCAACCCAGCGTTTACGAACCAGCTAAGGGCGAGCGCCAGGACCGGGGCTTGGGCGAAGACCTTGGCCATAGCCCCGATCAGTCGCACCGCTTGGGCGAACTTGGTTTGAAAACCAGCGCCTGGCTGCCGACGTGGATGCACCGCCCGTGCGGCGTTTGGTAGCGTAGATAAAAGGCGAAGGCCAGGGGCAGGCAGCTCCAGCGTCCGTGGATCACCTCAAGCCAAGCCCACTGTCACGAGGGTCTGCCCCCCCGGGTACTGATTTTGATTGACCTTGGCCGCGTGGTCGAAGCTGCGCTGACAGCCGAACACCTTGCGCCCGGTCTTGCCGTTGATGGAATCGTCCAAGGCCACCACCAAGAGTCCGTCGGTAAACGGATCGGGAATCGCCCGCCACAGCCGCCCCCACAACCCCAGCCAGGGCAGTTTCACCGACGCCATCACGGAGTAGTAGCGCGGCTGGGTGATCGTCACACCCAACAAGGTGGCAATCGCCCGCAGCAGGTTCGAGGTCCGCGAGGCGGTGATCGGGATCAGGATCGCCTGCGGGGTGAGGATGAACCAACGCGCGCGTTCCCGTTCGCGGCGCGTCCCCGCGCACAGGGATTGGAATTGCGTCGCGAGAGCGGGTAAAATCAACATCGAATGCTGGCTTGATTGGCTATTTTGATCAATGGCTTACCCGATTACCAACAAACCTCAGCTCACTTGTGGCCGGCCTAACATGCTGTTATTTATAAACTTTAGATTTCAGCTAGGAGAAGGCGGAGACGTCGGCCAGACAGAACGGCATCCGAAGGACTGCCCGCAGGACGTTTGGTGCGGAGTCGCCAACGACCAAACAAACACTTGGCGATGGAGTTGGCGCAAGGGCGGCTGAGTGATGTTGGTAATCAGGATGATTTAGTCATCTCCAATTATACTCCAAACGCAGTCCGCATTCGGCGTTAAGTCGCTGTTTATCAGGCCGTAATACACTAAATCATCATTGCGTTGAGTTAGGCAGAGTCTGGAAGAGGGAAGGGTAGCGATGACGGAAGTGCAGCAACTTGAAGCCTCTTATTGTGACCCGTCGGGCGCAAATCCCGAGCCGATAAGGATTGGCCATCCGCCTTAATCGAGTGTTGCGTGGTGTGGGGGCTACCCCGCCTGCGAAGCGTCCACAAATGGCGTGCGGACCGTGTGATCGAGCCTCGAAAGTGTCCTTGCGGAGCCGACGTGTTCGGAATGGCGGAAGGCAACAGTGTCGGTGCCGTAGTGGCCTGGTACGGACACTCCGCCGGGGTCTGAGATCAGGGCATGTGCGCAGGGGTCGCCCAAGAACCTGGGAGGGCTCATCCCTTCCTTGTTGCTGACGCGCGGCGCGGGCACCGCGCGAGAAGCCGCCCAGGCCCCTCGGAGCGAGGTCCGGCCGGCGGGAGCGAACAGGACCCGAGGCAAAGTACCGCCGAGCGAAGGCAACGAGTGCCGCGGAATGACGGGTGAGTGATCGGAGTCGTCCGATAGAACCGTAGAGCGCGGGGGACTCCTCCCGAGACGACCCGCGGGACGGAAAAGCGGCCGACCAGTCTAAGGCGCCTTCTGGAGGGACGGATGCCGCAGACCTTGGATTGCGTGAACATCTCAACATGACCACAGAGGAACGCGGAGTGGGCGAGACGAGCACAAATCGCATGGACTGGGACTCCGTGCCACCCGTTTCGACCGTTGGGGTGTAGCCGACGTGTCACGTCGCGTTTGCTTAGACCGAGCAGCCGGACGCCTTAATTGGGCACGCCCGGATCTGCGGGAGCCGCGGGCGAGTAATCGCCCGCGGCCACCCAGCACTGGGGCGGGCCCGACGTCATCAGAGAAAGCTCGACGAGAAATGACTAATAAACAGGTGATATTCGTGTTCGCTTATACGCTTACAGTATAGAGTTAGGAGACTTCAGCTAATGCAAAAGTTATGGCGAATATTTGGAATTCCGTCCGTGTTGCGACTCCCCGGAAAGCGGTGCGAGCTAACGCAACGTATGTCAGGGTCATTCGGTCTCGTCGCCGTCGAAAACAATTTCGAAGCGCAACCGCAATGGAGGAACTTTGTGAAAACCGAACGTGTTCTTTTGATTGCTGCGGCTTGTGTTCTACTATGTTCTGGTAGGACATCTCTAGCAGACTACTTCGGGCCAACATCCATAGAGCCAAGGCTTGGGGGGCGGACCGATATAATTTTGTATGAGGACTTCGAGAACTCAGAATGGTGGAAAGCTGGCCATTGGAGTGATCGTCACGAAAAGAGAATGGTTCAAGCGCCCCTTAACACTTCTTTGTCGAGTACAGCATTTAGGGGAAATCGTTCGTTGAGAGTATTTTCACCGAAGGGGAGTCACGATGGCACGCGATTTGACTTCTTCTTAAACGATTTGGTCAAGCCAGTACCTGAGGAGCTGTATTTTCGCTATTACGTCCGCTTCGGCGATACGTGGAAATCGCTTAAAGGGGGCGGGAAGATGCCGGGGTTCATGAGTGTCCCGGAGATAAAGGCTGGCGAAGCCTCGGACGGCACCAACGGCTGGTCGATGAGCGGATCTTATACTCCTCCGCCTAGCGGATATAACTCTGATACGCAAACTAGAATGGCGTGGTATTCCTACCATGCAGATATGACCGGTGATTATGGGAAAACGGTTTACTGGTCGAATGGCAATAAGTACCTGACGCGGGGGCGGTGGCATTGCGTGGAAGGATACGTAAAAGTGAATTCCGTCGGCTCGAAGAACGGTGTAACCAGGGGTTGGATCGACGGCAGCTTGGTGGAGGAAACAACAGATTGGCGTATGCGCACAGTGTCAGGCTGGCCGATCGCCGACTTCCGCTTCATTGTCTATCACGGGGGGGCTAATGTTGCGCCGCAAAACATGGACGTATTCTTCGACAACCTTGTATTGGCCAAGTCTAGGGTGGGTTGCGACGCATCGACTGGGCTTCCTGAGCCGTCCGGGCTTCCTGCGCCCGAAATTCTTATCTTAGATTGAGAGCGCTCAGAGTTAGCCCTTTCACATTTAGGCTGACGCGCGGCTCCGGCATGGTCTGCGCGCTTTTCACGCTTCTGGTGGAAAACCGTGTGGAGGGTTCAAGGGCGGCTTCTAGGGTTGCATCCGAAGACGTGTTCGCCGGAAGGGGAGTTCTCGCGCGTCTAAAGCGGGGAGTTCGGACTCGGCAAGCTCCAGCGAAAGTGCTGGGGGCATCATGGCCCGTAGGAGCCTGCAAACACGAGTCGGTTAAGGGTTTCGGCATGACGTACGAGCCCGGGGATCATGGCGCCGAGGCTCTGCAAGCGCCGCGAGGAGGCCAGCGCATCCGACCAGGTCGAGCGCGCCAGCGGCGCCCGCATTTCGGGGATGCGGTTCAGATGCAGCAAACCTTGGACCTGCTCGCGCAGCGTGCCGATCCCTTGGAAGTCGCGCAGCACCCCGAGGGACAGGAGCTGTTTCATGTCGAGCACCCGTGTGGGTGTCGCGCTCGGACGTGTTGCCTCGAGCGCTGCCAACGCGTGCGCCACCAGCATCGGCCAGGACGGTGCGATTCGTCAGTGGCTGCATCTGGTTCAAGAGACCATTTCGAATCACGGCAGGCGCTCCAAGTCATTGTTTGAAAAAGCGAACAGACCGCCCGTCCTGAGGACAAGGGTCAACTACTGTTTGTCGGGCGAGGACTTGGCCAACTCGTCATTCGATTTGGAGCCCTGCACGTGCGCGATACCTGAATTCGCGTCAAGAAGTACTGGGCACGCGACCTTGCCGAGGCCCATTACCTCGTGAACGGACACTTCGGGTATTGCTTCCTCATCGAACGCCTGCTTTGGACATTCAACAGAACCGAACTTTAAGGAAATCTTGAAGCCTCCTCGTTTTCGTCAGGACTAGCTTAGGAACGGCGCTAATCGCCCGCTTGGAGAATACATGAAGATTGGATTCTTGGTTAAAACGCTCTATGCGGTCGGTAATCCAGCGAACGGGGTCGCCGTTCAGGCCCGATGTCAGGCGAGAGCGTTAAGCAGCCTCGGCCATGAGGTTGTCTTGCTAAACCCGTGGGAGTGCCAGGATCTCCGCCAATTCGACGTGCTTCAATTCTTTTTCGGCGGTTTCGGGCTTTCCGGGATCGAAAAGCTGCGGACCAAGATGGGGCGTTTGGCATTGATATACGCGCCGATCTTGGATTCCAATGAGCCAAACCATCTGTTCCGGCTGGCGGCATGGATTGGAAATGTTCACCCCAGGTTGCTGACGGCTCAAGGGGAATACCGGAAGCAAGCGCTAGCGAGTGACGCCGTGGTTTGCCGCTCCACCTATGAGCAACAACGGCTTATCAAGGGCCTGGGCGTTCCGGAGGAACGCACGAGCATCGTCCTCAACGGAGTGGAGGTTGCCGAGAAGCCTCCCGGTAAGGCGGCGCTATGGGATCGATTGCGAGCAAAATGGGGTTTGCAAGAGGACTTTGTCCTGCATGTCAGTGAGTATACAAGCCAACGCAAGAACGTGGCTCGCCTGATTGAAGCAGTCGGTCCACTGGGATACCCACTGGTGGTTGCGGGCTGGAGCGAGCCAGGTTCAGTACAGCAACGCCTCGGCCGTTTAGCGCAAGCCTTTCCTCAAGTGAAGCTTTTGGGCTTTCTGAGCCGTGAGGAGCGCGATGCGCTCTACGCCGGGTGCCGCGTTTTCTGTTTGCCTAGCCTGCATGAGGGAACGGGCCTGGTGGCGCTAGAGGCAGCGACGTTCGGTGCAAATATCGTGATCACAAGGAACGGTGCGCCGCCCGACTACTTCGGCTCGTATGCGCTTTATGTAGATCCCTACAATGTTCCCGAGATACGAAAAGCAACGGAACGGGCCTGGAATATGCCGCGGACCAACGACCTACGAGCTCGCGCGCTAACCGAGTTGACCTGGGAGCAATCAGCGAAGGGGCTTCTGGCAACATATGACAGGGTCCTGCGTGGGAAGTCCGGATGACGCTTCCCGTGCGCGCCTTGGTTTTAGGTGCGCTCTTTGGCTGCAGTTTTTCGGAGGCGCGTCGACTGGGCGCCTCCGTCCACTGCTTTCAGGCGACCCAGGTGGATTTGTGTGAGTGCCCTGTGGAAATCCGTGCTCCGTATCCCGACAAGATCCTGCGGACGGTATATCCTAAGGTGAACCTTCGTCGCCAACGTTAAATGCGTTGAACAACCCGAACGCACACGTAACAGGGCAACCGATCATCTGGGAAGTCGGAGACGCGTCCGCCAAGTTTGATCTATGTGAAGGCAATGATGCGTCTCAGAGAACCCGCGGATCCGAGGCTCAAGAGCCGAGCGAATAGGGTTTCCTGGTGAACAAACGCCATTGATCGTGGGGCCTGGATAAGCGGCAAGCCGAATCAATCCCGAGTTCTCGGGGCCTGTCGTCTTGCAGAGTTAACGCAATATGCAAGTTGGAATACTGACCTTTCACGATACCGCTAACTACGGTGCTGCCCTTCAGGCGTACGCGACGCAAGAAGCGTTGCGGCAGTTGGGATTCGAGCCAGAGGTAATCGATTACACAAATCCCAGCAGACGCGGTAGATATACGCCGCTCGGTCGCGCGGGTCGACAGCTGAGGAGCGGCAGGTTCCTGGCGGCCGTTACGAGCGTGATCGGTGCCCCACTGATTTATGCGCGTCAACGTAGATTCGCGAAGTTCTACAGAAGTTACCTTAGGACGGGCGAAACGTCCTACCGTACCCCAGGACAGATCAACGCCTCACCTCCTGTATATGACCTTTTTCTTGCGGGAAGCGATCAAATCTGGAGCTATCGCAACAATGGTTGCGATTATAGCTATCTCTTAGATTTCGTCCCCGATAAGAGCAAGACTATCTCCTACGCCTCGAGCTTTGGGTTGGATTTCGTCCCGGAGAGTCTAAAGGCTGATTATGCAAGATGTCTGAAGAATATTCGCTTCCTTTCCGTGCGAGAAAGAAAGGGGGCGGAATTGGTGAACGATCTCACGGGCCGGGACGTTCCGATTGTCCTGGATCCGGTACTTCTTCTGGAAAAAGATCATTGGCGTTTCTTGGCGGACTCCGCGCGCCGGGGCCATCTTTGCCGCGGTCACGTCTTACTTTCCTCAACTCGGCCGAGCCATTTTGATGAGTTCCAATCCGTCACGGGATATACGTTAAAGGGGAGGACGGCGGTGAACCTATCGCCAGGTGTGCGAATGGCGGATTTCTTTGACCGCAACATGAAGGTACGTTCTATGGCCGGTCCAGAGGAGTTCCTGGGATTTATAAGTCGCTCAGCGCTTGTGCTCACCTCATCGTTTCACGTACTCGCTTTTGCGATCCTTTTCGAGAAGCCCTTTGTTGCATTCCTTACTGGCGACCAAGGTAGGGACGCGCGAATCACCGATCTGCTAGATGAGCTGGAGCTGAAGGACAGGATCTTTTCACCTGATATGCGCCGTGATGCCGTCGAACGACCGGTGCCGTTTGATGCGGTGGGTGCACGGCTGAAGTTACTGCGAGAGCGGTCGATGGCTTTTCTGAAAGATTCTTGTGGCGTATTGTTGAGTCCACAATGAGACGCGTACATATACTTATCGTCACGCCGTATTTTCCCGCGCCGGACGTCTTTAGGGAGCGCTCGGAGGATCCGCGGACGAAGTACTTGTATGACTACGCCATGGAGTGGCAGTCGCAGGGCCACCAGGTTGGTGTACTGCATTATCCGCGGAAGTACCCTGTCGCCTTCCCCTTGTTCGCGCATTTTGTGGAGAACGTCCTAGGAATACGACGGTTTCGGCTTGATCGTTACGTGCAGAGTCCTGCGGCTCTCACATGTGCAGCCTTTGAGAGTCATGGCATCAGGATCGTACGGTCTCCGGTCACAAAACTATTGCCGCATCGGGATTTCTCCGCTCGTAGACTAAAGAAACTGGCAGCTGCGGCGAAACGGACGATCAACGAAGAACGGTGGAAAGTCGACGTGATCGTGTCGGATTTCTTTTCTCCGTCGCTGTTTGTGTCACGCGCGTTGGGAGAACAGCTGAACGTACCGTTTTTTCAAACGTTCAACGAAGTGGACCTGCACTACCTGCGGCGCCACCGGAGACAGATGCTGCCTCCGTTGGCAAAGGCGGGGGGCATCTTGTTTCGCTCCAACGCAATGATCCGCCAATGCGTTGAGGAGGGTCTTGCTCCGAACGCTCCGCATCATATCATGTACTCGGGGTTCCCGCCGTCGGTCGCCATGGGCGGGCCGAGGCAGTCGGTGGGGCGATTGTTGTACGTAGGTTCGTTGATCCCGCGCAAGCGGGTAGATGTTTTGTTGCGAGCCTTTGCGGCGGCGGGATTAGGCCCGAATGTCCTTCTTGAGATTGCGGGCAGCGGGCCCTGCGAAAGAGAATTAAGGAATCAGGTTGCTGCGCTCAAAATGAACGATAGGGTGCATTTCTTGGGTCAGCTGCGACACGACGAGGTGTTTGAGGCGATGCGGGCCGCAGATGTCTTTGTTATGGTCAGTGTCGACACCTTTGGTATGGTCTACGTCGAAGCAATGTCACAGGGGTGCATAGCGGTAGCTGCTAAGGGGCAGGGAATGGATGGGCTTATCGTGGATGGGCAGAACGGCTTGTTGGTGGAGCTGGACAATGTGGAGGCGCTTTCGGAAGCGTTGAGGCGGTTGCGGATGCTTGAGGGAGTGGAAATAGAGCGTTTGTCCGGGAACGGACTTCGCACGGTGAGAAATTTGAAGAACGACGTGCTCGCTCGTGACCTTCTCGGCGATGTGCTCGCGCGGCACTTGCGGGTGGAATGAGCCCGCGAGACGTTCCCTGCGCACGGGTTCGGGGCCGTTTGCACATAGGAGCTGGGGCGGGGATGTTTTTCGCGTAGCGGTTTTATAACTGAGGGTCGCGGAGGGGACGAATGGTACCGGGGCGATGACGGTCCAGCTGTCCTGCGGTCGTAGGCTTGTTACTGTAGGGAGCCTGAGCCAGTTGATATTAGGGGTTTGGCGTTGACAATGCGGGCGCGCTGCGCCTGCGGTTTGGGCCGGGGCCGCGTCGCCGGTTTCGATTACCCACGTTCCTGCAGGAGATTTGACTTGCGGGCCGCGGCTTCTTATTTCTTGGGCCAACACCACGGGCGGTCCGGCGCTGACAGTGCCTGCTCGGTTCTGTGAGCGTTGTCGAATTGGCGATTCTCTTCAGCTGCTTCGCTGCTCTCGGGCGCGGACAGCAGGTAAGGCGGGGGTTCTTCCAGATGTCAACAATGGCGGCAGAAACCGGACTAACTTTCAGTGATGCAGAGAGAGAGGCGTTCACTGGCCAACGCTACAGCTTGGAAGAAGGCGTTGAGCTGGGACCCTTTACGACAATGGGGGTTGGCGGTCCTGCTCGATACTTTGCGCGACTAACGCGGGAGACAGACCTTCTTGCGCTGGAGCAGTGGGCCAGTGATCGGCGGATGGCCATATTGGTCCTCGGAGGCGGAAGTAATCTGATCGTAGCGGACTCGGGTTTCGATGGCCTTGTCGTGAAGATTGAGATAACGGGAATCCAGCAAATCCTCGAAGATGAGCATGAAGTCGAAGTAGAAGTTGGCGCCGGTGTGGATTGGGATGAGTTTGTCGAGCATACTGTTAAGCGAGGATGGTGGGGCGTAGAAAACTTGTCACTAATTCCCGGGACGTGCGGAGCCGTGCCCGTTCAGAACGTTGGCGCTTATGGTCAGGAAGTGCGTGCTGTGATTAGGTCGGTAAGGGCGTTTGACCTTCGAGAGCGTCGCTTCGTCGATCTTAGCAATGCCTCCTGTGGGTTTCGCTATAGAAAGAGTATGTTTAACACCACCGAAATCGGGCGCTATGTCATCGTGGCTGTCCGGTTTCGTTTATCCAAGCAGCCGAGACCAGTACTAAGCAGGCGGGATGTGGCAAGAGAGGTAAATCGGAGGCTGGAGCGCTTTCGCGGGTCCGAGGCTCGGGGCAAGCGTAATCAAGGTATCCAAGGCGTTATCCGAGACGTTATTATCAATCTCCGTTCCAATGGAAAGCTGCTTCCAGCACCTGGGTCTTTTGGTAGCGCCGGGACGTTTTTTCAGACCCGCGTACTCGCCATAGACGAGTTTTTACCGCTTCTGCTGCATTCATTGAGTCGCTTGGATCTACGACTCGCATCTGTACTGATAGCGTGTAGATTGAGATTGTCTAAGGTGAGTGGGTTTCTCGTTCCACCCCGCCCGCTCATTCAGCTCTGCAAGCTCTCTCGAATATCGAGAAACGGTGTCTCCTTGTATGCTACGAATTGCTCCGTGCTTGTAACATCCGGTAAGGCCTCATCCGGCGACATTCTGGATGTCATTAGGATCGTTAGGGAGGCTGTCTACGTGAAGACCGGAATCGTGCTGCCGGTTGAGCCAACCCTCGTAGGCTTCGAGAGAGCCGATCTTGAGCGGGCGTTTCACCTTCCCCGTTGCCCATCGAGTGGTTGTGCTCGTAGCGACCATTGACCGTGCGGTTACACAAACCTTCGGCCTCGATCGTACGTTAGGACTTTTTTCCCTTGTTGGACATCGGGGCACAACTCCTAGAAGTGAAAATAAGCGAAAGGTGAGAGCGCTATGCCGTCAACGCCAAGAGGGGCCGTTACAATAGTGCCGCTCGCCAAAAGTGTTCCGCTTAGATGTTGGTAAACGGTGTAGGGCATCGTGCTTCACGCATAGCTAGTACGAAGTAACGCAGCGTCTCCGCCGGGCGTGGCTTTGCCACGTAATTGGTAGCTCGTGCGAGTACGCTGATTCTCCGCAATCATTCCAATTACGGGAACGCAATGCTTTCGCTCGCCATGTTGGTCACAGTGATGGCTGTCTTGGTTATCGCGACGGTCGCGCAGCCCGGCCTATCGTTCGCTGCGCCTTTTCTGTTAGTCGGCCTTGACCAACTCGGGGCAACAGCGCACCCAGTATTCGCGGCGAACTCCGTATTGATGAATTTTTTCGTTGCTGGATTGGTCGCCTTTGGGGTTATTTACAGGGTTCTGCGCGGACACATTAGCCAGATGCGCATTTCAGCAGTATGGGCTCTTGTCATCACGCTGTATGGCTATGCATGGGTCACCCTGGTTTGGGCGCCGCCAATGCCCGACCTAACGGGCAATGCCGCGTACGTTCCGAATAGGTTGGCGACGTTTCTTCCCTACTTCACGCTCTACGTTGTGCTCGCCCCACTGCTTTTGCAGCGGGTGAGTCACCTGAGATCGCCGTTGCAGTTCCTGTTAATAATGCTTTTCCTCGTTTTGGTCGGGCTAGTCGTCTTCGGGGAGTTTCACCCGGAAAAACGGGGTCTCGTTGTCGCGGGAACGGATGATCGAACGTCGCCCCTTCCGTTGGCGAGCTTCGCCGGGCTAGCGATCCTTGGGGCGATCTTGTTGCGCACGAACAAGTTCGAGAAGGTGTTGGGGATTTTACGTCTGGCGGTGATCCTGTTGGCGCTGATAGCGATAATCGGAACAGGAACGCGTGGGCAACTGTTCATGGCGTTGGTTGTGGCGATAGTGGTGTGGCCGCTATCGCGAGAGCAAGCCTTGCCGGGCCGCTACGCAAAAGGTGTACTCGGTCTTGTCGTGCTCCTTTTTGCTGTATGGATTGCCTTCGAGATTGCGGTGGACGTGCAGGGATACCGCTGGAAAGTTGGGAGCGAGGCCGACGTGGGAAGGACGCAGAGCACCATGTATGGGCGCGCCACCGCTCAGCTGGAAATGATTGGAGCGGTTCTTAGCATGTGGCAAAAGAATCCAGCGACTATTCTCTTCGGGGTTGGCAATTCTGGATCTTTCAGTCTGTTGCCGTTCCATTTTTACCCGCATAATGTTCCGTTGGAGGTTCTGGCGGAAGAGGGTCTTCTCGGGTTCGTCCTCTACTGTTCCGTGTTGGTTCTGACGTACCGAAGCTTCCGAAGGCTGCTGGTACGTTTTCGTGGCGACAGTGTAGCCATCGGTAACATCTGCTTCTTGTTCTCCGTTTGTTTTTTCTATTTCCTGGTTACCCTGAAGGATGGCTCGCTTGTTAGTATGGCGCATTATGTTTTCTTCCCTGCAATTGTCCTTGCGAACTTGGACCTTGCTACCTCGAAGCGGAGATCAGTGGACTTGGTTGGGTTAGACTGTGTTCGTAAGGCTGTAAAAGAGGCGTCTTGAAAAGGAGGTCAACACGGTAACCAAGCGTAGAGCAGTAGGCGGCTAACGTCGTGGTGAGCAAAACGATGGTCGGCGCCACCTTCCTTAGGGCTGCGATCATGTATAGTTGCCATGAAACTTTTGCCAAAATTTCAGTGCAGGATAGGCGGATCCCTCGTGAACAGAACGGCTTCCATAATCATGCCAGCATTTAATAGTGCCGGGTTCGTGGGTCGGGCAATTGAATCTGTCTTGGCGCAGACGTATGAAGATTGGGAGCTGCTGGTGGTAGATGATTGCTCTAGCGACAATACACCGGCCGTTATTGGTGAATACGCTAAACGCGAGCCTCGGATAAGGGTGACTACGTTAGATAGCAACCAGGGAGCAGCGAAAGCAAGGAACCTCGCCATCAGGGCTTCCAGTGGAAGATTTATAGCTTTCTTGGATAGCGATGACATTTGGATGCCAAACAAATTGGAATTGCAGATAGACTTTATGTCTAGAAACGCGGCAACATTCTCCTTTGCGTCCGCGGAGATGGTGCGGGAAAGCGGGGAGAAGTTTGCGGATTGGACTGTAAGTGGCACCAGGACGTACGAGGACACCCTCAAGCGCTGCGAGGTGCAAACGTCAACGGCAATGTATGATACGTTCGCTCTCGGGAAGGTGTTCATGCCCGATATTCGGCGAAGGCAAGATCTTGCTTTGTGGCTGAGTATATTAAAGCGAACAAAGTATGGATACGCAATTGAGGATAAGCTAGCGATATACATGCTACGCAGTGGTTCGTTGTCTAGGAATAAAGCTAAAGCAGCATATTGGCAGTGGAAGGTGTACAGAGATGTTGAAGCGATTTCGGTGTTGAAGTCTCTGTATTATCTCGGCAATTACGCGTACCACGGCTTTATAAAGTACTATAGACCTCGGCCACTCGCTCGAAGGTAAAGTTCTTGGGTGCGGTGGGTCGCGAGGTCCGCATCGGGAAACCCGCTGCGGCCGGCTAGAGTGCATTGTGATGGATCAAATGTGGGGTGACCTGGACGGCCGACACAAAGGGCTCTTGCTCGGTGCGCCGCCGCCCCGCTTGCCGCCAAGCCGCTCGCCTGTCCAGTCAGCATTATTCAACTAGGCCACGCTAAGATTAGTGGTCTGTTTTACGGTACTTCATGCCTTGAAGTAACTTGTGCTTGATGTGCTAGGCGGCGATCTTGCCGATTCCCGGTTGCCGCTTGAGCCCTAGTAGGGCCGTGCTGTCGTTTTTGGCCTTGGTCAATAGATATCCACGCTGGGGACCCCTCCAAGCGGGCAGCGCCGACTTTTTGTGTTTGAAGGTCGTGCCGCTGGTCACCGTCGCCGTCTTCGTTGTGGCTATCGGTGCGGTCGGCTACCAGCTCGGCACCGCGCACCGAGTCCGACTTCGCCCAGTACCTGGCCGCGCCGTTGACCACACGCTCGCCACAAACCTACGGGCATGTGGTCATGGACAACCTCAAGATCCATTGCGCCGAAGCGGTCGTGCGCTTGGTGGCGGAGGCCATCGGCTTCGCTGGCGACTGCGACCTCGGGGTCGAGGGCGAGTTGGGCATTCTCCAGTCGATGGTTGCCAGCGGAAGCAATACCATTTGAATGCTAGCGGACCCCCCCCTGTGTCAGGCTAGTTGTCGCCTCGACCCTATTAGGACTGTAACCGCAACTGGGGGCGAGGACGAGCGACCCGTGCCGAGATATTCCAACGAACGCAAAGAGGCGGTGCTGCGCAAGATGCTGCCGCCGCACAACCG
>JBGSOR010000530.1:0-4843 GCA_041738985.1 Chromatiaceae bacterium | reverse complement strand
GGCGCGCCCTGGCCGTTTCACGCTGTTGCGCCCGCTCCAGGCGCGAGCGGCGCCTCACGACCAACCGACCGTCGACAGCCGTGCCGTGCGCCGTGGCACCGGCCGCATGTCTAGGCTAAAGTCAATCCCGGTAGGACCTTCGGACATCTTCCTTCACCCTCGGTGAGTTTGCACTTCCAAGGGTACGAAATTTCGAGGGTCCTGCCACTCTCCCCCAGGACTTTCACCAAGCGCAGCACTTGGCCTTGGCCGGAATGATGATCAAAGCCTACTCCCGGATGAAACCATCCGCGTCTAAAAACGAGCTGTGACCATGCGCTCGGCGCATCCCCAGAAGCTTGGCGATGTGTACCTCAAAGCCGCGGCGTTGGAAGGCGGTACGGTTGATCTTGTCTCGCACGACGTTCAGTCTCCGAAGTTAATGAGTGCCCCAGCCACGTGCAGGCCGGAGGCGCGTTGACGTCAGTTCGAGGCGGAGCGGATCGCCCGGATCGCAAACTCGCGCTTTTTGCCTTGCCCACCCTCCGAGGCGGGCCGATCGAGCCAATCGCGCAGATGGCTACCCTGCGCCTTGGCATGCACCGTATGAACCCAGGTCACGCGACCGTCCCCATAGGCGACGACATTGATCGGGCGCACACGCGGGTGCAGGCGCGCGACCAACGCGCGGCACCCCTCGACGTAGCTCTCTTCGTTGCCGAGTAGCACCACGATCTGCAGCCGCTCCGGCACTTCGGCTAGGAAACGTTGGGTGCAGTCGGTCGTTACCTGACGCGAGGCCAGATCCTTCAGTAGGTCTTGAGGATCGCGCTGCCCGACTGTTAACGGCTGTAAAAACCTGCGTCTAAACGGTGCACATCCGACGCCCAAGTAGACCGGCTGGTCGACGCCACGGTGCGGTTCAGAATGGGAAGTCGTTGTGGCGGGGAACGAGGTCCAGCGAGAGCTGGGCATGGTCGTACTCCTCGGCCTCGCGGACGGCGCGATAGTGCGCCTGCAATGGCTCTTGGTAGATGGCCCAGAGGCCGTCGAGCAAGGTGGCGAGGAAGGTTTGGACGGCGGCGGCTTGCTCGGGGGACCAGTCGTCCGGAATGCTTGGCGGGGGATACATCGGGACCTCCAGCGTGGCGGTTCAGTCGGCGGTCGGGGGTGTGGCGGCCTGGCGTGCGGCCCGTTGCCGGCGCCGTTGTTCCCCGTGCTCCTTGGCCTACTTGAGCCGATAGGACTCGCCCTCGATGGCGAGGATCTCGGCGTGATGCACCAAGCGGTCGACGAGGGAGACGACACAGGCGGCATTGGGGAAGACCTCGCCCCACTCGGCGAACGGGCGGTTCGTCGTGACCAGGGTGGATTTTTCCTGGTAGCGGCGCGGCTGGGCGAGCTACTTCGCCCTGACCAACTACCCGGCGCAACTGCGCAAGATCGAAGCCCATGTTCGGCGACGCTTGCGCTCCCGCTTGATCGACCAACAGAAGAACCGGCGAAATCTCTCTCGCAAACTGACCCAGCGTGGCGTGCCACGCCGTCAGGCGGCAGCGGCGTGTACTCCCACCGCGGTCGCTGGGCCTTGTCCAACACCCGCGCGGTGACCAAGGCATACCCCAACGGCTGGTTCATCGCCGCCATGGGACAGGCAATTCGCTCCGACCGGAAGCTACCGCATTGGTTTGACGCGGATCGGTGGATACGCCTTGCGTGAAGAGCCGTGTACGGACCCGTACGCACGGTTCTGTGGGCAGACGGGGCTTCGGCCCCTCTGACCCGATACGTTGCGCGTCCGCAGGCGCCAAAACCCCCAGCCCGCCGATACCCCGGAACGACTGAACTTCACCGCCCTCGATGGGGCTGCTCCGCGTTACTCACCAACTATGCGCAGATTCGGGGAGCCATCCACACCCGACTTCGCATACCGGCCCTTGCTCCCGTCCCATTGGGCGATGCTGCAGCGAATCAGCGAGCTGAATGCGAAGTCCGGTTCTCCGGCACGCATCCGGGCATCGACACCCTCACTGGGGCTGAGCAGCTGCAACCGACGAAGGATCTCGCCAAGCGCGGGTCGCATCCCGTGGAAGGCGACCTGATCGAACCGCTGACGTTCATGGGACTGGTCCTGCCCGCGCGAGAACCCGAGAACGACGACGCGGGGATTCTGGTTGCCCCAGGACGCCGGCGTGTTCTCGATGCGCCACTTCGGCGGCACGCCGGCTCCGAAGGTTCGCTCGGACTCTCCCCAAGTAGCGGTACGGTTGGCGTAGCACTGCGAACAATCGGACTTATTGTGTCCAAACACGATGGTTACGGCCTTTTGCGTGACAGGTGAAATGGGCGGTCGGTCAGCGCTTTAAGGCGACGCCCCTTCGGCTTGTAATCCCCCTTGATCGGTTGGGTGCGGTGTCCTGCTGTGATCACCGAGCCCTCTCTGCTTTCCACGAAGTACATGTCGCCGAGCCGGTCGAGATGGCCCGCCAGCTCCCGCACGACGCGTGTCACCTGCCGGCGGGCGGTCTTGTCGAAGTAGCGGATGCTGTCGCCGGCGGACGGCTCGCTGCAGCCGTAGAGTTGCAGAAGGGTGATGGCCAGCTCCGGGAGCGCGCGCTGCTGCATACGCTGTGCGGCGTGGTTCGTGGTGTTCATCGCTCGTCCTCCTCCGTGGTGCTAACAAGCGGCAGCGCCTTCATGGCTGCGTGGACGATTTGGGCGACCTGGGCCATGGAGCGGGGGAAGAACTTGACTAAATGCCCCTGAGCAAGCTCGGGATACTTCGCCAGACCGCTGTGCATTCCGGATTCGGGTGAATGCCGGATATTCAACAACTCCTTGCCGACCTCTGTGTCGAGATCTTCCATGCGGATCCATAGGGCCTGGTTGCGCAGATTATATTCGTGGGCGATTGCTCGCCCGTTTTCTAGAACGTAAGCCTCCATCTTGGCATTGCCCTTCTTGAATTTCGGGTGATACGCAAGACCAGGCGTAGAGACTAGCGTCTGGCGGATCTTGTCGGCTGTCGGGATCTCTTCCGGATCGACGGGGGGTGCCGACGACCAGCAATCGGGTAACCCCATATCGACAAGCGCCTTACGGGCGCTTTCTTCCATGGACTGCATAAAGTGCTTGGCCAGCGCCTCGGCGGTCACTTTCGTCGCGGTAATGACGAACCAGCTGGGGTCGAGTTTCAGCAGCTTGGCGAGATTGGTGCAGGCGACCGGTTGGAGAGCCTCCGAGAAGGCCACGATGTCGAGGTCGCCAGGCAAGAAGTAATCGGGGGAGTACTCACGGCAGAACTCGTGCTCGACGACTCCGACCGACATGGCACCATTGAACGCTTCGGCGATCTGCTGCGCGGTGACCTTCATCGCCCGACTGCGCCCGCGCAGCATGTTCTTGAGCTCGCCGAACGACTTCAGCTCTTTGACCGGCTCCAGCGTGCTGAAGCGCGAGTCGTAGAAGCGCGTCGGCGTGAAGTTCCGGCGCCCTTGCAGCCAACGCCAGGCATCCTCCGAGGCGATCCAACCTTCCTCTCCGACGATCAAACGGTCGTCCCCCTTGGCGTATTGGGCGTTTTTCACACTCGCCACCGACATATCCGCGAGCAGGGCGAGCTCCTCGAAGGCGGCGGATCCGTGGCAATGGATCTGGGTGCGTGCGTGGGCGGTCTTAATGATCCGCTCGAAGTCTTCGGACCAGCTGCCGATTTCCCGCAAATTCGGCACGTCTAGGAGCCCCTCGCAGGCCCGGAGCCAAAAGTTCAAGTCGTTTTCGAGCTCGCCGTTAGCGACGTCCCACGTGCCCTCGAATACGAGTTCCGGAAGCGCGTCGAGCGCCTTCTCGAGTCCGGTTTTGGAGAGGGTCTTGGCTTGCTCGGGGGAAGCGAGCGTCGCCAGCTGTGGCACATGCGCTTTCCCGAAAAAACTCTCGATCAGGTACAGAAACCCCTCGAGCAACCCGGCTTTGTCCTGCTCGTACTGGAGTGCGTCGAACTTGATCCGTGCCACGGCGTGGAACCTTCGTTAGTGTTTAAGAGAACATATTATGTACCATATCGCATGATGTCTAATAGTACATAACATGTGCCAAAAAATATTTTTCAGGTGAAGGCGGCATCGACTGGCCGTACCGGGGGGGCTCGTGCGTGTGGAGCGCGTCGAGATGGCGCGCCGGGGTCGGCCTCGCCGACCTTCAGGAGGCAGCGAGGGCGCGACCGGATACAGGAGACGCGGATGCCTCTTGGGGCCACCGCAGAAAACAGGGAGCGGATCGTGGAAGAGCCATCCCCGACCTTCGCGCAACCGGCCGGTCAGCGGATCGGAGGTAGGTTCACCGTGCACAGGGGTCTCTCGTTCCGTGATGCTGATCGGTCGCTGACGGGCGGGAGTCCGGGTGACCAACCCCCACCTTCAGTGCCCGCTCATGGGACTTAAAGAGTCGCGCACTCGTCTTACCCTAGCGACCGGATTGGGTTGATCGCGGTCTGTCAGCGGTCGCAACTCTCCGCATCGACGGCAAGCGATGCCGGCGAGGGTCTTGGACCTCGGAGATCGCTAAGTTCCCGTTCGCAGCCTGTGCGTCGAATCGGCGGCGGACAATCGCCGCTCAGGCAAGCGCCTCGCCCACGTGAAGGTGGCAAAACGCAATGGCTCGACGCCCGATCTTACGCATTGGGGCCGAAAAGCCGCACCTTCGGCTCTCGTCCCACGTCCCCCGATCCGGCAACCTGACGGCCCATCCATCGCTGCCTGGTTTCCCTCCATGCGCGACGTCCGAATCGTCTGGGCTCTCCTTGCCGCGGCGCTGGCCTCGCCGGCCCCGAGCGTCCAGGCCGACCCCGCCGCCACCCCAGGCGTCC
>JBGSOR010000046.1:0-16143 GCA_041738985.1 Chromatiaceae bacterium | reverse complement strand
GTAGGCGCGCGCCTCGCCCCCGAACTTCTTCGCCTGGTGCATCGTGATCGCCGCGGTCAGCGTGGTCTTGCCATGGTCCACGTGCCCGATGGTGCCCACGTTCACATGGGGCTTGGTGCGCGAAAATTTTTCTTTGGACATCCCGGGGTTCCCGTATCGATCGTTACTGTTTCTTGGAGACCGCCTCGGCGAGGCTGGCCGGCACCTCGCTGTATTTGGCGAACTCCATGCTGTAGGTCGCGCGACCTTGAGTCGCAGAGCGCAAATCCGTCGCGTAGCCAAACATCTGGGCCAACGGGACCTCGGCGCGAATGATCTTGCCGGAGGGGGAGTCCTCCATGCCCTGAATCATGCCACGGCGGCTATTCAGGTCGCCCATCACATCGCCCATGTTCTCCTCGGGGGTGACAACCTCGACCTTCATAATGGGCTCCAGCAACACGGGCTTTGCCTTGTGGCAGGCATCTTTGAAGGCCATGGAGCCCGCGATCTTGAACGCCATTTCGCTGGAGTCCACTTCGTGGTAGGAGCCATCGTATAGCGTGACCTTGACGTCGACCACCGGGAATCCGGCCAGGATGCCGCTGCGCATGGCCTCCTGAATACCTTTATCCACCGCTGGGATGTACTCTTTGGGGACGACTCCGCCGACGATGCCGTTAACGAACTCGTAACCCTTGCCGGCTTCCTGGGGCTCCAGCTTGATATAGACGTGGCCGTATTGGCCGCGACCGCCAGTCTGGCGCGCAAACTTGGTCTCTTGCTGGACCGCGTTGCGGATCGTCTCGCGGTAGCTGACCTGGGGAGCGCCGACATTGGCCTCGACCTTAAATTCGCGGCGCATGCGGTCGACGATGATCTCCAGATGGAGCTCGCCCATGCCGGAGAAGATGGTCTGGCCGGACTCCTCGTCGGTGCGTACCCGGAAAGACGGGTCTTCCTGGGCCAGCTTGGACAGCGCAATGCCCATCTTCTCCTGGTCGCTCTTGGTCTTGGGCTCCACGGCCCCGGAGATCACGGGCTCCGGGAACTCCATGCGCTCCAGGGTGATAACCTGATTCAGGTCGCACAAGGTGTCGCCGGTGGTGACATCTTTCAGACCCACCGCCGCGGCGATGTCGCCCGCATGGACCTCTTTGATCTCCTGGCGCTCATTGGCATGCATCTGGAGGATTCGGCCAATGCGCTCCTTGCGGCTCTTTACCGGGTTGTAGACGCTGTCGCCTGAATTGAGGACGCCCGAATAGACGCGGAAGAAGGTTAGGGTGCCGACGAACGGATCGGTGGCAATCTTAAACGCGAGGGCCGCAAAGGGGCCGTCGTCCTTCGCAGGGCGCTCGCCCTCGCTCTCGTCCTTATCGTCCAGGATGCCTTTAATCGCAGGCCGGTCGATTGGGGAGGGCATGTAATCCAGGACGGCGTCGAGCATGGCCTGAACGCCCTTGTTCTTAAAGGCCGATCCGCACAGCATGAGAACGATCTCGCTACGCAGGGTACGAGCCCGCAAACCGGCATTGATCTCTTCTTCTGTCAGGGCCTCGCCTTCCAGGTACTTCTCCATGTACTCTTCGTTGGCCTCGGCGGCGGCCTCCACCATCTTCTCGCGCCACTCCAGGCACTCGTCGAGCATGTCCGCCGGGATTTCGGCGTACTCGAAGGTCATGCCCTTAGACTCCTCGTCCCAGAGCACCGCCTTCATCTTGACCAAGTCGACCACGCCCTTGAAATGCTCTTCCGCCCCGATCGGCAATTGAATCGGGACAGGATTGCCACCCAGTCGATCCTTGACTTGAGCGACCACACGCAGGAAATTGGCCCCCATGCGGTCCATCTTGTTGACGAACGCCAGGCGCGGCACGCCGTACTTGTTGGCCTGGCGCCAGACCGTCTCGGACTGGGGCTCGACCCCGCCAACCGCGCAAAATACTGCGCAGGCGCCGTCCAGCACCCTTAGGGAGCGCTCCACCTCGATGGTGAAGTCCACATGCCCGGGCGTATCGATGATATTGATCCGGTGCTCCGGACGGGCCATGTCCATGCCCTTCCAGAAGCAGGTGGTCGCCGCGGAGGTAATCGTGATGCCGCGCTCCTGCTCCTGCTCCATCCAGTCCATGGTCGCAGCGCCGTCATGCACCTCGCCAATCTTGTGCGAGACGCCCGTGTAATAGAGGATGCGCTCCGTCGTGGTGGTCTTTCCGGCGTCGATATGCGCCATGATACCGAGATTGCGATAGCGCTCGATGGGGGTGCTGCGTGCCACGACTGTTTCCGTCCTGAGAGTTTGAAAACCCGCTCGCCGCCGTTACCAGCGGTAATGGGAGAAGGCCTTATTGGCCTCGGCCATGCGGTGCGTATCTTCTTTCTTCTTGACCGCGGTCCCGCGGGAATCTGCGGCGTCCATCAGCTCGCCGGCCAGACGTAGGGCCATCGACTTTTCGGATCGCTTGCGCGCCGCCTCGATCAGCCAACGCATAGCCAGCGAGTTGCGTCGGCTCGGACGCACCTCCACCGGCACCTGATAGGTGGCACCGCCGACGCGCCGGGACTTGACTTCGACCACCGGCCGCACGTTCTCCATGGCCTGCTCTAAGAAACCGATCGCCTCGCCACCCTTCTTCAAGGCGACTTGGTCGAGCGCGGTGTAGATAATCCGCTCGGCCACGGCCTTCTTACCGTCTTCCATCAGCATGTTGATGAACTTGGTCAACAGCTCGCTTCCGTGCTTGGGATCCGGCAGGATCTGACGACGGGCGGCAACGCGTCTTCTGGGCATCTTCTAGGCTCCGACCTTCTAACTGGATGCGCACCGGCCACGCAAAGCGACCGGCATTCGGCACAATCCGGGATTTACTTCTTCGGGCGCTTGGCGCCGTACTTGGAACGGCCTTGACGGCGCTTCTCGACGCCGGAGGTATCCAGGGTGCCGCGTACCGTGTGGTAGCGCACGCCAGGAAGGTCCTTAACACGACCGCCGCGGATCAGGACCACGGAGTGCTCCTGAAGGTTATGACCCTCGCCGCCGATATAAGAGGCGACCTCAAAACCATTGGTGAGACGAACTCGAGCAACTTTACGCAAAGCCGAGTTCGGCTTCTTGGGCGTGGTCGTATACACACGCGTGCATACGCCGCGTCGTTGCGGGCAGGCCTCCAGGGCCGGCACGTTGCTCTTCGCAACAACCCGCTTGCGGGGCTTGCGCACGAGTTGGTTGATCGTAGCCATGCAATCAGTCTCCAGCGGCGCGCTCGCGCCCGAATCGGCACTGTCAATCGATACAGCCAAACGAGACGCGTGCGGCTACCGCTGGTCTCCCCGCGCGGAGCGGGACGGACAGCGGATTCGCGCGAAGGCGATCATTCGACTCGGGGACCGGGCCATCCGCCCGGACCAAGATCCGGACGTCGGGCCGGATGAATGAAACAGGCTGGCCGGCGAAAAAGCCGGCCAGCCGAGACAGGGCAGTATAGGGAGGCCCCTGGAAGGTGTCAATACGAGCGAGACCTTGGGGCAGCTCGCGGGCATTCAAGCATTGCCGTAGTCTGGGACAAACTGCCACACCCCGCCCCGTCGGACGGGACCGACATGAAGGCACGCGGCGGGTCAAGCCCGCTTCCTTGACCCTCGGCACGGCCCATCGACGCCTCGGGCGTCGATGGGCGAGGCCCCTTACTCGGTTTCGGTATTCAGGGCCTTCTTCAGAGCCTCTTCCAACTCCTCCGGTGCCATCTCCACCTTGCCCGACGCACGCTCTTCCTCGCGACGCAGGCGCTTGCGCTCCTTGTGGTACGCGAGTCCGGTACCCGCGGGGATAAGGCGACCAACGATCACGTTCTCCTTCAACCCGGTCAGTCGATCGGTCGAGCCCCGCACCGCTGCCTCGGTTAGCACCCGGGTAGTTTCCTGGAAGGAGGCCGCGGATATAAAGGATTCGGTCGCCAGAGACGCCTTGGTGATGCCGAGCAGCAGGGGCTCGTACAGGGCAGGCTGCTTGTCCTCCGCCGCGACCCGCGCGTTCTCATCCACCAGCGTGGTGTACTCCACCTGCTCGCCCCGAAGGAGCCGGGTGTCGCCGGGGGAAACGACCTCGACCTTGCGTAGCATCTGGCGGCAGATGACCTCGATGTGCTTGTCGTTAATCTTTACGCCCTGGAGCCGGTAGACGTCCTGGATCTCCTTGACCAGATACTCCGCCAATGCCGTGACCCCCTTTAGGCGCAGGATATCGTGGGACGCGAGCTCGCCGTCGGCGATCACCTCGCCCCGCTCCACCCGCTCACCCTCGAAGACATTGACGTGGCGCCATTTGGGGATCAACTCTTCCACGGTCTCGCCATCGTCCTTGGTGATGATGAGGCGTTGCTTGCCCTTGGTGTCCTTGCCGAAGCTGATGGTGCCACTCGCCTCCGCGAGCAGTGCCTGCTCCTTGGGCTTGCGCGCCTCGAAAAGGTCCGCTACCCGCGGCAGACCGCCGGTGATGTCGCGGGTCTTGCTCGACTCCTGGGGGATGCGCGCCAGGATATCGCCCACCCCCACGTTGGCCCCGTCCTCAACGCTGACGATGGCACCGGAGGGAAGGAAATAGCGGGCAGGCAGGTCCGTGCCGGCGATGTTGAGCTCCAGCCCATTCTCGTCCAGGAGCTTGACCATGGGACGCAGGTCCTTACCGATGGACGGACGTTGCTTGGGATCGATGACGACCCGAGAAATCAGTCCCGTGACCTCGTCAACCTGACCCTGTACGGTCACGCCCTCGATGAACTCCTCGAACTCGAGCTTGCCTGCCACCTCCGTAACCACGGGATGCGTATGGGGATCCCAGTTGGCCACAACCTGGCCGCCGACCACGCTGTCGCCATCGCCGACCCTTAAGGTGGCGCCATAGGGAACTTTGTATCGCTCCTTCTCCAAACCTTTGTCATCCACCACCGTGAGCTCGCCGGACCGTGAGACCGCCACCAGGTTGCCCGTGTGGTGGCGCACCGTCTTGATGTTGTGCAGACGGATGATGCCGCCGCTCTTAATATCGATGCTGTTGACCGCGGCGGCCCGGGAGGCCGCACCGCCGATATGGAAGGTGCGCATGGTGAGCTGAGTACCCGGCTCGCCGATGGACTGGGCGGCAATGACACCCACCGCCTCGCCCATGTTCACCAGGTGTCCGCGGGCCAGGTCGCGGCCATAGCACCGGGCGCACACCCCAATCCGCGACTCGCAGGTGATGGGCGAGCGCACCCGCACCTGGTCGATGCCGGCAACCTCGAAGCGCTCCACCAGGGACTCGTCGAGCAGGGTCCCAGCGGCGCAGATCAGCTCGTCGCTCGCCGGCCGGTAGACATCCGTGGCCAGCACCCGGCCGAGGATGCGCTCGCGCAGAGGCTCCACCACGTCGCCGCCCTCGATGATGGGGGACATTAGCAGTCCCTTCTCGGTCCCACAGTCGGGCTCCAGAACCACCATGTCCTGGGCCACATCGACCAGCCGCCGGGTCAGATATCCGGAGTTGGCCGTCTTGAGCGCCGTGTCCGCGAGACCCTTGCGGGCGCCGTGGGTCGAGATGAAATACTGGATGACGTTCAGACCCTCGCGGAAGTTGGCGGTGATGGGGGTCTCGATGATCGAGCCGTCGGGCTTCGCCATCAGGCCGCGCATCCCCGCAAGCTGCCGGATCTGGGCAGCGGAGCCGCGGGCACCGGAGTCCGCCATCATGTAGATGGAGTTGAAGGAGTCCTGCTGGACATCCTGGCCCTCGCGGTCCTTGACCCACTGCTTGCCCAGCTTGGCCATCATGGACTTGGCCACCTGGTCGTTGGTATGGGACCAGATGTCGACGACCTTGTTGTAGCGCTCGCCATTTGTGACCAGACCCGAGGAGTATTGCTCCTCGATCTCCTTCACCTGACGCTCGGCCTCGGCCAGGATGCCGGCCTTCTCTTCCGGCACCGCCATGTCCTCCAGTCCGATGGAGACCCCGGAGCGGGTGGCCATTGCGAAACCCAGATACATGATCTGGTCCGCGAAGATCACAGTCTCCTTGAGCCCGAGCTGACGGTAACAGGTGTTGATAAGCCGGGAGATCGCCTTCTTGCCCAAGGGTCGGTCCACCAAATCGAACGGCAATCCGTCGGGGACGATGGCGAAGACCAGCGCCCGCCCGAGCGTGGTGCTACGCACGCTCGTCGATTCGCGCATGACCCCGTCCTCGCCCTTGACGACTTCGCGGATGCGCACGCGGCAACGGGCCTGCAGGTCCGCTTGTCGCGTCTCGTACGCGCGGCGGGCCTCGTCGATATCGGAGAAGACGCTCCCCTCGCCCTTCGCATTCACCCGCTCGCGGGTCATGTAATAGAGCCCGAGCACGACGTCCTGAGAGGGCACGATAATGGGCTCGCCGTTGGCGGGCGAGAGGATATTGTTGGAGGACATCATGAGCGCCCGGGCTTCGATCTGGGCCTCCAGCGAGAGCGGCACATGCACCGCCATCTGGTCGCCGTCGAAGTCCGCGTTGAAGGCGGTGCAGACCAGCGGATGCAGCTGGATCGCCTTACCCTCGATTAGCACCGGCTCGAAGGCCTGGATGCCCAGACGGTGCAGCGTGGGTGCACGGTTGAGCATGACCGGGTGCTCGCGGATCACCTCTTCAAGGATGTCCCACACCTCAGGGGTACCGCGCTCCACCATCTTCTTGGCCGCCTTGATGGTGGCGGCCAACGCACGCAGCTGCAGCTTGCTGAAGATGAATGGCTTGAACAGCTCCAGTGCCATCCGCTTGGGCAGGCCGCACTGATGGAGCCTCAGCGTCGGCCCCACCACAATGACCGACCGGCCGGAGTAATCCACACGCTTGCCGAGCAGGTTCTGGCGGAACCGGCCCTGCTTGCCCTTGATCATGTCCGCGAGGGACTTGAGCGGGCGCTTGTTGGTCCCGGTGATGGCCCGGCCGCGTCGGCCGTTGTCCAGCAGGGCGTCCACCGCCTCCTGGAGCATGCGCTTCTCGTTGCGCACGATGATATCCGGGGCCACCAGGTCCAGAAGTCGCTTGAGGCGGTTGTTCCGGTTGATGACGCGCCGATACAGGTCGTTCAGATCCGAGGTCGCGAAGCGCCCGCCGTCGAGCGGGACCAGAGGCCGCAGCTCCGGCGGCAGCACCGGAAGCACGGTCAGGATCATCCACTCGGGGCGGTTGCCGGACTCGACCAGCGACTCCATCAGCTTCAGGCGCTTGGAGAGCTTCTTGATCTTGGATTCGGAGCTGGTGCTCTCGATCTCCTCGCGCATACGCCGGATCTCGCCCTGAAGATCGATGGTGCGCAGCAGCTCGTAGACGGCCTCGGCGCCCATGCGGGCGTCGAACTCGTCGCCGTTTTCTTCCAGGGCATCCAGGTACTGCTCGTCGGTCAGGAGCTGGCCACGCTCCAGGTTCTGGACTAGCGCCGGGTCGATCACCACAAAGGACTCGAAATAGAGCACCCGCTCGATGTCGCGCAGCGTCATGTCGAGCAGGAGTCCGATGCGCGAGGGCAGGGACTTGAGGAACCAGATATGGGCCACTGGGCTCGCCAGGTCGATATGACCCATGCGCTCCCGGCGCACCTTAGCCAGTGTCACCTCGACCCCGCACTTCTCGCACACCACGCCGCGGTGCTTCAGGCGCTTGTACTTGCCGCACACGCATTCGTAGTCGCTGATGGGCCCGAAGATCTTGGCGCAGAAGAGCCCGTCCCGCTCCGGCTTGAAGGTGCGGTAGTTGATGGTCTCCGGCTTCTTGACCTCGCCATAAGACCAGGAACGGATCATCTCCGGGGAGGCGAGTCCGATCTTGATGGCATCGAACTCCAGGGCCTGGCCCTGCTGCTTAATAATCTTTAGGAGGTCTTTCAATTCAGTTCTCCTGGGAGAGTTGCTAGTAGCGAGTTGCGAGGGCCGAGGCGGCAAGCGAGAGTGCCGAGGTCGCTCTTCCTCGGCACTCTCCACTCGCCACTCGCCACTTCCTCTAGTCCTGCTCCAGCTCGATGTTGATTGCCAGCGAACGGATCTCCTTCACCAGCACGTTGAAAGACTCGGGCATGCCCGCCTCCATCCGGTGGTCGCCGTCGACGATGTTCTTGTACATCTTGGTGCGTCCGTTCACGTCGTCCGACTTGACCGTCAACATCTCCTGGAGCGTATAGCCGGCACCATAGGCCTCCAGGGCCCAGACCTCCATCTCGCCGAAGCGCTGGCCACCGAACTGCGCCTTACCGCCCAATGGTTGCTGGGTGACCAGGCTATAGGGCCCGGTGGAGCGCGCATGCATCTTGTCGTCCACGAGGTGGTTGAGCTTGAGCATGTACATGTAGCCCACGGTCACAGGTCGCTCGAACCTGTCTCCGGTGCGACCGTCGAACAGGATTGTCTGGCCGCTCGGGACGCCCTCCGCGGTCTTGTCGCGCTCGGCGAGCGCCAGCATGGAGCGGATCTCGTGCTCGGTGGCACCGTCGAAGACCGGCGTGGCCAGGGGCACACCCTTCACCAGGTTGCGGGCGAGCTCCAGGATCTCGTCGTCCGAGAAACTCGCGAGGTCCTCCTTTCGGCCGCTCCCGTTGTAGACCTTGTCCAAGAACTCACGCAGCTCAGCCACGGCGGTCTGGGAACGTAGTAGGCGCTCGATCTTCACGCCCAGGCCATTCGCAGCCCAACCCAGATGGGTCTCCAGGACCTGTCCCACGTTCATGCGCGAGGGCACGCCGAGCGGGTTGAGCACGATATCGACCGGCTCGCCATCGGCAGAGAACGGCATGTCCTCCACCGGCACGACCTTGGAGATAACGCCCTTGTTCCCGTGCCGGCCCGCCATCTTGTCCCCAGGCTGAATGCGCCGCTTCACCGCCACGTAGACCTTCACCATCTTGAGCACGCCCGGGGCCAGGTCATCGCCGCTCGCGATCTTGCGCTTCTTGACCTCGTAGCGGTCGCGGAACTCTTCCCTCTGCTGCTTGATCTGGTTGGCGACCGCTTCAAGCTGCACCGCGGTCTCTTCGCTACGCAGACGAATCTCGAACCAGCGGTCCCGGGACCCCTTCTCGGTGATCTCCTGAAGATAGGACTTGGCAATCTTGGCACCGGGCTTGAGCCCGCCAGGGCCGCCGTCCGCGATCTTGCCGATCAGCATCCGTTCCACCCGCTGGAAGGTATCGTTCTCCATGATGCGCTGCTGGTCCGCGAAGTCCTTGCGGACTCGGTCCAGCTCCTGCTCCTGGATCTGCTGGGCACGCTTGTCCCGCTCCACCCCGTCACGGGTAAACACCTGGACGTCCACCACAGTGCCGGTCATCCCGGACGGCAGACGCAACGAGGTATCCTTCACGTCGGACGCCTTCTCGCCGAAGATGGCCCGCAAGAGCTTCTCCTCGGGGGTGAGCTGGGTTTCGCCCTTGGGCGTCACCTTGCCCACGAGGATGTCGCCGTCGCGGACCTCGGCACCCACATAGACGATGCCCGACTCGTCGAGCTTCGACAAAGCCGACTCGCCAACGTTCGGGATGTCGCTCGTGATCTCCTCAGGGCCCAGCTTGGTGTCGCGGGCAAGGCAGGTCAGCTCCTCGATGTGGATGCTGGTGAAGCGGTCCTCCTGGACCACCCGCTCGGAGATCAGGATCGAGTCCTCGAAGTTGTAGCCGTTCCAGGGCATGAAGGCGACCCGCAGGTTCTGGCCAAGCGCCAGCTCTCCCATGTCCGTGGAGGGGCCGTCGGCCAGCACGTCGTCCTTGGCAATCAGGTCCCCCGGCCGCACCAAAGGACGCTGATTGATGCAGGTATTCTGGTTGGAGCGGGTGTACTTGGTCAGGGTGTAGATGTCCACGCCCGGGACCCCGGGCTCCGCCTCCTCGTCGTTAACCCGCACCACGATGCGGGCGGCATCGACCGACTCGATGGCCCCGCCGCGGCGCGCCCGCACCACCACGCCCGAGTCCTTGGCCACCGCTCGCTCCATGCCGGTGCCGACCAGAGGCTTCTCCGCACGCAGGGTGGGCACCGCCTGGCGCTGCATGTTGGACCCCATGAGCGCGCGGTTGGCGTCGTCGTGCTCCAGGAACGGAATCAGGGAGGCGGCGACGGAGACGATCTGACGGGGGGAGACGTCCATGTACTGGACCTCCTCCGGGGCCTTCATGGTGAACTCGTTCAGGTGCCTGCAGGACACCAGCGCGTCGGTGAGGTTGCCTTCCGGGTCCAGGGTGGCATTCGCCTGGGCGATGACGAAGTTGCCCTCCTCGATCGCCGACAGGTAATGGATCTCCAGGCTAGCCCGGCCGCCCTCCACCTTGCGATAGGGGGTCTCCAGGAATCCGTACGAGTTGGTACGGGCATAGACAGCCAACGAGTTGATCAGGCCGATATTCGGGCCTTCAGGGGTCTCGATCGGGCACACGCGGCCATAGTGGGTGGGGTGCACGTCGCGTACCTCGAATCCAGCCCGTTCCCGGGCCAGACCGCCGGGGCCGAGCGCCGAGACGCGACGCTTGTGGGTCACCTCGGACAGCGGGTTGTTCTGGTCCATGAACTGGGACAGCTGGCTGGAGCCGAAGAACTCCTTGATGGCCGCAGAGACCGGCTTGGCGTTGATCAGCTCCTGGGGCATGAGGCCCTCGGACTCGGCCAAGGACAGGCGCTCCTTGACTGCCCGCTCTACCCGTACCAGGCCCACCCGGAACTGGTTCTCGGCCATCTCGCCCACGCAGCGGATGCGGCGGTTGCCTAGATGGTCGATGTCGTCCACGGTGCCGCGGCCGTTGCGCAGCTCCACCAGGACCTTCAGCGCATCGATGATGTCGGAGGTCTCCCCGTGCTCGGCATAGAGCGCCTGGGAAACGGCATCGGTGCGGGTGCTGAAGTAGCGGCCGTCGTAGATGACACCCGGACCCACCTCGGAATCCCGACCCAGCCTACGATTGAACTTCATACGGCCTACCGCCGAGAGGTCATAGCGATCGGAGGTGAAGAACAGGTTATGGAAGAGATTCTGGGCCGCCTCTTTGGTGGGCGGCTCGCCCGGGCGCATCATGCGATAGATCTCGACCTGAGCCTCCAGATCGGTGGCCGTCGGATCGATGCGCAGGGTCTCGGAGATATAAGGGCCCTGATCCAGATCGTTGACGAACAGGGTCTCGATGCTGGTCACCCCCTTGGCGACCAGGAGCGCGATCAGCTCCCGGGTCAAGGCCGTGTTGGCATCGGCAACGATCTCGCCGGTGGCGGTATCGACCTGGGCGCGGGCCAGGACGCGCCCGATCAGGAAGTCCGCGGGGACTTCCAGACGCTCCACGCCGGCCTTCTGGAGCTCGCGGATGTGACGCGCGGTCACCCGCCGCCCAGCCTCCACCATAACCTCGTCGCCGATCTTGACATCGAAGCCCACGGTCTCGCCACGCAGGCGCTCGGGCACCAGGTCCAGGGACACGCCGCCGCCCTCGAAGCGGAAGGTGTCGGTCTCGAAAAAGCGCTCGAGAATGTCCTCGACCCGGTAGCCGAGGGCGCGCAGCAAAATGGTCGCCGGCAGCTTGCGGCGGCGGTCGATGCGCACGAAGACGTTATCTTTCGGATCGAACTCGAAGTCGAGCCAGGACCCGCGGTAAGGGATTACCCGCGCCGAGAACAGGAGCTTGCCCGAGGAGTGGGTCTTGCCCTTGTCGTGGTCGAAAAAGACGCCAGGCGAACGATGGAGCTGCGAGACGATGACCCGCTCGGTCCCGTTGATGATGAAGGTGCCGGTCTCCGTCATGAGCGGGAGCTCGCCCATGTAAACCTCCTGCTCCTTGATGTCTTTCACGACCTTGGTGCCCGCCGGGGCCTCCTTATCGTAAATCACCAGGCGCAGCAGCACCCGCAGCGGCGCCGCATAGGTGGCCCCGCGCAAATGGCACTCGCGCACGTCGAAAGGTGGCTCGCCGAGCCGATAGCTCACAAACTCCAGCACCGCATAGCCGGAGTAGCTTTCGATCGGGAACACCGACTTGAAGGCCGCATTGAGCCCTACGTCAAGACGCTTCTTGGGCTGAAGCTCGGCCTGCAGGAACTCGCGATAGGAGTCGATCTGGGTAGCCAGCAGGAAGGGCACGTCCAAAATGGTCGGACGCTTGCCGAAGTCTTTGCGGATGCGCTTTTTTTCGGTGAACGAATAAGCCATTATGCCTTCCCTCGAAATGCTTGCGTGGTTCCCGGACAGGGCTTGAGATCAGGGCTACGGGGGCGAGGCACGCCAGCCCGACAGCTGGCGCAACGCCGCTCGACGCGGGGGCGTCGGGGGTCGCGCGTCGACAAACGGCAAAAGGCCGGCGGCTCGTCGCCGCCAGCCTGCGAGGCATGCGAAGAGAAAGTCGCGACGCAATGCGCCGTTACTTGACCTCGACAGTTGCGCCAGCCTCTTCCAGCTCCTTCTTCGCGGCTTCGGCCTCGGCCTTGGAAATGGCTTCCTTCAGAGTGGTCGGGACGCCTTCCACGGCATCCTTCGCCTCCTTCAGACCCAGCCCGGTTAGCGCGCGCACCGCCTTGATAACACCAACCTTGTTGGCGCCGAAGGAGGTGAGGATTAGGTTGAACTCAGTCTGCTCCTCCACCGGGGCAGCCTCGGCAGCGGCCGCAGCTGGACCGGCAACCACCGCGGCAGCCGCGGTGACACCGAACTTCTCTTCCATCGCCTTGATGAGGTCGACGACCTCGAGCACGGTCATATTACCGATGGCTTCGAGGATTTCGTCTTTCGACACGGCCATTGACTGACTCCTGAATCAAACTGCTGTTGAACGAGGGGCGTGGCTCACGCCGCCTCTTTGGCATCGCGAATCGCGGCGAGGGTACGGACCAGCTTGCCGGGAACCTCGTTGATCGTCGCCGCAAGCTTCTGCACCGGGGCCTTCATCGTGGCCATGAGCATGCTCAGGGCCTGATCGCGCGTCGGCATCTTGGACAGATCGCCGAGCTTTGAAGGGTCGAGCAGCTTGCCACCCACGGCCACCAAGCGCACCTGGAACTTGTCGTGATCCTTGGCGAACGCCTCCGCCACACGTGCCACCGCACCCGGGTCTTCTTGTGCGAATGCGAGGATCAAAGGGCCTGTGAGCCCATCCTGCATGCACGCAAAGTCCGTGTCGGCCAGCGCGCGGCGGGCCAGGGTGTTCTTGACCACCCGGACATAGACCCCAACCTTGCGCGCTTCCACGCGGAGCTTGGTGATCTGCCCGACGGTCAAACCCCGATACTCGGCCCCGACGGCCGAATAGGCGCTCTTGGCGACTTCCGCAACCTCGGCGACGATCGATTCTTTCTGCGCAAAACTCAGCGCCACTTTCGTCACCACTTCATTTGTGCCCACCCGGCCTTGGCCGAGCTGCGTGTACGACCGCCGATTCCTTCGGCCGACGTCACGCGATCATGTGCGCCTTCATCGGCAGCATGCCTGATTCGGGAGCACCGTCTGCGCAGGCGCCATGGGGCATTAAGACGCACCGCCCGATTCCCTGTCGGCCAGCGCGTCGCCTGCGGTCTTTGACGGCCCCCGACTTGGTCGGGGCCCCAAAGAAACCCTTTGTTCGGGTCACCTGCCGGGACCCGGGCCGCGGACAGCCGCCGCGGCGAACGAAACACAGCGAGCTAGAGGCTTAGTGCCTGGTGGTCTACAGCGAGCCCGGGGCCCATGGTGGTAGACACGGTCACCTTCTGCATATAGATGCCCTTAGACGTGCTCGGCTTGGCCTTCATCAGGTTGCTGAGCAGTGCCTCCAGGTTCTCCCGCAGCTTGACAGGCTCGAAATCCGCCTTGCCCAGGGGGCAGTGGATGATGCCCGCCTTATCCGTGCGGTAGCGCACCTGACCGGCCTTGGCGTTGCGCACGGCTTCGGCCACGTCCGCGGTCACAGTGCCGACCTTGGGGTTGGGCATAAGTCCGCGGGGCCCAAGGATCTTGCCGAGCTGACCCACGACGCGCATGGCATCCGGGGAGGCGACAACCACATCGAAGTCCATCTTCCCGGCCTTGATCTCTTCGGCCAGGTCGTCGAACCCGACCCGATCCGCGCCGGCCGCGGTTGCGGCGTCCGCATTCGCACCCTGGGCAAAGACGGCCACGCGCACGGTCTTGCCGATACCATGGGGAAGCACTGTGGCACCGCGGACCACTTGATCTGACTTGCGCGGGTCGACGCCAAGGTTGACGGCGACATCGACGCTCTCGACGAACTTGGTCCGCGAGACCTCTTTCAACAAACCGAATGCCTCTTCGGCCGGATAGAGCTTGCCGCGCTCGATCCGAGAACGAATCTCCCGCAATCTCTTTGAGCTTTTTGCCATGGCTAAACTCCCTCCACGTCCAGGCCCATGGACCGTGCGCTGCCCGCAATGGTGCGCACCGCTGCGTCCAAATCCGCCGCGCTCAGATCCGGCATCTTGGTATTCGCAATCTGCTCGAGCTGCTCGCGGGTAACCTTGCCGACCTTGGCCAAATGCGGAGTCGCACTGCCCTTCTGAATACCCGCCGCCTTCTTCAGCAGGATCGAAGCTGGTGGAGTCTTGGTTATGAAGGTGAAGCTGCGGTCCGAATACACGGTGATGACCACCGGGATCGGCATACCCTGCTCAAGCTCCTGCGTACGGGCGTTGAACGCCTTGCAGAACTCCATGATATTGACGCCGTGCTGACCGAGCGCAGGACCGACTGGCGGGCTTGGATTGGCAATGCCCGCCTTGACCTGCAGCTTGATGTAGGCGTTGATTTTTTTCGCCACTGCTTTGCTCCTGATGGGTGCTAGCGCCAGGGATTGGACCCTGGCTCCCCTGTCGATGTCCCAGGCTGGGACTCAAATTAGGCCGCACAAAGACGCGCGAGGACCGCGCCGATGCAGGACCTTATCAGCCTTTTTCGACCTGCGAGAACTCCAGGTCCACCGGGGTCGAGCGTCCGAAGATTAGGACCGAGACCTTGACCCGGCTCTTGTCGTAATCGACCTCTTCGACCACGCCGTTGAAGTCGGTGAAGGGACCGTCTACCACCCGAACCACTTCGCCCGGCTCGTACAAGACCTTCGGACGGGGCTTTTCCACCCCCTCTTGCACGCGCAGAAGTATGGCCTCGGCCTGCTTGTCGGGGATGGGTGCCGGACGGTCGCCGGTTCCGCCGATAAAGCCCATAACCTTTGGAACGCTCTTGACCAGGTGCCAGGTCTCGTCGGTCATTTCCATATTGACGAGCACATAGCCCGGGAAAAACTTGCGCTCGCTCTTACGCTGCTGGCCGTTGCGCATCTCCACCACTTCTTCCGTGGGGACCAGCACCGGGCCGAAAAACTCCTCGAGCCCCGCGCGCTTCACGCGGTCCTCCAAGGAGCGCTTGACCTGACCTTCGAACCCAGAGTAGGCATGGATAACATACCAGCGCTTGGGCATATTCACCCTCCGTGGCCCGTGAGGAACCGCAAGATCCCCATCAGGATCATGTCGAAAAGCCACAGGACGATGCCGAGCACTACCACCATCGCCATCACCACCAAAGTGGTCTGAATGGTCTCTTGGCGCGTCGGCCATACGACCTTGCGGACCTCCATGCGCGCATCGGAAACAAACTGCCAAAGCTGGCGCCCAGGCTGGGTTTGAAACGCCACCGCCGCGGCCGCTCCGCCGATGGCGAGCAGCAGGAAGACGCGCAGCAGTACGTACCACTCGGCGAAATAGTAAAAGGCGAACAGACCGCCCACCAACAACAAAGCGGCACCGGCCAGCTTGGCTATGTCCAAGCCGGCGCCTCCGGCCTCAGCGCTTGAATTCATGGGGTCGCGTGTCGCCTGGGCGATGTGGTTAGGGGGCGATGGTTTGTATGGCAGGCCAGGAGGGACTCGAACCCCCAACCTGCGGTTTTGGAGACCGCTGCTCTGCCAATTGAGCTACTGGCCTAAGGGAAACGCCGAGTGGCGAGTAACGAGTGGCGAGGCTAGCGCCCCGTACCCGCGACTCGGCCTTGCGGCTGGAACAACTCTCTACTCGATGATCTTCGCGACCACGCCGGCGCCGACGGTGCGGCCGCCCTCGCGGATGGCGAAACGCAGCCCGTCTTCCATGGCGATCGGGGCGATCAGCTTGACCTCCACCTTCACGTTGTCTCCCGGCATCACCATCTCG
>JBGSOR010000471.1:0-6653 GCA_041738985.1 Chromatiaceae bacterium | reverse complement strand
GCGCAACGGCCTATCGAGCCTCACCAGGCCGGGGATGGAGACCGTCCCCGGGAGCGCCCCGGCCAGTCCGGCCAGGGTCGCTTCGGCCACCTGGTCCACGACCGCCGCCGCCTCCGCGCAGTGCGAGGCACTGCGGGCAAGGGTCGAGGAAACCGCGGGCCAACGCCCCCGAATTAGGGGCATCACGCGGCTGCGCAGGTAGTTGCGGTCGAACGACAGCTCCGCGTTGCTCGGGTCTTCCACCCAGCTCAGACCCAGGTTACGCGCGTAATGCTCCAAGTCCGCGCGCCGGGTGCTCAAGAGCGGGCGGACCAGGCGACCCATGCCCAGGTCGGCCACCGTCGGCATGGCGGCCAAACCCTGAACGCCGCTCCCGCGGATCAGGGCGAGCAGTAGGGTCTCGGCCTGGTCGTCCTGGGTATGGGCGGTGAGCAGCAGATCCCCGGGGGCGAGCAGGGCGGCGAGGGCCGCGTAGCGCGCCTCCCGCGCCATCGCCTCCAGGCTTTCTCCGGGGCCGCGTTGCAGCGCCAACCGGCGCACCAGCAAGGGGATCGCCAAGACGCTGCAAACGGCCTCGCAGTGTGCGGCCCAGCGCGCAGAGTCGGGATGAAGTCCATGGTCCAGGTGGACTGCCCGGGGTGTACCGGGCAGACGCTCTCGCACCGCCGCCGCGGCGTGCAGGAGCGCGGTGGAGTCGAGGCCGCCGCTATAGCCGATCCAGACCTGTCCCGCACCCTCGAACGGGGCCAGAACGGGAACCAGACTCTCCGGATCGAAGGTCGACATGGACGCTTACGCGCATCTGGCCCCAGGGTTGTCCGAGGCGCTCGCGAGCCTGGCCCGGATTGGCCGCAGACTGACCGGGGTCAATCCGCTTTGGAGAAGGGACCTGCGGCCGCGCGCTGCTCTTTGACCTTGCCGTAGCTCATCAGTCGCGCGTAGCGCTCCGCGATCAGGGTGTCCAGGTCCAGGGCCTGGACGATGTCGAGCTGGGCGAGCAGCGCCGCCTTGATGGACTTGGATGTCGCATCGGGGTCGCGATGGGCGCCTCCCAGGGGCTCGGGGATCACCAGGTCCGCCAGGCCCTGCTCCTTGAGCTTGTCGGAGGTGATGGCCATGGCCTCCGCGGCAAGCTGGGCCTTATCCGCGCTTTTCCACAAGATGGCCGCACACCCCTCGGGCGAGATGACCGAGTAGGTGCTGTATTGCAGCATCAGGAGCCGGTCTCCCACGCCGATGGCGAGCGCGCCGCCGGAGCCGCCTTCGCCCACGACGGTGCACAGGATGGGGGTGCGCAGGCGCGCCATAGACCGGAGGTTGTGGGCGATCGCCTCGCTCTGTCCGCGCTCCTCTGCCCCCACGCCGGGGTAGGCCCCCGGGGTATCGATGAAGGTCAGGAGGGGCAGACAAAAGCGCTCCGCCATCTCCATCAGTCGCAAGGCCTTGCGGTAGCCCTCCGGGCGGGGCATGCCGAAGTTGCGGTAGATCTTCTCCTTCGTGTCCCGGCCCTTCTGGTGACCGATGACCATGACCGCCCGGCCGTCCATGCGCGCCAGGCCGCCGACGATGGCCGGATCGTCCGCAAAGGCGCGGTCCCCGTGCAGCTCGTGAAACTCGTCGAAGATGCGCCGCACATAGTCCAGCAGGTAGGGCCGTTGGGGATGGCGCGAGAGCTGGGAGATCTGCCAGGGGGTGAGACCCGCGAAGATCGACTCGGTGAGCGCGCGGCTCTTCTTCTCCAGCCGCTCGATCTCCTCCTGGATGTTGATCTCGTTGTCATGGCCGACCAGCCGCAGCTCTTCGATCTTCGCCTCGAGCTCGGCCACGGGTTGTTCGAAATCGAGGAAGTTCAGATCCATAGCCGCCGCATGATAAACGAAACCTTGAGGATGCCGATAGAGAGCCCGCACTTGCGGCGGGGCACCGGGCGGGCACAATAGCCCAACCCGTACCCAGGATGCATGCCCATGATCAACCGTCTTGAGATTTCGCCGCCCCGGGCGGCCGCCGCCCGGTTACTGGCCGCCCTGCTGCTGCCCGCACTCCTGCTCCCGGTGGGCTCCGCCGACGCCTTCAAGTGCCTGCCCATCTATGGAAACTGGTGCGGTCCCGGTCATCCCGCATCGCTTGCCCTGCCGCCGGTGGACGGATTCGACGCCGCCTGCATGCGCCACGACTATTGCACTGCCGGACACTTCCCGGAGACTGCCTGCGACCGTGCCTTTGTGGGCGAGCTGTACCAGCTCGCCGCCCAGACCGGGTATCTGCCCCGACCGCTCCAATGGGCCGAGTAAGTCATTCGGCTGAAATCCGGCGGTGGCTGGGGCGGCCTGCCCATGCCCATGCCGGGGGACGCCATGGGCATCGTGTCCAGCGTCCTGGCGCCGTGCTGGTGAGCGCCGTGGCAATCCAGACGGCAGAGCGGCGTTACGCGATGGGCGATTGGTTCGGTGGGACTCTGCCAAGGGATTCGGCTTCATTCGGCCAGCAGACGGCGGAATGGATGTCTTCCTGCATATCAGTCGGCCGTGATCGAGTGGAGTCGCTAACCTCCCGCCGCGAAATAACGATCCTGGGTCATTGGAACAAGATTCGAATCGCGCGGATGACCGAGTCCGACCATGAGGCCAGCCGAACGACGATCTGCTCGGCCCACTCTGCAAGCTCCGCTCCCCCGGGGACCTGGAGAGATTCCGCCGCCGGGGCAAACCAGGCGAGGGCACCGACGGCCGCCGCCATGCTCAGGCTGCCGAAGGGGTCAGACAGACTGAAGGGCTTGAGTGCCGTCCCGAACGACCGGCTCACCCGGCTGCTCGTCAGGTCCAAGCTCGAGAGCTCGTCCAGGCACAGGTGTGTGAAATACCCGAGACCCACCATGCCCCCGGCGACCCAAGCCGCCTGGGCGGGCTCGCGGAGAAACCAGTACGCCACGTCGACCGTGGCGAGCGTGGCGAAGGCGATTCCCAGCCAGGAGTGCCAGATCCCGCGGTGGACGGTGAAGCGGGCGAAGGCCGTTTGGAGTAGAAAGCGAACCGCGAGAAAGAGCCCGCACCAGATGAGCGCCAGCTCCAGCGGAAGAAAGCGGCCCATCAACGGCAGTGTCCAGGCGAAGGCCAGGACCGCCCCCAGGACCCCGAAGGTGGCTCGCACCGGGGCCGATGTGTCCGCGTCGATGTCCGGTAGCAGGCTCCCCGTGACCCCGAGTGCGAAGAGGGTCAGGGTCTGCCCCGAAGTCGCCAGGCCCAGCCCGTGCAACCCAACCGTGGCGACACCGCTGACGAGGATTCCGGCGTTCAGGTGGGTCTGGAAGTCGGCCATGGGATCTCCGGCAGGCGGCAACGGGGAATGGGGCTGGGTCCGCGGGGCGTCTGGAGCGGTCTAGCCTATGGGGTCGGAGGCTCAAAACCTGAGCCTGTGGCCATAGACTCCGTCACCTTTGAGTTTTCCAAACGACCCGATGCAAACCAGCACGCCGCCCTTTCCCTGCCCGGCCGAGACCAATGACTACCTCATGGGCCATGCCCGGCTCATGTGCGAGAGCTTCAAACGCTTGACTGGGAGGGACCTGATCGCCCCCCGGCTCGCCGACCCGGACGCTGCCCGCGCACTCTTCGATGCGCGCTTCGCCCTGCTCTCCCATGACACAGGCCCAGACCCCATCCTGACCTACGCCAACCGCAGGGCGCTGGACCTCTTCGAGCTCAACTGGGAGCGGTTGGTGGTCATGCCCTCGCGGTTGACCGCCCAGGCGCCGGAGCGGGCCGAGCGGGAGCGGCTGCTTCAGGCAGTTCGCGACCGGGGATTCGTGGAGGGATACGCCGGGGTGCGCGTCTCGGCCCGCGGGCGGCGCTTCACGATCGAGGGCGGGATCGTGTGGAATCTGGTGGACGATGCCGGCCTCATCCGGGGCCAGGCGGCGACCTTCGCGCAGTGGCGGGACCTGTGAGGCTCAGTAGCCCCAGCCCCAATTGAACCCCGCACAATTGGGGGCCAGGCGGAAGCGATAGCGCCCTTGCGGATAGATCTGCGCGACGCGGCGACACTCGTTGAACCCGATGCTGTAGTCGAACACGTATTCCCCGGCTGGGAGCGGGAAGGTGTAGGTCTCGTTGCGTCCCACCTTTAGAACCTTGCGAGCGTCGATGCGCAGCACGATGGGCGCCCAAAGGCCCACCCAGGAGCCGTCCCGGAAGATGGTCACGTCGCCTGCGTTCATGGGGCTCGACACCTGTGGGGTCGGGCCGATCTCGCCGGTGGCACAGCCGCCGAGACCCGCGGCAAGCAAAGAGGCCACAAGAGCGCGGGGCAAGGCGAAGATCCTGATCATGGGCTCCCCGGGGTCGGATCCGGAATGGGGCAGATTGGGCGGCGATCATGACCGCCCGGCCGCGCCAGCGTCAACGCCTCCCGCGAGACCGGCTCGCCGAGGCCGAATTCCCCTAGGATCTGCTCCTGGCGCTTAGAGCGGACGATTGACGCCGATATCTTCACAAAGTGCGGACGCCGAAGGGGACGACACGACCGTCAAGCCATCAAGGCCCGCATCCTCTCCGCGTTCGGGTTAAGCACCACCCCCCGCTCGGTAACGATAGCGTCGACTAGACTGGCCGGGGTCACGTCGAATACGGGATTGCGTGCGGAGCAGCCCGCGGGTGCCAGGCGCCGCCCGCCGCAGGACAGGAGCTCCTCCGGATCCCGCTCCTCGATGGGGATGGCCGCCCCGCTCGGTATCGCCATGTCGACCGTGGAGGTGGGCGCGGCAACCATAACCTTGACCCCATGGTAGCGGGCGAGAATCGCCAGTCCATAGGTCCCGATCTTGTTTGCCACGTCCCCGTTGGCGGCGATACGGTCCGAGCCCACGATGACCCAGCCAACCGCGCCCCCGGCCATCAGGCTCGCCGAGGCCCCGTCCGCCTGGAGTGTGACCGGGATGCCCGAGTGCATCAGCTCCCAGGCGGTGAGGCGGGAGCCCTGCATCCAGGGTCGGGTCTCGTCCGCATAGACCCGGCGGATCTTGCCCGCCGCCCAGGCGCTGCGCACCACGCCCAAGGCAGTCCCGTAGCCGCCGGTCGCAATGGCTCCGGCGTTACAGTGGGTCACGACATCCGTGGGTCCCTCGATCAGCTCGGCACCGAGATCCCCCATACGGCGGTTGGCGGCTCGGTCCTCCGCATGGATAGCCAGGGCCTCGGCGAGCAGGGGAGGGACGGGGTCTGCATTGTCCAGGGACCCGATCAGCCGGCTCATGCGCCGGATCGCCCAGAACAGGTTCACCGCGGTGGGTCGGGCGGCCGCCAGCCGCTCCAGGTCCGGAACGATGGCCTCTTTCCAGCCCGCACCGGTGGCGGCGAACGCGGTCCTTGCAGCCAGCACCACCCCGTAGGCAGCGGCGACCCCGATGGCGGGCGCCCCGCGCACCACCATCGCTCGGATCCCTTCCGCCACCCCGGGGGCGTCGTCGTAGGCCAGAAACTCCGCCCGCTCCGGTAACAGGCGCTGATCGGCAAGATAGAGTCGGCCTTGGTGCCAGACGGCAGCGTCGTCCGGTCCGGGGGAGGCGGGCAGATTGGTTTCCATGGGTCGCTCCGGTAGCATGAAGCGGCGCATTGTCCACTATCCGCCCCGCCACTTCATCAGGACCAGACCCATGCACGCCGACCTGCTGCTCTTCCCCGAGTGGCTGTTGACCGTAGACCCGCAGGACCGGGTGCTCCTGGACCACGCGGTAGCGGTCGCGGACGGGCGCATCCTGGCTGTCCTGCCAGCGGTGGAGGCACGTGCAACGGTGCAGGCCGATCGGAAGCTCGATCTGCCCGGCCATGCCTTGATCCCGGGACTGGTCAACGCCCATACCCATGCCCCCATGACCCTGATGCGCGGCCTGGCGGACGACCTGCCCCTCATGACCTGGCTCCACGATCATATCTGGCCCGCGGAGACGCGCTGGATGGACCCGGGCTTCGTGGGAGACGGGACCCGGCTCGCGGTCCTGGAGATGCTGCGCGGCGGGGTCACCTGCTTTAACGACATGTATTTCTTTCCGGAAGTCACCGCCCAGATCGTGGCGGATGCGGGGATGCGCGCGGTGGTCGGTATGGTCGTGGTGGACCTGCCGACCACCTATGCGGACGGTCCGGATGGCTATATCGCCAAGGGGCTGGCCATGCACGACCATTACCGGGACCACCCCCTGATTCGCGTCGGGTTCGCCCCGCACTCGCCCTATGCCGTTTCCGACGCCGTCCTGGAGCGGGTGCGCACCCTGGCGGACGAGCTGGATGTGCCCATCCACATCCACTTGCACGAGACCCGCGACGAGGTGCTCCAGTCGCTTCGCGACCACGGGGATCGTCCCATTGCCCGTCTGGAGGCGCTGGGGCTCCTCGGACCTAACCTGGTCGCCGTGCACATGACGCAGTTGGAGGACGGCGAGATCGAGCGCCTGGCCGCGGCCGGCGCGCATGTGGTCCACTGCCCGGAGTCCAACCTCAAGCTCGCGAGCGGCTTCTGTCCGGTGGCGCGACTACTGGCTGCCGGGGTGAATGTCGCCCTGGGCACCGATGGGGCGGCCAGCAACAACGATCTGAACCTCCTGGGCGAGATGCGCACGGCCGCCCTGCTGGCCAAGGGCGTGGCCGCGTCTGCCTCGG
>JBGSOR010000456.1:0-9899 GCA_041738985.1 Chromatiaceae bacterium | reverse complement strand
AGGCCATCGCGGACGGCCAGCCGCGCGTGCTGGAGTTTGGGGTCAGCGACGCGCGCGCCTGGGAGGTCGGTCTCGCCTGCGGCGGACGCGTCCAGGTCTATGTGGAACGGGTCGGCGGACAGGTCGATCGCCTGCTGGACGTGCAACGTACGAAGCGCCCGGTCGCCCTGGTGACCCGCCTCGCCGACGGCGCCCAGACGCTGGTCGATGGCGAGCTCAGCCAGGGGGACCTGACCCTGACCCAAGCAATACTCGACGAGGTGCGGGGGCGCATCGCCGCCGATCGCAGCGGCCTGCTGGAGGCGGACGAGGGGCTCTTCGCCCGCATCTATGCCCCGCCGCCGCGGCTCCTCGTGGTCGGCGCCGTGCACATTGCGCAAGCCCTCGCGCCTATGGCCAGGCTCGCCGGCTTCGCCGTGACCGTGATCGACCCGCGACGGTCATTTGCCAGCGCCGAGCGCTTTCCCGATGTGGACCTGTCCGACGACTGGCCGGACGAGGCCATGGCGCGGCTCGCCCCTGACGCCCGGACTGCAGTCGTGACCCTGTCGCACGATCCCAAACTGGACGATCCCGCCCTGATCGCCGCACTGGCGAGTCCAGCCTTCTATATCGGTGCCCTTGGTAGCCGGCGCACCCACGCCCAGCGTCTGGAGCGGCTGCGGGAGGCTGGGCTGGAGTCCCAGTCGGGCCGGATCCGCGCGCCCGTAGGGCTCGACCTGGGCGGACGCTCGCCAGGAGAGATTGCGGTGTCCATCCTGGCCGAGATCGTCCAGTGCAGATATACGCAGAACCAGGCCAGCAACCGGTACGGGGCGCGCCCCGACGGTGATCGCTGACCTTCACGGCGGTATGGCGAACGACCGCGACCTGCCGCGCGCACTGGACTGCCTGTGCCGTTTAATCCTTGCTCGCAGCCATCGACCCGCTCAAGGTTTGACCTAAGCGCTTCGACCCCGCAAGCGCGGCGTCCTCCTCGGCCTGGCTCGGATAAAGACCCGAGGCGGAGACTTCTCCGTTAATGCAAGGCTCGAGTGCGTTGGCCTCGCCTGCGAGGGTGGAAAGCTGCGCGAGGCGTTGATGAAGGATGTCCTTCTGGAGTTTCTGCGCACCCGAGCCGATCGCCTCTGCGGCGACACCAGAGCCCGAAAGGCCGAGCAGGCCGGCGAGCGTGGCGACGATGAGCTGATTCTTCACGGTTATTTCCTCCGTAGTTACCGGGCTTCTTCTAACAAGCCGACGGCGTTGTCGGCAGAGCGAAGACCTTACGTTTTCATCCACGCCTTCAGTCTGGACCGAGACAGGGCTCGAGAGTATCGGCCTGACGGTCTAATACCAAGGTCGCATCCCTGGGGCGGGGGCCGCCAACTCTCCGATTTAAAGGGTTTTCTTTTCGGCCGAGCGCCGACGCTATGCCATACTTGCGTACTAGGACAAACGAGCCTGTCTTTACCAGAACCGGGACACGGAGGATGGCGCGTGAAAGTACTTGTTGCGGACGATCATCCACTGATCCGAGAGGCCCTCCGACATATCGTCCGCGAGCTCGACAGTGAGGTTGCGGTGCTGGAGGCGGCAGATGGCCCGGGGGTGAGACGCCTTGCCGCCGAGCATCCGGATCTCGATCTCGCGCTGCTCGATATATGCCTGCCCGGTGTGACCGGCCTTGAGCTATTCGACGCCCTAGGCGAGGACTATCCGGCCATGCCGCTGGTGGCGCTATCCGCCTTGGACGATGCTGGTACCGTCAAGGCCGTGCTTGGTGCTGGCGCCTCGGGGTTCATTCCCAAGTCGTCGTCTCACGCGGTCATGGCGAGCGCGCTCCGCCTGGTGCTGGTCGGCGGGCGTTATCTTCCGCCCGAGCCGATTACGCGCGAGTGGGACTCTGTGCCGGGGCGGGGGCAGGCATCCAGCCCCGCGACCCGCGGGTCGGTCTCGGCCAAGTCGCTGGGGTTAACCGAACGGCAGCAGCAGGTTCTCGGGTGCGTCGCGCAAGGCAGCTCGAACAAGCAGATCTGCCGCGAGCTCGGGCTGGCCGAAGCGACGGTGAAGGCCCATGTCACGGCCATTCTCAAGGCGCTCAAGGTGACCAGCCGCACTCAGGCAGCGGTGATGAGCAATCGGCTCGGTCTGCGGATTCAAGAGCCAGTCGGGGCCGGCGGTCGGTCTGCCGCTGCTTGAGCCTTTCCTGCGCCGGGAGCCGGCCGTTTTCGCGATGCCGAGGCGAGGTGTGCAGTCAGCGCGCGCAGCTTAGCCGGGGCCACTGGCTTTGCGAGTACCGGGTAACCGCTCGCCTGGGCCTCGTGCAGGGATTCGGGTGCGGCGTCGCCGGTGATCAGTGCGGCCGGGATCTCTGTGCGGGCGACGGCGTGCAGCCGGCGGATGACCTGAGCGCCAGTTTCTTCGCCGTTTAGCCGATAGTCGGCCAGGATGGCGTCGGGTACCCGTTCGAGCCGCCTCAGAACGGCGATGGCCTCCTCCCCGTTCGCCGCGGTCGCGGCCGTACAGCCCCATTGAGTCAGCAAGGTGTGCATCGCATCGCGAATCGGGGCGTCGTCGTCCACGACCAGCACAAGTGCGCCGCTCAGCGAGTCGGTTGCGTCCGGAGCTGGGGCAGCTGGCGCCTGGGTTGGTGGCTGCACCCCGCGCGGGACCTCCACAGCGAATGTGGAGCCCCTGCCGGGGCGCGACGCGACCTCGATGCGGCAGCCGAGCAGGCGCGCGAGGCGCGCCGCAATCGCGAGCCCCAGACCCAGTCCCTGGGCGTGATCGCGTCCCTGTGCTGCAACTTGGTAAAACTCTTCGAAGATCGATTGCTGCTGCTCGGCGGGAATGCCGATTCCCGTGTCGCAGACCAGGATACGCACGCGGTCGCCGCCACGGCGGCAGCCGATGACAATCCCACCACGCTCGGAGTAGTGGACCGCATTGGCGGCGAGATTGAGGAGTATGCGCTCCAGTAGCACGGGGTCGCTATAAACGAACAGGCGACTCGGGACGACCCGAAAGCGCAGACCCTTCTCCTTCGCGCTGGGGGCGAAGGCCGCGTCGAGGCGCTGGAGCAAGGAATCGATGGCGAAATTGGCCGTCACCGGTGCGATCACTCCGGCGTCCAGCCGCGAGATATCGAGGACCGCGTCGAGCAAGTCCTGCAAGTTCGTGACCGCGACCCCGGCCAGGGTGGCAATCCGCCGCGTCTCCTGGTCCTGGGCACGCGCGCTCAGCTGGTCAACGAACAGCCCGAGGGCATGGATCGGCTGACGGAGGTCGTGGCTCGCGGCCCGCAGGAAGCGCGTCTTGGCCTGGTTGGCGAGCTCGAGCTCCTGGGTGCGCACAGCCACCTTCCGCTCCAGGTCTCCATAGGACTCGCGCAAGCGCGCGGCCATGCGGTTCAGCTCGCCGGCGAGCTGCCCGAGCTCGTCACCCGTGCTCACGTCCATGCGATGGTCCAGCTCGCCCGCTCCGATGCGGGCGGCGCCCTGCTGAAGGGCTCGAATCGGCATTGCCATGCGCTGGGCCAGCAACAGGCTCGCGAGCACCGAGAGCGCGAGCGCGGCGAGCAGCAGCAGGCCGGAGCGGCGTACGGACGCATGGAGCGGGGCGTAGGCCTCGGACAGCGGCTGCTCGACGAACACGAGCCAGCCAAGCTCGGCGATCGGCGCGTGCGCGGTCAGCACGGCGTTCCCCTCCAGGTCTCGCGCGGGGCCAGGGTCTTTCAGACCGTCGCCCAGGGGCATGCTGCCGGCTAGTGCGCTGCGTACCTGGGGGAGCGAGGAGAGATCGGTCTTTTTCAGCACACGGCTGATGTCGGGGTGAGAAACCAGCTGCCCGCGGCCGTCTACCACATAGGCGTGACCTGTCCTGCCGATTCCGATCCGCGCAACCAGGTCCCAGACGAGCTTGAGGTTCACCTCTGCCACCGTGACGCCTTCGCCATCGGGACCCGGCGCGACCGCGATGGTGACGTATGGCTCGGTGTCTTTACGGAAGTAGACTGGACCGAAATAGGGTTGCCCAGGTTTTGGCTCCCGAAACACGCGATCGCCCGAGCGATCGCGGCCGCTGCCGACCCGATCCAGGCTGACGCGCGACGCATGCACCTGCTCGCGTCCGCTTGCGTCCAGCCAACTGGCGTCGGTGATGGCCGGGACCTGGCGCAGAAGCTTCAGGAGCTCAAGGTAGCGCTGGTCAGGGGTACTGCCGTCGCTGGCATTGGGGAGGACGGTCCAGCCGATCTGCCTTTCGATGTCCTTGACGAACTGCTCGATGCGCACGGCCGCCCCCAATGCCTTCTCCCGCTGGAGCGTGACCAGTGCCGCCCGCCTCTCCTTGTGGGAGAAATAGAGATCGGTCGCGGTGCTGGCGAGCAAAGCGCCGCCGACCAGGAGTACGAAGTACGCAAAGTACTTATGAAAGAGGGAACCTTGGGGCCACAACCTCCTCATCGTCTTCTATTCGCGGGCACGGGATCGGCCGCGGCAAGGCCCCCGTTCATTCGATGATTCGGTCGGCGCGAAGCGCGATGGACGGCGGTATCGCAAGCCCCAGCTCGTTCGCCGTCTCGCGATTAATCACCAGCTGATAATGCGTCGGCTGCTCGATGGGGAGGTCGGACGGGTGGCTGCCCTTGAGGATCTTGTCCACGTAGACAGCGGCATGCCGCTGGAGCGTCGGGTAGTCGACGCCGTAGGCCATAAGGCCGCCCAGCGACGCGAAGGGCTTGTACCAGTGCATGGTCGGCAGGCGGTGCCATCTGGCGAGGTCGGCGATCTGCTGCGCCTCGTAGGCAAAGACGACCGTTGGCATGATGTACAGGGCGTCCGCTTTCCACGCTGCCATCTCGTCGAATTTGCGCTCGAGGTCTTCGCCGCCGCTCGCCTCGCAGACCAGGGTCTCCATTTGCAGGTCCTTGGCCGCGGCGGCCGCTTCGCGGATATAGACCTCCTTGAGGCGCGGTGTCAGGTACGGGCTGGATAGGATCGCGAGGCGCCGGATCCCAGGTGCGACGGCCTTTAACAGCTCGAGCCGCTTCGCGGTCAGCTCGCCGGCGTAGCAGGTGACCCCAGTCATGTTGCCGCCGGGGCGCGCCAAGCTCGCCGCGAAGCCCCCAAGAACGGGGTCGCTGGTGGCAACGAAGACGATGGGAATGTGCCGGGTCGCCCGCTGTGCTGCAGCGGCGGCGAGGTGCGTCGGTGCCACGATGACGTCTGGCTTCGCCCTAACCAGCTCGGCGGCGGCAAGGGGGAGCCTATCGTATCGCCCGCCGCCATGACGGCATTCGATGACGAAATTCTCCCCCTCTCTGTAGCCGAGCCCGCGCAGCCCGGATCGCAGTGGCTCGTTGCCGCACTCGCGCTCGTCGAGTCCGATCAGGCCCACCTTCGCGGTATCGGTATCCTGGGCGATTGTCATTGGCGCGGTCAGCCAGGCAATCAGAACGGCGAGCGTGAGCAAGCATATACGCGACATGACTTTCTCCTGACACAAAGATAGGCGATCAAATGGCCGCCGACAGTGCCGGTAGCGGGGAGCGGATCTCCCCCGCCGGGACAACCCCCAGAGCGGTTCCCGGAGCGCTGGGCGAGCCATTGGGGAGAGGACCCCTTCGGCCTCTGGCAGGGCCTGACGTACAAAGGTGTACGCCAGGGGTTTCGCTGGATACCGCCCACGCCCATACCCTTCCTCATGGGCTCCCCGTCCACGGAGCATGGGCGGTACGACGAAGAGACCCAGCACGAGGTGCTCCTGACCCGCGGCTTCTGGCTGGCCGAGACGACCTGCAGCCAGGGACTCTGGGCGGCCGTGATGGGTGAGAACCCGAGCCAGCTCAAGGGCGAGCGGCGGCCTGTGGAGACCGTGTCCTGGGACGATGCGCAACGGTTCATCGAGCGGCTGAACACCGAGATACAGACCGCAGAGCGGGTCCCCGCCCGGTTTGCTGCCGCCATTGGAGCGGGGCCTCCTGGGCGGCATTCCACTTCGCAGTCGGAGCAGACGCCGCCGCTTCGGTTGCGCCTGCCGACCGAGGCGGAGTGGGAGTACGCCTGCCGGGCCGGCACCACGGGGCCATTCTCCTTCGGCGACGACATCGACCCGGGACAGGCCAACTTCGATGGCAACTACCCCTATCGCGGGGATCGCAAGGGACTCTATCGCGAGGAGACGGTGGATGTCGGCCCGCTGCCCCCGAATGCCTGGGGTCTCTACGAGATGCACGGGAACGTCTGGGAGTGGTGCCGAGATGGGTATGGGGATTATCCGTCTGAGCCCATTAGCGATCCCACGGGCCCGGAATCGGGCGAGAGGCGTGTGCTGCGCGGCGGCAGCTGGATCAACGTGACGCGCTCCCTGCGCTCCGCGTACCGCTTCCGCAGCGATCCCGGCTTCCGCAACCGCGTCACCGGCTTCCGTCTTGCCCTAGGTCCCGAGCTCGGTCCGGCAGGCGAGGCAGGCAGGGGGCGGGGCCGGACTGCCCGCGCAAGGAGCGAGCGGTAGCGAGCGGGAGGCGCGGGCGGTCAGATCCCGCCGGGCCTGTATTCGATCGGCGCTCCAGGGTTGGGTTCGTTCTGCTTCCGGATGGCCGATGCCTATGCCGTCGGCCCCCAGAGATCGTTCAGGTGCAGCGTCACCGCGTCGAATGGCGGGACACGCGTCGAATGGCGGGACAGACACTGAATCCGAGCCTGCGAAGCGGCCGAGCTCCCGCCAGATGCCCGCTTCAAGCATATAGGTTTCCAGGTCCGCGCCCGCGGATCGATCAACCACAGGTAGGCCACACCGTTAGACTCGCCGCCCATCGTGCGCTTCGTCATCCACCGGGCTGACGTCGCCCCCGCGCGTCGGCTGCAACAGGGTCACCAGATTGCCCAGCTGCCGGGCAGTGCGCCGCAGAGCGGCTTCGTGCTGTGCCACGTCCTTCGCGGCAAAGAACCGAGCTAGCAGGTCGATCCGGGTGACGATCGATTCGAGCTCCGAAGGCGTGACCGTCAGGTTCGCCAAGGCGTCGGTGTAGGCATTTAACACCTCGTCGAGGGCAGTCTTGCGAGCGTCGGTACTGGCAGCGCCGAAACTGCCGTCGAGCAGCCGCTCGATGAGCAGCGCGTCGGCCTGGATGGCTGCTTCCCGAATGCTTGGGCTGCCGGGGGGCTCCTGGGCCGCGGCCTGGCGGCAGCGCTGGGCAAGCGCGATCGCGCTCTCCTTCAGCTCGGGCGACTCCCAGGGTGTCAGCAGATCGACCTCCAGCCGGTTCAGCGCCAGGTAGGCATTCAGGCAGCCGGCACTGACTTTGTCTTCGGCGTTGCGGTACGCATCGACGCTCCGAACGAGCGCATGCTCCATCTCCTTGCCGATGTCGGCCGCTTCATTGGCGCCGGGTCTTTTTTTGCGCAATAACTGGCGCGCGTGCAGGCCGGCCTAGGTCTTCCATGCGTTGCCGATCAGCGCCAAGCGTTCAGGGCTGGAGTCGGTCGACAGGCTCTCCGATTCGCCCTCGACCTTGCCGCTGACGCTGATGTCGCTGGCCTGCGTCTTAGGTTCGACTTCGACCTTTCCGCTGACGATTTGGCCGAGCCGATTCAGGCGAGAGATCCCGAGCTCGATGTAGCTGAGCCCCTCAGCGTCGGAGCCGCCGGTGGCATCGTCTCTTGCGATACGGTCGCCGAGCAGCACCTCGACCTCGGCGAGGCGCTCGATGTCTCGTACGGGGACCCGGCCCAAGTCGCCTTCGGCTTGGATCGCCGCGAGGAACGCCTTGTGCGCCTTTTCGAGCTGCCCGAGCTGGCGCCAGGTCGCGCCGAGTGCCGACTGCACCTCGGGCAGCGATCGCCATTCCGGCAAGGCACGGGAATCGATGAGCTGCTGAACCTCCTCGGCTTGCGAGAGGATCGACGACTCGGTCTGGCGCACGGTCTTGCGGGACAGAGCGGCGCGCACGCGCGCCAGGGCATCGAGCAGCTCGTCGGGCGACACGAAGCTCGGGCCGTCGCCAGTGGCGCCCAACGAGCCATCGCCGCGCGGCTCCGCCATCCAGCCGGGCTCGCCATAGGCCTGGAATGCGCCCCAGGTGATATCCCCGGGGTCGGCCTTCCAGACTGCCCGACGCGCCTGGAGCACCGCATCCCCGAAGCTGCGCCGACGCAGCAACAGCTCCGCGTAGAAGGTCTGACCAAAGATCGATGCCATGGCGTCGTCGACCGCCCAGCCGGCGACGATCACGCAGCGCACGCCGATATCGATCAACTCGCGGGCGACGCTGGCGGCCAGCTTGTTGGCGCCGCGCCCGATCGGCTGGTCGACGGTGCCGAGGTGGCAGCAGTTCAGGAAGACGATCTCGGGTACCGACTCCATCGCCGACACCTCCGCCGCCGTGATGAGGACGCCGTCGGACAGCACGACGCCGCTGCGAAGGCGGCCGTCGCGGTGCCGCACGGCGAACACGCCGTGGGCCGAGACGTGGAGGATCCGGTAAGGTTGCCGGTACAGCTTCGCGAGGACATCGATCGCGCGTTCCTCGTCTCCGATCGCCGGCGTGACGACATAACCCAGACCGTTGAGCGTGCCCGCGATCGCTTCGGCTTCGGTCTGCGCGTTGACGAGCGCTGGCGGGTCGTCGCGCTTCTCGCCCTTGGGGCGCGGGAAGGCGCTGCCGAAACCCCCGACCGACGGGTTGCCGATGACGAGCGCCGCGCGCGTCGCCGACTGCCGCACCCCCCGGCGGAAGCTCGACGATGCAAACTGGCGCACCACCGCCGTGCGCAACGCAAGCGGTTTACTGTCGTCGCTGCGGCCAGTCGGATCGTCGGCGCGCATCAGCTCCCAGGGCAGGTTGGCCGTGTAGCTGTCGACGACCAGCACCACCCTGTCCAGCTGGCGAGCGGCATCCTTGAAGTCGTGCGGAACCATCAGCTGGAACAGCATCCGACCGATGTCATCCTGGTAACGTTTGACATGGATCTGCTGTTTCACCAGGGTCTCGATGAGGCCGGGTTGCCGCTGCTGGACCACCGACTCGGCGCGGGCACGCGCCCCGACATAGAGATACCGCAGCCGGTCGGCGACCGGGGCTCTTGGGTGCCCCGGCAGGTCCTGGTCGGCGTCCTCGTCGCTGTCCTTGCACGGATCGTCGCGGCACCCCGGCGGGCAGTCGGGCTGGAAGCACGCGGGTGGGCACAGGTCGTCGCGCCGGTCGGCGTCGGTCACGATGAGACGCGGCCAGTAGCTCATCGCCCGGTCGTCGAAGAGGCGCGGGCGGGCGCTGTCGTGGCGCTCCAATTCGGTGCGGCATACCAGCCGCGTGCCGGTAGTCTCTGCCTGCGGGCCAAGCGTCTGGCTCAACTGGCGCAAGGCGTAGACGGCGGTGATCGCGGTGTCGAGGTAGAGCTCGACGATCTCGAGCCGGCCGACCCGGATGTTGAGCCGCGTCGTCTGTTGGAAACGGGCATTGGCGTCCACCACGCCCTGCACCAGTGCCTCGACCGACGCGCCGATACTCAGGTTGACCGACGAGTTGTAGCCGATGAGCAGGGTCGCAAGCGAGACCTCGCGGTCCGCCTTGCCCAGCACATCGACCACTTGCAGCAGGTAGCGCAGTACGCCGGCCCGCACGGACTCGGTCAGGTCCGGGGCGTTCAGGGGCACATCGTAGGAGCCGAGGCCGGTGACGATCGCGCCGCTCATGCTACAGCGCATGCTTTCGGCGGCGTTCGGCCGGCGCAGCACCACGGTCGCGGTGCCGCGCGGACCGGCGTAGAGGCCCAGGCTGTGCCGCTCCCTCAGGTCGCCTTCGAGCAGCTCGCGGTCGATCAGGCTCTCGGGGCCGGCGATGGGGTCCTGCTCGTAGTGGCCGACCATGATCGGAATCGAAACGAAACGAAGGTCGCACGCGCGCACCAGCACCTCGA
>JBGSOR010000443.1:0-3075 GCA_041738985.1 Chromatiaceae bacterium | reverse complement strand
ACCGGCCGCGCACGGAACCCGGGGTCTATGTGCCCACCGTCATCCCGGCGGCCCCCCAGTGGCCGCAGCGCAAGCCCTGGGTCATGGCGAGCCCCGACCAGTTTCGCCCCGGTCCGCCGCCGCGCCTGACCGGTAAGGTCTGGGCACGCGACTACAACGAGATCAAGGCCCTGGGGGCGCGTTCCAGCGCGAGTCGGACGGCGGAGCAGACCGAGATCGCGCGTTTCTGGGAAGCCACCGGGCCCGAGATCTACTTCGGTCTGGTGCAGTCGGTCGCGGCGACGCCCGGGCGCGACCCGATCCGCAACGCGCGGCTCTTCGCGGTCGCCGGCCAAGCGATGGACGACGCACTGATCGGGGTGCTCGATGCCAAGCATCGATACGGATTCTGGCGGCCGATCACGGCTATTCGCAATGGCGACCGGGACGCCAATCCCGCGACCGTGCGCGATGCCTCCTGGCTGCCCTTGATCGATACCCCGATGCACCCCGAGTATCCCTGCGCCCACTGCACCCTGGCGGGAGCGCTCGGTGCCGTACTCAAGGCGGAGATCGGCACTGGCCCCATGCCGCCGCTGCACACCACGAGCGTCACGGCCCCGGGGGCGACGCGGGGTTGGACCTCGATCGATGCCTTCGTCGCGGAGGTGGCCAATGCACGGATCTACGATGGCGTGCATTACCGCAGCTCCACCGAGGTCGGCACCGACTTGGGAAAGAAGATCGGTGCCGCAGCGGTCACCCGGCTCGCGTCGCGGGGCTCGGACCCGCCAGCGCTTTCCAAGGGAGTGGCCGGTCGTTAGCCGCCGGGTAGGTGCGACGTGTCCGCCCCCTCGACCTGCAAGGGTCGAGGGGGCGAGGTCAGCGACGAGATTGCGCAGCACCGCCGAGCCGCGGTGTCGCCCCGATTCACTGCCATGAGCTTCCTCCCGTCCAGGACCTGGCATCCTGGAGGCCCACCGGTGTCTTGGGGGTTCCCTATGTCCGAGCCTGTCCGCTGTCAGTCGCCGTGTTCACTCCATCGCCAGAGGCCAGAGAAATGTCTACCGATACCGAGATCGTCCTCCAGATCCATCTGACGGCCGCGCCCGCGGGCGTCGATGCCATTATGCGGGACTATGCGGAGGATTCAGTGCTGATCACCCCGGATGCGGCCTATCACGGGCTTGCGGAGATCCGCGGATTCTTCACGGACCTGCTCGCGGGCCTGCCGGCGGGGATCTTCGACCAATTCACACTTCATCGCCGCGAGGTCGTGGGGGAGTGGGCCTATATCCTCTGGGACGCCAAGCCCTAGGTGACGCTCGCCACCGATACCTTGGCGGTTCGCGACGGTCGTATCCGGTTTCAGACCTTTACGGCGAACATCGGCTCGCAATGAGTGCCCTATTGGCCCGGCGGCTCGGCCGCTGGGCCGCCGTGGCGCTTGCGCGACCGCGTGCCGTCTCGCGCTTCGCCGAGGGTGTGCCGCTTGGCCGCTTCCGAAAGGCGATTGCGAAAGAGCAGGATTCCGCCGCGCCGGGGCTTTGGCGATGGCGGCATTCCGCATCCTCACCCCATCCGGAGAGATCGAATGTTGCCGACCCAATTGCGCTTCGCACTGTTCGACAGGCTGTCCGTCAAGACCATGCGCTACGTTCACTCTGACCCCAGGAAATCAGCCACGGGCCTGGTCCGCGAGGTCTACGACATGATTGCGGAGGATTTCTTCATCAATGGCTCGCTGACGAGTCGTTCCCAAGTGCCCGCCTTGCTGGCCGCCATCTGGACCGTCGGCCGCGAGTCGATCCTGGTGGATGACCATGTCGAGCGAACCGATAAGGAGGCCATGACGGCTGTCTTGTCCCAGATCAATGGCTGTCCCTATTGCGAGGACATGCTCGTGAGTCTGGTTCACGCCGGCAGGGCGCATGCCGCGGCCGACGGCATCTTCGCCCGGAGTCGGCGGCGGTCTCTGGATCCGACGCTGCAAGCCCGGCTCGATTGGGTGGCAGCGATCGCCGCATTCGGAATGCACGACCCTCCCGACACCCCGTTCACGGCGGCGCAACTCCCCGAGGTTGTCGCCGCGCTGATGGCGATGAGCGACATCAACCGCTTCAGCCATGTCGTTATGACGGTGTCGCCGGTGTCCGCGCCTTTCGGTCTGCGCTGGGCGAAGTCCGCGCTCTTGCGCCTGTTCGGCGCGGAGCTGCGAATCACCAAGGCCAAACCCTTGGTGCCCGGAAAGGCGCTCCGCCTGCTGCCGTCGGCACCCTTGCCAGGCGACATGACTTGGGCAGCGTCGAATCCCCGGATCGCCGAGGCGGTGTCGCGGTGGGCCGCGACCGTCGAGCGAGAGGCCCAGGCAGTCGTTTCGGCAAACGTACAACGCGTGGTAGCGCATGCCTTGCAAGAGTGGCGCGGCGAGCTCATGCCCATCAGTCGCAGTTGGGTCGAAGCGGAGATCGCGGACCTCCAGGGCGAGGACCGCTCCATCGCGCGCCTTGCGCTGGTGCTGTCGACAGCCGTTTACCCCAACAAGGGCAATCGACGCCCGCCGCAGGCCGGACAAGCGCAGGCCATCCGCCGGACAGTCACGGCGACGCCATCGTGCGCCTCCAGGTTGCCGGGGGCACCCCGACCAGACGCTTGAAGGCCCGCGAGAAGGCGGCCTCCGAGTCGTAGCCGACATCCAGGGCGATGGAGGCGACGTTACGGGCGGTCTCGCGCAGCAGGCGCGAGCCGACTTGAATGCGCCAGTTGGCGAGGTAGTGCATCGGCGGCTGACCCAGAAACTGCACGAACCGCTCATTCAGGGCCGAGCGCGACAGGCCAACCTGGCGTCCCAGCTCATCGATCGTCCAGGGTCGCTCCGGGTATTCGTGCAGCAGGGCCAGGGCGCGGCCGACATAGCGGTCCCGCAATCCGGCGAGCCAGCCGGTGGCGTCCTCCGGCAGGCTGTCGAGATAGCGCCGCGCGGTGTCGACAAACATCATCTCCGCCAACCGTTCGAGCACGGCCTCCGCGCCGGGGCGGCGCTGTGTCGACTCGCTGGCAGCCTGATCGATGACGGTCGCGACCCAGCCGCCGGCG
>JBGSOR010000403.1:0-15918 GCA_041738985.1 Chromatiaceae bacterium | reverse complement strand
AGCACCTTGCAGATCTGCTTCGGCGTCGGCACCCCGTCGGACGAGCGCACGAGACCGTTCTTGGTCTCCTCGCGGATGATGTCCATGCAAAGCTCGACGCACTCGTCGCAGATGAACACGGTCGGTCCGGCGATGAGCTTGCGCACTTCGTGCTGGCTCTTGCCGCAGAACGAGCAGTAGAGCAGCTTGCCCTCTTCGCTCTTACCGTGACTGTTTCCACTCATCGGGGATGGTACTCCGGAGATCGGTTGGCGACAGGGAACGCGATGTCCCTATCGGGGCTGACTCAATCATAACGGTTTAAGTTTGGATGGCAAGACGGTCACAAGCCGGGGCATCGCTCCAAGCCCCAGCCTCCAACTGAAACAACACATTGAATTACATTAAATTTACGAGGCGACATCGGATCACGGCTTGGTCGGGGCCGGACCGCGCTCGGAGAGTACCCGATCGATCAGACCATAGGTCTGAGCCTCGTCCCCGCCCATGAACCGATCACGCTCGGTGTCGTCCGCGATCTTCTCGATGGGCTGTCCGGTGTGCTCGGCAAGGATCTCGTTCAGACGGTCGCGGATATAGAGGATCTCCCGAGCGTGGATGTCGATGTCCGTGGCCTGGCCCTGAAAGCCGCCCAATGGCTGGTGGATCATCATCCGCGAGTGCGGCAGGCAGAACCGCTTACCGGCCGCACCGCCAGCCAGCAGCAGCGCCCCCATGCTGGCTGCCTGGCCGACGCACATGGTGCTCACGTCCGGGCGAATAAAGCGCATGGTGTCGTAGATGGCGAGCCCGGCGGTGACCGAGCCGCCCGGGGAGTTGATGTAAAGGTGGATGTCCTTGTCCGGGTTCTCCGACTCCAAGAACAGGAGCTGGGCGACGATCAGGTTGGACATATGATCCTCGACCGGTCCCACCAGGAAGATCACGCGCTCCTTCAAAAGCCTGGAATAGATGTCGAAGGAGCGCTCCCCGCGGGCGGTCTGCTCGATGACGATCGGCACCAGTCCGAGCCCTTGGGGGCTCCAGTCAGTGTGGCTCAAGGGTCTGCTCATGGGATGCACTCGGCTATGACTACGCGATGGGGTTGCGGAAGGGGGGCGATGGCCCGTCTGGTTGGTTGCTGGATATCGGCCCAGGTGCCTGCCTGGGGCGGGAACGCCAGACGGGCCCGCCCGACTCAGCCTGCTGCAGAGGGATCGGTCAAATGGGCGAAGGTCGTCTCCTCGTCCTCCACCGCCGCCTGGCCGAGTACCCATTCGACAACATGCTCTTCCATGACCAGGGACTCCACCGGGGCGAGACGCTTGCGATCCGCGTAGTAGTAGTCGATCACCTCATTTGGATTCTCGTAGGTGGAGGCCATCTCCTCCACCGCCGCACGCACCCGCGCCGGATCGGGCTTGATCCCGTGTCGCTTGACGACCTCGGCGACGATCAGGCCCAGCGCCACCCGGCGGCGGGCGCCGTCCTGAAAGAGGGCGTCTGGAAGCTCCATCCGGCCACCGCCAAGGTTTTGGTGCATCTGCTCCTTGAGGGAGCGGACTTCCTGAGCGACCAGTACCGCAGGAACCTGCAATGTATGGGCCGCCATCAGAATGTCCATGGCGCGCTCCTTGGTCCGGGCCGCGAGGCGCTGCTTGAGCTCGCGCTCCATGTTGGCCCGGACGTCCGAGCGGAAGCGGTCAAGGTCCCCGTCCGTAACCCCGAAGCTCCGGGCAAAATCCTCGTCAAGCTCCGGCAGCTTGGGCTCCGCGACCTGATCGACCGTCACCTCGAAGCGGACTGGCCGGCCCGCCAAGTGGGCTGCGTGATAGCTTTCGGGGAAGACCAGATCCAAGCTGCGGGTCTCGCCTGCCGCGGCCCCCATCAACCCGTCCTCGAATCCAGGGATCATGCTCGAGGCCCCCAGCTCGATGTGGGCGCCGGTGGCAGTGCCGCCCGGGAAGGGGTCTCCGTCCAGGGTGCCGACAAACGACACGGTAACCCGATCCCCGGTCTGGGCGGGACGCGCGACCGGCTCCCAAGTCTTGCGCTGGGTACGCAGGCGCTCGATCATCGCCTCCAGGTCGGCGTCCGCGACCTCCGCAACTGGGCGCTTCAGGACCTGCCCGTCCAGGGGGGCGAGCTCCACCTCGGGCAGGACCTCGAAAACCGCCGTGAAACCGAAGCGCTTGGACGCCGGGTCGATGTCCGGCTCGAACTGGGGGGTACCCGCGAGACGCAACGCCTGGGACGATACTGCCTCGGTGAAGCTCGACTGGGCCACCTCGCCGAAGACCTCCCGCTGCACCTGGTCCCCGTAGCGCTGACGCAGGAGCTTCAAGGGCACCTTGCCCGGCCGAAATCCCGGCAGGCGGGCGCTACGCGCAAGCTCCTGCAGACGCTTATCGACCTCGCCCGCGATCCGCTCGAACGGCAGATCGATCTTCATCCGCCGCTCCAGTCCCTCGCCCGTCTCCATCGATACTTGCATGCTTCTCGTCTCCTACCGACACCGCGTCCGAGCGAGCGTCGATCAACCGTTGCCTGACCGCCGGACACACCGTCCAGCCTCCAAAAACGGGTCAGTATAGCCCGCCTATCCTGCCGGGTCCAAACCGGGGGGCACGGAATCGACGGTCGCCGAGACACCGCGGTCCACCTCCCCCGTGCGGCGCAGCTCGCGTTTCAGGATCTTGCCGGCGGCATTGCGCGGCAGGGTCTCGCAGATGACAAAACGACGCGGAAGCTCGTGGCGGCCCAGGCGCCCCCGGCACCACTCCTTGAGCTCCGCGGCGCTCGCCGAGGCGCCCGGCTTTAGCGCCAGGTGAGCCACCGGGACCTCCCCGTGGCGAGGATCCGGATCGCCGACCACCGCCGCCTCGGCCACCGCGGGATGGGCGTAAAGAACCTCCTCCACGACCCGCGGGTAAACGTTCATGCCGTTGACGATGATCAGATCCTTGATGCGGTCTATCAGAAAGAAATAGCCATCCGGATCGCGCGTCCCCAGATCGCCGGTGCGGAACCAGTCCCCGAAAAACGCCTCCCGGGTCGCATCGGGCAGCCGATAGTATCCCTCCATGACGCTGGGCCCCCGCACGCACACCTCGCCGGGGATGCCCTCCGGGACCTCCCGGCCCAGGCAATCCAGGATGCGCATCTCCACCCCTGGAATCGGCAGTCCCACGGAGCCGGGCTTGCGAACACCCACGAGCGGGTTGACGCAGGTGACGGGCGAGCACTCGGTGGGTCCGTCCCCTTCCAGCACGGGCACGCCGAAACGCTGCTCGAAGGCGGACATGACCGCTACCGGCATGGCCGCCCCGCCGCTGACGCAGGCGCGCACCCCGGCCCAGGCGGCCACCGCGGAATCGTCCAGGCGCAGCAGGACTCCGTACATGCTGGGTACCCCCAGGAACAGGGTCGCGCCGTGGGCGGCGATCGCCTGGGTCACGCCCTTCGGATCGAAGCGGGGGACTGGGACCAGGCCACAGCCGGTCAAAAGCGGGGTGAGCATGCCCACGGTCGCGGCGAAGGCATGGAACATGGGCAGTACCACCAGTACACGGTCCTCTGGCACGAAGCCCAGGGCCTGGGCAATGCCCCCTGCATTGGCTACGAGGTTGCGGTGACTCAGCATGGCCCCCTTGGGCCGACCGGTGGTCCCGGATGTGTACAGGATGGCGGCAATCGACTCCGGTGGCCAGCCGTCGAGCGCAGGCGGCGGAACGGCCTCCCCAATCAGGTCGCTAAAGCACAGGAGCCCCGGCGCGGCAACCGCACCGATGCGCACCCGCAGGTCCAGCGCCAACCCTTCCGCCGCCCCGGCGGCGGCCGAGTCGAACGACTCGTGCTGAATCAGACCCCGGGCGCCGCTGTCCGCCAGGATGTAGCCCATCTCCCGGGGATTGAGCAGCAGGTTGAGCGGAACCACGGTGGCGCCGGCCTTCAAGATCCCGAGGTAGGCGACGACGAAGGTTGATCCGTTCGGGCACAGGAGCCCAATGCGGTCCCCGGGTCGGATGCCGCGCGCCGCGAGCGCCGCAGCCAGGGAGTCGGTGGCACGGTCGAGGTCGCCGAAGGAGAGTCCAGCAGGCTCCTCGAAAATACAGATGGCGTCCTTACACTCGGCGGCCACCCGGCGGAAGCGCTCCGGAATCAAATCGGAGAGTGCGTCTCGGGTCATCCTGCAATTCGGCCGTGAATCCGCGCGGAAGGGGCGGCGCGCGAAGAAGACGACAAACGCGAAACAGACCGGCAGGTTGTCCGTCTATGGCGACACACTGCACGGGCGAGCGAGATATTGCCGCGGACTCTCGACAACCATCCGCCTTCTTTCGTGATCGTTCGCATTCTTCACGGACTCATTCTCTGAAACCCAGCCTTCGCCGTCGGGCGCGGGCACTATAGCGCCGCGCCCGACAGCGATGGCTCAGATTACCTTGGAGAACCCGATGGGTCCGGTCTTGCTGGCCAGATAGGCGTCGAAGGCCATGCAGATGTTGCGCACCAGGAGCCGACCGCGGGGCAGGATGCGGATGATTCCATCGGCGACCTCCAGCAGTCCGTCCACCTCCATGGACTCGAGCCGACCTAAGGCATCGGCGAAATACTCGGCGAAGCGGATATCCCAGGCAGACTCGAAGGCCGGGATCGAGAGCTGGAAGTTGCAGATCAGGCGGGTGATCGCGTCGCGGCGGATCAGGTCGTCGCGGTTGAGCTCCAGGCCGCGGAAGACTGGGAGCCGGCCTGCGTCGATGTCCGCATAGTAGGGTTCCAGCTCGCGCCGGTTCTGGCCGTAGGTGTTGTCGACCTTGCCGATCGAGGTGACCCCGAGCCCGATCAGATCGCAGTCCGCATGGGTCGAATAGCCCTGAAAGTTGCGGTATAGGGTACCGGCCCGCTGGGCCAGGGCGAGCTCGTCGTCCGGACGGGCAAAGTGATCCATGCCGATGTAGACATAGCCCTTCTCGGTCAGGCGGGCGATAGTCGACTGGAGGATATCGAGCTTGACCTCCGGGGCCGGCAGGTCCGCTTCGTTGATCCGCCTCTGCGGCTTAAAACGCTCCGGAAGATGGGCGTAATTGAAGACCGATACCCGGTCCGGGGTCAGCTCGATGATGCGGTCCAAGGTGCCCAGGAAGCTCGCCGCGGTCTGGAACGGCAGGCCATAGATCAGGTCGATGCTGATCGAGCGGAAGCCCTCGGCGCGGGCCGCGTCCAGGACCTCCAGGGTCTCGGCCTCGGTCTGGATGCGGTTGACCGCCGCCTGCACCCGCGGGTCGAAGTCCTGGACGCCCAGGCTCATGCGGTTGAACCCGAGCCGACGCAGGAGGGCGACGGTAGAGGCGTTCGCCTCCCGGGGATCGATCTCGATCGAGTATTCGCCCTCCGAGTCGTGCACCAGCGTGAAGTGACGGCGGGTCTGGTCCATGAGCCCCTGCATCTGGTCATGGCTCAGGAAGGTAGGCGTACCGCCGCCCCAATGAAGCTGAGTCACGGTGCGCGAGCGGTCGAAGAGCTGCGACTGCATCTCGATCTCCCGATGCAGGCGCTCCAGATAGGGAGGGGCCAGGCTGCGGTCCTTGGTCGCAATCTTGTTGCAGGCACAGTAGAAGCAAACCGTATCGCAGAACGGGAGATGGAAGTACAGCGACAGGGACCGACCGCTGGCGTTGCTGCGGGCACAGGCGGCCGCGTAGGCGTCGGCGTCGAAGCCCTCGTGGAACTCCACGGCCGTGGGGTAGGAGGTGTAGCGGGGACCGCTCTGGTCGTAGCGGCGGATCAGGTCCAGGTCAAAGGAGATACCCTGTTCCATCGAATTTAAGCCCTCGTTCGCATCGGTTGGTCACCGGCCCGGCGGAGCGGAGCGGGACGGATCGCGTCACGCATCGTCGCCCTCCACCTCGAGCCCGCGCCTGTGGGTTTCGTTGATCTGCTTGAGCTTGTCGAAGAGACCCTGACAGCGGTCGAGCTGCTCGCGCGTCAACAGCAGGACACCCTCCCCGCCGCGCTCGAACTCAAGCCAGGTCCAGGGGACTTCGGGAAGACGGCGCTCCAGCTCGGGGGCCGAGCTTCCCACCTCCAGGATCAGAATTCCGCCCTCGGCCAGGTGGCGCCCGGCCTCCCGGAGGATTCGCCCCGCGAGCTCCAAGCCGTCGTCACCGCCCAAGAGCCCGAGCTCCGGCTCCCGGCGATACTCCTCAGGGAGGGATTGCAGCTCCGCCCAGGAAACATAAGGCGGGTTGGAGACGATCACATCGTAACGATGCCCCTGAAGGGCGTCGAAGAGGTCGGATTCCAGAACCCTCACGCGGTCCCCCACCCCGTGACGCTCGACGTTGCGCCGGGCAACCGCCAGGGCCGCTGGAGAGATGTCGACGAGATCCACGTCCGCATCGGGAAGGAAGGCGGCGGCGGCGATGCCGATGCAACCGCTGCCGGTGCAGAGATCGAGGACACGCCCCACCCGCTCGCCGTCGATCCAGGGCTCGAAACCGGCCTCGACCAGCTCGGCGACCGGCGAGCGCGGGACCAGCACCGCCGGTGTCACATCGAACTCGAGACCGGCGAACCAGGCGCGGCCCGTGAGATACGCGGCCGGGACTCGCTCGCCCATACGCCGTTCGATCAGATCCGTCACGGCCACCCGCTCCGCGGGCGTGAGCCGACAGTCCCGATAAGCGGCGGGCAGGTCATGGTCCAAATGGACAGCATGCAGCACAAGCTGAGCCGATTCGTCTAATGCGTTATCGGTGCCATGGCCGAAGCAGAGGCTCGCCCCGTTGAAGCGGCTCGCCCCCCAGCGGATAAAGTCCGCGATCGTGATCAAACCGTCAGGCTGCTCCGCCATCGCCACGCGTTTCCCGGCTCCACTGGCCAAAGACCGCTCCAGGGCGGCAAAGGGCTGAAGCATACCACTTGGGCAGGTCAGAGATCAGTGCCCAGGGGCAAGGGAGATTATCGACGGCACGCGGATAACGAGGCCCCAGACCTCCGAGGCTCGACAGGGAGATCGCGCAGACCCTCTCCGCACGGATTGGAGCTTCGGGACATCCCGACCCGAATCCGGAGTCCGATCCCTCGGCCCCCAACGAGGGGCCGCGGCCGGCGGATTAGCGATGCTCAGGCCGCACGGCGCTTTCCGTGGTTGGCACCTATCAGGTCGCCGCGCACCCGAGGCTTCTCGCTCCGACCCCGCTCCACAAGGTCCTCGAGGGTGATGCCGGAAAGGAACCGGAAGATCTCGTCGCTCAGCTGATCCCACAGCTGGTGGGTCAGACACCGCTGTCCCTCCCGGCAGTTTTCGCGCCCCCCGCAGCGGGTGAACTCTACCCACTCGTCCACTGCACAAATGATGTCGGCGATAGAGATCTCGCCCGAGGGCCGGCCCAGGTAGTACCCACCGCCCGGACCGCGCACCCCGCGAACGAGCTGCTTGCTACGCAAGGCCGCGAATAGCTGCTCCAGGTAGGACAAGGAAATGCCCTGGTTGACCGAGATGTCAGCCAACGTCACCGGACCGTTACCGGATTGCAGGGCCAGGTCGAGCATTGCCGTAACTGCGTATCTGCCTTTGGTCGATAGTCTCATCGTAGTTTGCCTGTTCTGTGTTCCGGCCTCGGTAGGGTCGCGGGACCGGGGGCGACCCAGACTAAAATAGTCAACAATTTCCGTATTTCAATACTCGCGGACCGGGAACCAAACTTGGGGCTAACGCAAAGCTTGCCCACTAGATGAGACCGGAATTACTGATCTTTAAGGATATTACCCTTATGAAACGATAGACCGACCGGGAAACGAACCGGCCTCAGGGATCTCCATGGGGAAATCTCCGGTGCCAAAATCCGGGGAATCCGCCCAGCCCTCGGGTTTCGAAGGCCGGGACGGAATCCGGGGCCGCGCCGGGTTAACATGGCGATCCCAGCCCGTTCCCCGCTGCACGAGGAGCCCATGACCCCCGCCATCGCCCGGGACGCCCGTATCCTGCTCGTTCGGCTCTCGGCCATCGGCGACATCGTCTTCGCATCCCCTCTGATATCCGCCTTGCGCCGCGCCTGCCCGGATGGCCACATCGCCTGGCTGGTCCAGCCCGAGTGTATCGACCTTCTGGATCGCCATCCGGACCTGGACGAGGCGATCGCCTGCCCCATCGAGCACTGGCGCCATCTGTGGCGTGCGCGCCGATTGGGCGGGCTGCTCCGGTGCGTGCGCGCCATGAGGGAGACGCTCCAGGAGCGGCGCTTCGACCTAGCCCTGGATCTCCAGGGACTCCTGAAGAGCGGGCTCCTGGCCCGGCTCTCCGGCGCCCCAATCCGCATCGGCTTGGGCTCCCGGGAAGGTAGCGCCTGGCTCATGACCGGTACCGTCCCCCGAGGCGGCGATTCCAGACGCATCGGCTCCGAGTACCGGTTTCTGGCAGAGACTCTGGGACTCCCCACCGACCGGTTCGAGATGGCGGTGCATTACGACGAATCGGCGGTCCGGTTCGCAGAAGAGACACTGGTCCGGGAGCGGCTGGGGGCCGGCTATGCAGTCCTTTGCCCCTTCACCACCCGTCCCCAGAAGCACTGGATCGAGGCCCGCTGGTGCGACCTGGCGGTGCGCCTGCGCGGGGAGCTCGGGCTCACCCCGATTATCCTGGGCGGACCCAAGGACCGGGTAGCGGCAGAGCGGATCTGCAACGAAACGGACGGCCCCCTGGTCAATCTGGCCGGCCGGACCAGCCTCACGGAGGCAGCGGCCCTGATCGACCGGGCGGCGCTCCTGGTGGCGGTGGACACGGGTCTGGGGCACATGGGGATCGCGTTCGGGACCCCCTCGCTGCTGCTTTTCGGCTCCACCTGCCCCTACCTGGACTCCGGCCGGGCTAACGCCCGCGTCCTCTATCATGGGCTTACCTGCTCACCCTGCAAGCGCCGCCCCACCTGCGGCGGGGCCTTCGACTGCATGGGCGCGATCAGCGTAGGAGAGGTCCTGGCCGCTGCCCGCCAGGTCATCGGGGCCGTGCCGTGAGGGTGCTGCATGTAGAAGGAGGGCGCCACCTCTACGGAGGCGCCTTCCAGGTCCTGCACCTCCTGCGCGGACTCGCGGTGCGCGGACACCGCAACCTGCTGGCCTGCCCCCGGGGCTGCGACCTGGCCCACGCGGCCGGAACCGTCGCCGAGGTCCACGAGCTGCCCATGAACGGGGACGCGGACTTCACCATGGCCCTGCGCCTCTATCGCCTCATCCGCCGGACCAGGCCGGACCTCGTGCACCTGCATAGCCGGATCGGGGCGGATATATGGGGAGGGGTCGCCGGGCGCCTTGCCGGGGTTCCGGTGGTTCACACCCGTCGTGTGGACAATCCGGAGCCCCGCCCCGTCGTAGCGGTCAAATACCGGCTCCACGACCGGGTGATCGCGATCTCCGAAGAGATAGGCCGCGTACTCGTATCCGAGGGCCTTCCGCCCGGAAGGCTTCGGGTGGTGCGTAGCGCGGTGGACCAGGCGCGCTACTCCCGGCCTTGCGACCGATCCGCCGTGACGGCCGCGCTCGGAATGGCTGAAGACGCACTCCTCGTGGGTGTGGTCGCTCAGTTGATCGAGCGCAAGGGCCACCGGCTCCTGCTCGCGGCCATGCCGCCGCTTGCGGCGGCGCACCCGCGTCTGCGCGTCGTCTTTTTCGGGAAGGGTCCCTTGGAGTCGGCACTGGCTCGGGAAATCGCGTCGGCGGGACTCTCCGGGATCGTGACCCTGGCGGGATTCCGGCACGACCTGGAGACCATCCTCCCTTGTCTGGACCTCCTTGTACACCCAGCGATGATGGAGGGGCTCGGGGTCTCCCTGCTCCAGGCGTCGAGCGCCGGGGTGCCGATCGTAGCAAGCCGCGCTGGGGGCATTCCGGAAGCGGTACGCGACGGCGAAAACGGGCTGCTGGTCCCACCGGGAGACGCGGCCGCCCTGGGCGCCGCGGTGGGTACCCTCTTGTCAGACCCGGAGCGGCGGCACACCCTGGGGGCGGGCGGACAGGCGCTCATGGCCCGGGAGTTTTCCATCGACGCGATGGTGGAAGGCAACCTGGCCGTGTATAGGGAGCTGGTCCCCGAATCGCTGCGCCCGCGTGAGTGTTTCGGGAGTCTTGGTCGCGCATGAAGACGACGGAGCCCCTGAGCCTCCAGATCGCCGGGAGCAAAGAGCTGGGCGGCGCCGAGCGCTGGCTCATGCGATTCGCCGCCGCCCTGGACGAGCGTGCCGTCCCCGCCGAGATCGCGGTGCGCCGGGGTAGCGGACTGGCGGGTCACGACTTCGGGCGGCTCCCGGTCCATCGGTTGCCGTTTCTGACGGTCTGGGACCCCGTCTCGCGCCATGCCGTCGCCGACCTGATCCGCCGTCGCCGCCCGGACATCGTGCAGACCTATATGGGTCGCGCCACCCGGCTGACCCGCCTTCCCCGGACCCGCGGTCCCGTCCATGTGGCACGTCTGGGCGGCTACTACACCCCGGGTCCCTACCGGCATGCCCACGCCTGGATCGGCAACACCCGCGGGCTGTGCGACTGGATGGTCGCCCAGGGTCTGCCCGCGGAGCGGATCCATCACATCTACAACTTCGCCGATCCGGTACGGCCCCTGGCCCTTCCCCTGGTAGAGCAACTCCGGGCCGAGCTTGATATCCCCGCGGACGCTTGGGTGCTGGTCGCCCTGGGTCGGCTGGTGCCGGTAAAGGGCCACGCCGACCTGATCGCGGCCCTGGCGCGCCTGCCCCGAGAGATCGCACGCAGACCATTGCGCCTGGTGGTGGTGGGAGACGGCCCCCTGAACGCCGCCCTGCATCGACAGGCGGCCCAGCTCGGCCTAGCGGACCGAATCCGCTGGGTCGGCTGGCAGACCGACCCGGGGGTCTATCTTCAGATGGCGGATCTGGTGGTCTTCCCCTCCCTGGAAGCGGAGACACTGGGCAATGTGATCCTGGAGGCATGGTCCTGGGAACGCCCCCTGGTGACCAGCCTTTTTCGCGGCGCCCGCGAGCTTGCCCGTCACGGGGAGGATGCCTGGTGCGTCCCTTGCGCCGACCCGCCTGCCCTCGCGGAGGGCATCCGCACGGTGCTCGCGGACGAGGGCTTGCGGACCTCCCTGGCCGAGCGTGGCGGCGAGCGCGCTCGCCGGGAGTTCGGGCGGGAGGCGATCATGGACCAGTATCTGGCGCTCTATCGACAGCTCGTCCAGGCTTGAGACGAGATGGCTCCGCGCTCGGACGTTGGATGCCGCGTCCACCGATACGCCGCGCACAGGGGCTCGTCCGGCATGCGTTCGGGTCGCGCGGCCGGGCCCCGGATTGCAAGTCCCTGGGTCCTGGCTATCTCTACTTTCAATCGCACCATTCCGACATGACCCACAGCTTGAGCATCTCGATCCTGATGTACCACCAGGTGGGAGACTTCGCGCCCATGCGCGAGCATCGTGCGAACTATTGCGACCGCCGAAGGTTCGCGCGCCAAATGCGCCTCATCGCCCACCTTGGCTACCGGGTTTTGGATCTGGACACTGCCCTCGCCTGTCTCGCCCGAGAGCGCCCCATGCCACGGCGCGCCTTGGTCCTGACCTTCGACGATGCCTACGACGGCTTCTACGACCACGCGCTGCCGGTGCTCCAGTCGCACGGCTTCCCAGCCACCGTCTATGCCATCAGCGGCTGGGTCGGGCGGCGCGCGGAGTGGTTTGCCAAGGACCCTGGCCGCCCCATCCCGCGTCTGATGTCGGCATCGCGGTTGCGCGAGATCCATGCGGCTGGCATGACCGTCGGCTCGCATACGGCCAACCACGCGAAGCTCGGCGAGGTGAGCCCGGCCGTCCAGCGCGCCGAGCTCGCCGACAGCAAGGCGGCCCTCGAGGACCTTCTCGGGGCCGAGGTCCGACACCTCTGCTACCCCTTCGGCAGTTTCGACCGAAGCGCCATCGAGACGGCCAACCAGACCGGCTATATCAGTGCCACCACCTGCCTGCGCGGTGTCGCCACCCCCGCGGACCATCCCCTCGCCCTGCCGCGCAAGGCCATCTCCTTCGGCGACAATGCGATCGGCTATTGGTGGAAGCTTGCCGTGAAGAACGCCGCCAAACCCGGCCTCGAGGAGTGGCGCAAGCGACTCGCCGAGGAGCCCTCTCGCACGCGGGCGAGAGAGAGTGCGGGCGAACCGAGTCGGCCGGAAATCCAAGCAACCGTCGGCTCGACGCGGTCGAATTCCTATTAAATGTTTCCGGGTTAGACGGCTTTGAGTTTGGTTATAGTCGGGAAGGAAAAAAAAGATGGGCGAGGGGAGGAATGGCCGGATCGCAGGACATCGTGTTTCCTCCGTTTCGGCTGGAGGCGGTTCGCGGTCGCCTGTGGCGGGATGGCGAATCTTTGCCGATTCGGCTCAAGTCGCTGGCGGTGCTGTGCTATCTCATCGAGCACCGCGACCGGGTGGTCGGCCGCGATGAATTAAGCCAAGCAATCTGGCCGGGGCGTTTCGGCGCGGAGGCCGCTCCTAAGCAGTGCATTCTTGAGCTGCGCAAGCTACTGGGAGATTCCCCCCACCACGCCCGATTCATCGAAACGGTCGGTCGCTACGGCTATCGCTTCGTCGGATACATCGAGACGGAGCCACCCCCGCGCTCCCAATCTGCGGGCATTGCCCCCGATCCTAGCAATAACCTTCCGCAAGACCATTGCTTCGGTCGCGAGGCCGCCTTGGCGCGCATGCAACGGGCCTGGGAAGAAGCCCAGAGGGAGCGTCCCCAATGCATCCTGTTACTCGGACCAGCCGGCATAGGAAAGACGACAGTAGCCGAAACTTTTATGCAGAAGGTCAGCGCCGCAGGTCGCGGATGGGTAGCGCGTGGCCAATGCGTCGAGCAGCACAACGAAGGCGAAGTCTACCTTTCTCTACTGGACGCACTGGGCTGCCTGGGCCGCGGACATTGGCGGGGCCGTCTGGTCGGCGCACTCGACCGCCATTCCCCCTTATGGCTACTCCAGTTACCGACCTTGATCCCGCCTGGCAGCGAATCTGCGCTGCGACAGCGGGTTGAAGGCGCTGATCGGACCAGGATGTTGCGCGAGCTTCTCGATGCGCTGGATGCGCTGACCAGCGACGAGCCCGGCCTGCTGTTGCTCGAGGACCTGCAATGGGCCGACCGCCCGACCCTGGAATGGCTCAACGCATGGACTCTAAAACGGCGCACCGCACGGTCGCTCGTCCTTGGCACTTGGCGAACCGGGGATCGCTCTTTCCGTCCGGATGCGGACCGATCCGCGACGACTCTGCTCAGCGAGTGGGGACACCGCCCCACCGTGACGATGTTGCCACTGGCCGAGTTGGATTCGACCGCGATCGAGGCCTATCTGGCGGCCCGGTTTGCCGATACCGGCTTGGCGTCTCGCTTGGTCCCGGTGCTCCATCGCCGTTGCGGGGGACAGCCGTTTCTAATGACCACAACGGTCGAGGACTGGCTTGCCGCGCGGCTGTTGGCGCCTGTCGATGGCAAATGGCGTTTGACAAGGGGTCTGGACGCCCTGACCAAAGGCATCCCGGCCGCTGCCCGCAATCTAGTGGAGCGGCGCTTGGCGGGCCTTGAGGAAGATGAGCGCCAAACCCTGGAAGCGGCAAGTATCCTCGGCACGGAGTTCAGCACCACACTCGTCGCGGCCGTCCTCGACAGCGATCGGGAGACGCAGGAGCGCCGATGCGCCGCTTTGGCGGCCCCAGACGGCATGTTGACCGACACGGGCCTCAGCCTGGAGCCCCACGAAACAGTCGCGACCCGCTACGCCTTTCGCAACGCACTCTATCGGGATGTCGTTTACGACCGACTGGGCGCCGTCCGGCGCTTCTTACTGCACCGCCGAGCCGATCAACACCTGAAGAGCGTCCGCGATGGTCCCATCGTAGGGATTTAGAAGAGCTGCGCTCTCTAATCGCAAACAGACTAGCGGCAGTAGAGCCAGTAGGGCGGCGATCCGCTTCGGCTTAGCCGACGTCGACTGGATTGAATCGGAGAGTTGTCGACTTCTTGATCGATCATCGCCCAAGCCAGAGCCGAGAACGGTTCTGGAGGTACTCCCTCTCCCGGGCAAGAGAGAGGGATCGAGGACGCCTACTGGGGCATCACCAGGCCAGCCGGCCTCGATGGAGTCTTGGCAGTGGTGGTATAGCCGACCTGTCTGGTTGTCTGAACCGAGCTCAGGGGCAGGCAGGACTTGGAGTTGCTCCATTGCGGGGACTTCGCCGCGGGGGCAGTCGTTGGAGCGGTAGATACGCAGTGGTACTCTAGTGTCGACTGGCTTTGACCAGGCTGGGCGTCGGGGCCCTTAGCGAATACCGCACCGCTCCCCATTCCCAGGGATAAGGCCAGCGCGCAGCTCAGGGGACGCAGGGATAAGTTGCTCATTGTCGTTCTCCGGGAAGACGAGTGAATATGGGTCACTGCATCGAGCGTATTCATACCTTTCGCATCGGAAGATGGCAGGCGGGGAATACGGATGCTTGGTTAAGGCGTCAACTACTGCGCCACCGAGGTCAATGCCTTTGGGTACTTGACCACGGCGCTCAGTTAAGCATACCCACCGGAGACATTCGGTCGAGCTTCGGTCTAATGTCGGTCAAATCTCGGTCGGGGATGCGGTCTGGGTCTATACAGGCTAGACATCAAGCCAGGGGCCGGGAGCATCCTGCCCGGCAATCTGGGCTCGGCCTGCGAGCGATTCGCAAACGCCCCCGATCGCCGCACGAACCAGATCGTGCCGATTGTTCTTCTCGCTGATGTGAGCAAGCAGTAGGCTGCGGATGGCGGCGTGCGGCAACCCATCGAGCAGCTCAGCCGCCTGGGTGTTGCTCAGATGGCCGAGCCCCCCTCCCACCCGGCGCTGCAAAGGGGGCGGATAGGGCCCTTGGCGCAACAGGTCCAGGTCGTGGTTGCATTCGAGGATCAGGGCGTCGCAATCCTTCAGGACCGCGCGCATGTGCGGTGTGACGGCGCCTGCGTCCGTGAGCATCCCCAAGCGCCTGCCCGCATGCTCGAGCACGAGTTGACAAGGCTCCCGGGCATCGTGGGGGACCGGATAAGGCAGGACCCGTATCCCGTCCAGGGCGACACCGCCGCCATGTCCGGAAAATAGTCGCAGCGCCGGGACCTTCGGGGAGCCCAGTGCCCGCCAGGTGCCGGGCGTCGTCCAGACGGGGACCCCGTAACGGGTGGCGAATGCCACCACACCCCGACCGTGGTCCCCGTGCTCGTGGGTCAGCAAGAGGGCCCGCACCCCACCTGGATCCACCCCAAGCAGGGCGAAGCGCCGCTCCGTCTCGCGCAGGCTGAAGCCCAGATCGACCAGCAGCCGGACCCCATCGTACTCCACCAGGGTCGCGTTGCCCCGACTACCGCTCCCGAGGGTGGCAAAGCGCAATGGCGATCAACCTAGGGTCGACTTGGATCCGCCCGAGGCCATGCCTCCAGCTGGCGCCAGCGTCGCGCCACAGGGGACTCTAGCCCGCACGGCAGAGTGCGGACCCTCAGTTCATCTGCTCTTGGAGCAGCGCGAGGATCTGCCCGGCCGATGCGGACGTATCGCGCTGGCCTTTGGGGTCAAGCACCGACACCCGAGTCTCCCGGTCGTTCCCCTCCACGCGGATCTGGTACTGCTTGACCTTGTCGATATCGTTGCCGCGCCAAAATGCAAGCCGCGACAGCCAGCCTTCCTTGCGACCGCGCGACCCCGCATCCGTGTCCTGATAACGGACGTAATAGACGCCGCGGCTGATGTCGCGATCCTCCACCGCGAACCCTGCCCGGTCCAGGGCCGTCCCGGTCATGCGCCAGCCGCGCCTCAGCTCGTCTCCGATGACGAGCACCTGGGCACCGCCCTCGTTCACCAGCCGCGCCGTCGAAGGTGTGGCGGCCGCACTGGCGCCTGCACCTGC
>JBGSOR010000380.1:0-2211 GCA_041738985.1 Chromatiaceae bacterium | reverse complement strand
CTTCGCCGTCTGGTTTGGCCGGGTCTTCCTACCCAAGCGGCTGCCGGGTATCCACTTTCCACCGTTGAGCGACCTGATGGAGGTGTATCGCATGCTGGCCGAAAACCTGGAAGCCTGGACCGACCAATGGAAACAGGAGGGCCTGGAGCAGGGCCTGGAGCAGGGCCGAGAGGCGGCACGACATCTCCTCATCCGCCTGGCCCGTTGCCGCTTTGGTCCGGCCATCGCCGAGCAGACCAGACACTGTCCAGTTTGCGCTGGACTGGGTGTCCAGTTTGCCGTGGAATCGGTGTCCAATTTGGCGTGGAATACGCACGCGCGATTCCAGGGCAAACTGGACACCGGTTCCAGGGCAAATTGGACACCTGAACGAGCGAGACGGCGCGCGGGATAACCGTGGCACCCTGGTATTTCCCCCAGAGGTGCTGTTCGTGAACACGAGGTTATCCATGCGCAAGATTCAAGAAGTTCTGCGGCTGCATCATGAGTGCGGTCGCGCCAACCGGGAGATCGCCCGAGCCCTGCAGGTCTCCCCCTCCACCGTCGCCGATTACCTGCGCCGGGCCCGGCTAGCCGGGCTCGCCTGGCCGCTGGCGGACGGCCTGAGCGAACGGGCCGTGGAAGCGGCGCTGTTTCCGGTCCAGCCCGCCTCCGGGGTCGAACGCCCGGAGCCGGACTGGGCCGCAGTGCATCGCCAGTTGGGTCGCTCTGGGGTGACCCTGGACCTGCTCTGGCAGGAGTACCGGGAGTTACGCGCCGACGGCTACCAGTACAGTGCCTTCTGCGAGCACTACCGGGCCTTCGCCCGCGCCTTGCCGGTGACCCTGCGGCAGAGCCATGCGCCCGGCGAGCGTCTGTTTGTCGACTACAGCGGTCAGACGGTGCCCGTCATCGACCCCGCCACCGGCGAGGAACGTCAGGCCCAGGTCTTCGTCGCCGTGTTCGGAGCATCGAGCTACACGTACGTGGAGGCCACTCGAACCCAGGGCCTGGGCGACTGGATCGGCGCGCACGTGCGCTGCCTGTCGCGGCCGACCTGAAACCGGTCTGAACCTGCCGAGGTGAAACTGGTTTTTCTTCCCCGTCTTTGCTGGTTAGAAAAGCAGCAAGCTGGCGTTTTCTTTCCCGTTGGGGTTTTCTTCGGTGTTCTTCCGTGACTGTCTTCGCGCCGGAGCGATGATCTGGCGAGAGGCGCGACATGGGACGGGAACGGCGGCGAACGTGTGCGAATTGCGGCGAGAGTTTCACCCCGGATGCGCGCAATGCCCGTCATCAGCACTACTGTGCGGAGCCCTCCTGCCGGGCTGCCAGCAAACGCGCCAGTCAGGCCAAGTGGCTGGCCAAGGAGGAGAATCGCCACTACCACCGGGGGCCGAGCGCGGTCGCCCGGGTGCAAGCGTGGCGCCAGGCCCATCCTGGCTACAGCCGGCGAAAGGCCCTTGCACCGGCCGCGACCGTCACCCCGCCCGCGGCGACGTCGCCGACGTCCATGGCTTGAGCTATTACAGTGACGCCACCCTGTCACAGCGCCTGCGGTTGCCGGCGCCACGGCTGGCGCAGGCGCGCCGTGACCTGATCGCCCTGGACTTGATCGCCTTCGATCCGCCGCTCTACCAGGTGCTCAGTCTCCGCGGGACGATCCCGCCCGGCATCCACCTCACGCGGTTGCGGGCGGTCCTGGAGGGGCGGTCATGATCGACTACGCCACCTGGTGTGCGATTCGCGACGGCAACGCTAGCGGCGAAGTACCACACCGGCCTGCTGGAGCGGCGCGGCAATGCCCTGTCGCATGTGCGCAAGATCCTCGCCCTGGCCGACATCCACGGCGAGGAGGCGGTGACCCGAGCGATGGCCGATGCCCTGACGTTCGAGGCGCAACAGCCACGAGTACATCGCCCATCTGATTCAGGCCCGCGGCCGCCAGCTGCCGGAGCCCAGCCCGCTGGTGCTGCTGCGCCGCCAGGACGTGCTGGAGCTGGAGCTGCCGCCACCGGACTTGTCGCCCTATGGGACCGTCGGCAAGGCCCGCGCGGGGGGAGACGGCCACGAACCTCACTGAGCAGGTCCTGGTGCAGCACCTCGAACGGCTGCAGTTGCGGTATTTCCTCAGCCACTATGCCGCTGTGGCAGAGCAGGCGGCGCGCGAGTCCTGGACCCATGGCCGCTTTCTCGAACACCTGGCGGCCGGAGAGGCGGCGCGCCGCGACGCGG
>JBGSOR010000367.1:0-4352 GCA_041738985.1 Chromatiaceae bacterium | reverse complement strand
ACCCTCACCCGGCGCTACCACGGCCTGTTGGTGGCGCCGCTCAAGCCGCCGCTCGGGCGGACGCTGGTCTTCGCCAAGGCCGACGCCACCCCGATCCTGGACGGGGTAGGCCAGCCCCTGCATTGCAACCGCTGGACGGGCGGCGCTATCGAGCCCAGGGGCTACCTGCACCTGGAGTCCTTTCACCCGGACGGACGGCTGCCGGTCTGGCGTTACGCCATCGGCGATGTGCAGCTTCAGGTGCGGATTTGGATGGAGGCCGGCGCCAATACCACATGCCTTGCCTCCGCCGTAGGGACGCCGGTTACCCTGCGCCCCCGGCGCAATCCCGGACGTGCAGTTTTCCCGCATCCGGTTCCTCGGTTGTACTCGCATTCGCGCGGACCTTCACAGTTACCCGTTACAAGGCCCAGTTGTTATGCCCTACAGTGAGGTTGGCTCGTGTGCTCCGATCCTGCGTGTCCGGCACGAGTTTCCTTTGTGGGCGGCGTACTTCCGTCGGGTCCTTCGCCACGTGGCTGGCTTTCCCAACCTCAGACTACTATGCCCGATAAGACACCTCGTAAGCATACGGCTGCTGCCAGCCTGCCTGGATGCTCCATGTCCGATGACTCCCCCCGTGCCCACGCCGTTTCCGGGCTCATCACCCTCCCGTGTCCCAACACCGACGGCTTCATCATCGTACTTCATCCAGGAACCTACGGGGCTTCCCGAGTTCTCGAACGTCTCTCTTCTTGCATGCCACGGCCTGAGGACTCCGGCGGACATCCGCGCTCTCGCGATGAACCGAGCGCTTCATGTTGCCTTCCAGCACGTTAAAACTGTCGGCATCCGCATTGGGCATTTCGAAGCTGTACCAGCACTTCAGGGAACGCGATTTCCCCTACGGCCTACAAGATTCTCTGTGTACGCTTACCCCATCTATTGTTCGCGGGTTACCCCGCTCCGCAATGGAATCAACACTCGATACGGGCGGGTCGCTAGCCCTTACCCGACGGGGACTTTCACCCCGCAAGAGACGCCAAGCTTCGCTCGGCGCGATGACGTTTGCTCACGGAGCGCCCGAAGACGGACGGCCCGCGCCTGGCGGTCCGGCTGCTGGTCAACGCACGGGATCACCACGGCCAGACCGCAGCGGGTGCATATCGCCAGGATATTCCCGAGTACTGGCGCGCCCAGGGGGGACGATCCGATGACCGATGGCCGATCGGCTGGATCAACCGCCTGGTGTTACTCGCCGTGCGCTTCAGCCCGCGGGTTCAGGATGCACGGCGCAACCAGGCGCCTTGGGAGCAGGGCTTCTACGCACTGGGACCGGCGGCGGTCGCTGCCGCCCATCGGAGCACTTCCCCTTCAACCACCCGCACAGGCTCAACCCCCGTCACAGGAGATCGACCATGAAAAGACCGCTTGCCCTCGCACTACTGTTGCTCATCCCCGTCATTGCCGCTCCCGCCGCCGCGGGCGAGTCCGGACTCGTCACCCGCGACAGCCCTTACCCGGTCCCGGAGACCGTCGCAAAGATCGAGGGCGCCCTGGGCGCCAAGGGTGTCAAGGTCTTCGCCCGCATCGATCACTCGGGCGAGGCCAAGGCCGCGGGGCTCGAGCTGCGCCCCACCGAGGTCCTGATCTTCGGCAACCCCAAGGCCGGCACTCCCCTGATGCAAAAGGCACCCACGATCGCCATCGATCTGCCGCTCAAGGTCCTGGTGTGGCAGGACGACCAGGGTCAGGTGCATGTCGCTTGGAACAGCCCCGACTATCTCGCCCGGCGCCATGGGCTGCCCGCCGAGGCCGGCAAACCGCTGGGCGCGGTGGGCGGCCTGATCGAGGCCGCGATTCAATAGCGCCCGCTTCGCCCAAACGGCCGGCGCGCTCTCCAGCGCGCCGGCGAACGGTCGGTTGGGCTTCCGGGTATCCACCTCGGACCAGCGGGGCGGGGTCGATCGGGCAGCGGTGGCGGAGCGCGTTCTCGCTGTGAGGTTCGGGATCGCGATGCCCGCGTACAAGACGTTCAGGGGCACCGAGCCTTGAAGCCCACGGGCTTGCCGGTCACCGCCCGGATGTGGGCGAGCATGTCCAGCCGGTCGTCGTTGCTCGGGATCGCACCCCTGCTGTCGACCATTCGGTACAGACGCGGTGTCGGGCTGCCGGCCCGCAACCTGGACAGCGTAGGCGACGATGAACCCGATCCTGGCACTTTCGATCCCGACCCTGGGGGAAATTTCCGGTCTATCGGCACGGGACCAGGCGCCGGGGTTCTATGGGCGGGGCTTCTGCTCCACCGCCTGCTTGGGAACCAGGCGGGTTTACAGCGCATCGACGCGCCCCGCTGGGGTCGGCTCCTCCATCGATCCTCCGATCGGGGCACCGTGGGCTGTAAGGATCCGGGGTCGAGCGACGACTACCGGTACGAGGCACTGGCCCCGCGACCCGCGGCCAGGGCCCGGCCAGCCCAAGCTGGTGAAGTGCAGTCGTACAACCAACCATCTCAGACCGGAGTGAAGCCATGAACCAGAAAGCCACTGCTGCCGCCCTCGCCGTCGCCCTCGGGACCGCCCTGACCATCGCCGCCGTGCCGGCCGGCGCGGCCGAGACCGGGTCCAAGGAAAAGTGTTACGGCATCGCACTGAAGGCGAAGAACGACTGCAAGGCGGGGCCGGGCACCAGTTGCGCCGGGACCTCGACCAAGGACTACCAGGGCAATGCCTGGAAATCCGTACCTGCCGGCAGTTGCGAACAGACGGCCTCGCCCAAGTCCCCGACCGGCCACGGCCAGCTCGTGGCCTTCAAGGAAAAATCCTAGGGTCCGTCGGGAGTGCCAGCCGTGACCTCAGCGCGCAACCAAGCGATCGGGGCGCCGGCTGGCGCGCCCGGACCCGGGTACCATGCCGGCCTGCCCCCCCGGGCCGGGGTGGGCCTCAAGCCCGCCCATGTCCAGGCCATCCTGGAAGGCTCGCCCGACCTTGGGTTCTTCGAGATCCATGCCGAGAATTACCTGGTGGCCGGTGGCCCCATGCATGCCGACCTGACCGCCATCGCCGAACGCTATCCGCTCTCGATCCATGGCGTGGGCCTGTCGATCGGCGGGGAGGACCCACTCGATCCCGACCATTTGCGCGCCTTGCGCGGACTGCTCGAGCGCTACCGTCCGGCGCTGTTCTCGGAGCATCTCGCCTGGTCCAGCCACGGCGGCGTCTTCTGGAACGACCTCCTGCCGGTGCCCTACGACCGGCGCACCTTGGCCCGGGTCTGCGCCCACCTGGATCGGGTACAGGACGCCCTGGGGCGGCACATCCTGCTGGAGAACCCGGCGACCTATGTGGAGTTTGCGCAGTCCACCCTGAGCGAGGCCGAGTTCATATCGGCGGTCGTCGAGCGCACCGGCTGCGGCCTGCTGCTCGATGTCAACAACGCCTATGTCTCCTGTTCCAACCACGGGCGCGACGTCATGGCCTATCTCGCCGCACTGCCCCTGGAGCGGGTCGGCGAGATCCACCTGGCGGGTTTTCATCGGGAGACCGACACCGCCGGGGACCCCCTGCTCATCGACAGTCACGGCAGCGCCGTGGATCCCGCCGTCTGGCGGCTCTATGCCTGGACCCTCGGGCAGATCGGCCCCCAACCCACCCTCATCGAGTGGGATAACGACATCCCCGCCTTCGACCGGCTCTCTGCCGAGGCGCAGCGGGCCGAGCGGCTCCTGGAGGGCCCCAATGTGGCCCGGGATGTCGCAGGGAGGATCGCCGCATGAGCGGACAGACCGACTGGTGCACCGCGCTGTTGGACCCGGACCGCGATGTCCCCCCGGGGCTCGTGACCTGGAACGGCTCCGACCCCGTGCAGCGCTTCGCCATCTACCGCAATAACGTGACCGTGTCGCTCATGGAGGCCCTGGCCGACACCTTCCCGGCGACCCAGGCGGTGGCCGGCGAGGGACGCTTCCGCGCCCTGGCGCGCGCCTTCGTGCGTGCGCACCCGCCGTCGTCACCGGTACTGGCGCGCTATGGACGCGGCTTCCCAGTGTTCATGGCCGACAGCGACCTGGCGTCGCTGTTTCCGTACCTGCCAGACCTGGCGCGCCTGGAGCTGGCCTGCCTGGACGCGCTCCATGCGGCGGACGCCCAACCCATCGACCCGGACTCCCTGGCATCCGCCCTGGCCCGACCGGAGACCCTGCCGTCCCTGCGGCTGACGCTGCATCCCTCGCTGGCCACCCTGTGCTCGCCCTATTCCGTGGTCTCCCTCTGGGCCGCCCATCAAGAGGACGGCACGGCCCCCGCTGTGGACCTCTTGGCGCCCGAGCGTGCCTGGGTACTGCGGTGCGGGCGGTCGCTGCGGGTCCTGCCGAT
>JBGSOR010000287.1:0-26401 GCA_041738985.1 Chromatiaceae bacterium | reverse complement strand
CGGATGCGCGCGCTCGAACCCGCCGGTTGACCCCGCCCGGACCGAACGGGTCAGCCGAACGGGGTGGCGTTAGCTGGGGTTCGGGATCAGCCCCGGCCCGGCGTCGGGCCCCAGCTCGTCCCGCGCCTACAAGGAATCTGTGCTCGGCCATCGCATCGAGATCATCCCGGTCTCCGGTCGCGCAGAAATCGAAGCCGTCAAAGCCGGGGTATATGCACCGCCTGCGCGCCCAGCTCGATGCCGCCATCGTGCGCAGCCCGACCATGCCCGCCCTGTGGCAGGAGGCCTGCCGCCTGATCGTCGCGGAAGGCCGCTTCCAGCAGGCTTGGATGGGGCAGCGCGAGCGTGCCTCCGGGCAGCTCGTGGCGTTGAGCGAGCTCGGTGGGGCGATCCCTGTGGGCCCCGGTGGTGGAGCCATGGCTGATCGTGAGCATCACCCAGGGCCTGTTGGACACGCAGGCGCCCGGTGATGAGCGACGGCTGGCAGGCGTATCGCCACCTCCCGCAACGGCTGCGCTATTGGGCGCACCTCACGCGCAAGGCGCAGGATGGTTCGACTGGCTGCGGCACGATCAAACTTGGGCTGTCTTATTTGCCATTGCCGTATGGTTTGTCACCACCAGCCAAGCCGGATTCAAGCTATGGCAAGGCCTGCGCCCATCCGCGCCTCCTTCTGATGCCGATGTCGTTGCTGCTGCCGCCGAGGTAACTGGAGCACTGCAGCGTCGCGCGATCGGTGCTAGCTTGGCGACAAAGGCATCGTCGTATCCGCGGCCTAAGTCAGGCTGCCGAGCCTGGCGGGTTGGAAATATACACGGTACAAATGAAGTAGCCAAGTATGGCGCACATCGCGTGCATTTCCATATATCCGCCAATGATAATAGTGCGGAGTTGGATGTCCTATCCTTCGGACCAATCATCTTTGCGAGGTCGCGCCGCGGCCTCGCAATACGAAATCCCACCACGCTTGCCATGCTGTCGCGAGCCGTCCTCTCGGGGCATTCCTTCGATGCGCTATCTGACGCTTGCCTGTGACTATGATGGAACGATCGCCCACGGCGGTTTGGTCGATGAAGCGACTGTAGAGGCGCTCACGCGTTTACGCGAGACCGGCCGGCGATTGATCCTGGTTACCGGTCGTGAACTGGCCGGTCTCATGCGGGATTTTCCGCATCTCTACCTCTTCGATCGCGTGGTGGCCGAGAATGGCGCGCTGCTCTATTGCCCCGCCGATCGGACGGAGCAACCGCTTGGCGAGCGGGTGTCCGAGGCGTTTGTTCAGGCGTTGCGCGACCGTGGCGTGGTGCCGCTGTCTATCGGCCATGTGATCGTGGCGACCTGGGAGCCCAACGAGAATACGGTACTTGAAACGATTCGTGCCCTCGCACTGGAACTGCAAGTGATCTTCAACAAAGGCGCCGTCATGATCCTACCCTCGGGGATCAACAAGGCATCGGGTCTCAGCGCAGCGCTGTGCGACCTGAAGCTTTCGCCGCGCAACGTGGTTGGCGTCGGCGATGCCGAGAATGACCACGCGTTTCTTAGCCTCTGCGAGTGTGCCGTCGCGGTGGCCAACGCGCTGCCGATCCTTAAAGAGCGCGCCGACTGGGTGACGCATGGCGATCATGGTGCGGGCGTGGTGGAGTTGATCGATGCGTTGATCGCCACCGACCTGCGCGAGTTGGAGCCGCGGCTCCACCGGCACCACATCCTGCTCGGTATCGATAACAATGGCACCGAGCTTCGTCTTGCGCCCGCAGGCGAGACGCTCCTGTTCGCCGGTTCGTCGGGAAGCGGGAAATCGACGCTGGCAACGGGCTTTCTGGAGCGCTTAGCCGAACAGGGCTACCAATTCTGCATCATCGACCCCGAAGGCGACTACGAGGCGTTCGCCGGGACGGTCTGTCTGGGCGACAGCGAACACGAGCCCCGGGTGGAGGAGGTCCTGGAGTTGCTGGAGACGCCAGAGCGGAACGTGGTGGTCAACCTGCTCGGCGTCGGATTGGAGAACCGCCCAGCCTACTTCGAGGGATTGCTGCCCCGGTTGCAGACGTTGCGCGCGCGCACTGGGCGCCCGCATTGGATTGTAATCGACGAGGCACACCATCTGCTGCCGACCTTGTGGAAACCGACGTTTCAGACCTTCCCCCAGCGGCTCGGCGGCTTGCTGCTGATCACCGTTCATCCAGACCACGTGACGCCCGTCGTGCTTACCGCGGTCACGCTGATCGTGGCCCTCGGCAAGACGCCAGAGCAGACGCTGCAGCGCTTCAGTGCGGTGCTGCAACAACCCGCGCCTGCAATGGCACCCGTGACGCTGGAACCGGGTCAGGCATTGGCCTGGCAGCTGGGACAGGAAGCGCCCATTCGCTTCGAAATCGCCCCTCCCGAGGCGGAGCGTCGCCGCCACCGGCGCAAATATGCGGATGGCGAATTGGGTGAAGACAAGAGCTTCTACTTCCGCGGTCCGCAGGGCGCACTCAACCTGCGCGCGGAGAATCTCGCACGTTTCGTACAGTTGGCCGCCGGTGTCGATGACGCCACTTGGTTGTATCATCTGCGTTGTGGCGACTATTCGCGTTGGTTCCGCATCGCGATCAAAGACGGTGCGTTGGCCGACGAGACGGCGGAGACGGAAGCTCAGTCGGACCCTGATCCAATGGAGACGCGTGCGCAGATTCGGAGCGCCATCGAGCAGCGTTACACCCGCGCGGCGTGATCGCGCCCGTTTCCCGATGCGTCTCAAGGCGGCGGCCGCTCGGCAAGCCGGGCGCGGACCGCAAGCAGCGCGAGGCCTAGGCCGAGACTATAGACCTGGCATGGCGATCCGCAACAGAATTTCCTGGTGGAAGAGTGTGTAGCCTCCGAGTTGATAGCTCATGGGCAGATAGACCGCTATCCGCTCCTCTTCTGGCCTGTCATCGGGTAGGCGAGCGTGCTCCTGCATCACGAAGCCGACCATCCGCAGGCCCTGGATGTCGATAGCGACCGGCCGTGCGAAGGTTGGATCTGGATCATGCGCAAGGAACCGGGCCATATCCTTCAGAGCCTGAAACAACGTTTTTACGAGGGGAATGCGGTCGACGATGCGCTCTCCGAGCCCGACTAACCAGCGTATCAGGAAAAGATTCGCGAGCAGACCGACGACCAAGGTAAGCAACACGCCAGCGACTAATCCCATCCCAGGGATATACCAATTCAAGGGCAAGAGGCCCTGCAGCAGATCGCCCATGAATATTTCCACTGCTCGCACGAGCCAGAACAGAAACGCAATAGTGATCGCTAGTGGAGCCAGGAGTGCAATTCCCTGTAGAAACCAATTGCGTAGCTGGACCATAGAAATCTGAATGTGCATGGCGTTCTATTTCCGATACTTAGAATGTCGCAACGTGATCGACAAGAAACGTTGATGGCTTAGGCAATTGGGGCTGGCCGTCGGGAACTCCCGCGGTCGCTCGGTGCTTCGCCCACGCCCGTCGTGTGCAAACTCTGCCTGCCATCGTCAGTCTCCAGCGCATTCATTCCAGCAGCGTCTCGACCGCCGGTCGTGTGCGGGACGCGGATTAGATGCACTTGACCCTGGGTTCACGCTCCCAAAGACGCAGATTGCTGGCAGCTTGGATGAAGACCGGTATGCGGTCTTTGCCGGAGAGCTCGATCAGCCCATCGTCTCTCGTAGGAGGTATGCCTGCTTTCTCCATCAGGGGGATCGCCTCTGGAACATAGCCGATGCACTTCAGATGCGCGTAAGCGTCCGCGATAAAGTCCCTGGCGGTCGATTCATCGAACAGCAGATCGGCCCCGGCCTTGGACATGGCCAGCACCACGGCATCGAAAACGACAGAGGGGCCGCCATCCAATTTTTCGTCGGCCTCGATCCAGTCCCCGCCAGCCGTGGTGACTCCCCCCGACCATGGGAGCGACGAGCTTTAGCATGGCGCCCTCCTTATCCAAAGCGCCGCGTAACGCCGCGATCAGGTCGCCATCGGTGCCGTCGGTGATGACGCAGCCCACTTTGCGGCCCTTGAGCGTCTTCTCCTGGTTAAGCAGGATACTCAGCGACGGGGATGGATCCAGGTCGATCCGGGTCGGCATGGCGGCTTCGGCGGGTTCGGGCATGGCGCGCAGAGCGAGTCCTGTGGCCACCTGCCGCGCCAGGTCCTCGTCGATATTGAGCAGATGCGAGACCATGCGCCGCCGGATGGCCAGCGTCTCCACCTTGCTCAACTCGAAAATGAGTGCGGAGACAATGTGCCGTTGCTCTACGTCGGTCTGACTGATATAGAACTGCCGGGCCTGGGAATAATGATCCGCAAAGGTTTTGGATCGCACGCGCAGCTTGGGACCTTCGACCGGAGACGGATCGCTGTGAAAGCCCTTCGGCGTCTCTTTTGGACCACCCGATGCACCCAAGGAATTGGGCTCGTAGTTGACCCGGCCCCTGGGATTGACCATGGCCATATGGCCGTCTTGCTGGAAGTTGCGAAAAGGACACTTGGGAGCATTGATCGGAAGCTGGGCAAAATTGGGCGAACCGAGGCGCTTGAGCTGCGTATCCAGATAGGAAAAATTGCGTCCCTGAAGCAACGGATCCTCGGTGAAGTCGATCCCCGGAACGATGTTCTGGGTGCAGAAGGCGGCCTGCTCGGTTTCGGCGAAGAAATTCTCCACGCGCCGGTCGAGCACGAGACGACCGACCCGCCGCAGCGGTACCAGTTCCTCTGGGATGATCTTCGTGGCATCCAAGACGTCGAAGGCGAAGTTTTCGGCGAACTGCTCGTCGAAGAGCTGCAGGCAGAGATCCCACTGCGGAAAGTCACCGTTGCCGATGGCATCCCAGAGGTCGCGGCGATGAAAGTCCGGATCGGCACCGTTGATCTTGAGAGCCTCGTTCCAGACGACCGATTGCATCGCCTGCTTCGGCTTCCAATGGAATTTGACGAACGTCGATTCGTACTTCTCGTTAACCATACGAAAGGTATGTACGCCGAACCCTTCCATCATGCGAAAAGAGCGTGGGATTGCGCGGTCCCATGATCGACATGACCATGTGCATGCTCTCGGGGGTCAGCGAGATGAAGTCCCAGAAATTGTCGTGCGCGGTCTGTGCCTGAGAAAATCCACGGTCGGGCTCCTGCTTGGCAGCGTGGATGAGGTCGGGGAACTTGATGGCGTCCTGGATGAAAAACACGGGTATGTTGTTGCCGACGATATCCCAATTACCCTCCTTGGTGTAAAGCTTCACAGCGAAACCACGCACGTCGCGGGCGAGGTCGGCAGACCCCTTGTTGCCTGCCACAGTTGAGAAACGCACGAATGCCGGCGCTTTTCTCGCCAGCGCGCTGAAAAATATCCGCACAGGTGATATCCGAGAGCGATTCGTAGGTCTCGAAATAGCCATGCGCCCCCATGCCACGCGCGTGCACGACCCGCTCGGGGATCCGCTCGTGATCGAAATGGAAGATCTTCTCCCGCATGACGAAGTCTTCGAGCAGTGTCGGGCCCCGTGCGCCGGCTTTGAGCGAGTTCTGATCGTCTGCGATCGGTATCCCCTGAGCGGTGGTCAGGGTCTCGCGATCGTCCGCGGCGATTTGGTGGATCTCTCCCCCGTGTCCCCGGTTGACTTGCTGATCGTCGATTTGCGCCGCTTTGTCCGGGTTGGAACTGGATAGGATTGGCATGCGTCGATCTCCCGCCGGTTGTTGGGTTGAAATTCGATCACGAACTGCTTGACCGCCGACTACCCAAGCAGACGGTATGCCATATGCGTGAACTCTCGTTGTTTGTCGCTAGCCCTTCGTCGACCAGTGATAGAGGGGCATAACACCCGGGATAGGGGCTTTTGACCCATTTCTGCGATCATAGCCGCGAGAGATGGATATCCCTCGTTATCGTTGAGTTGATCCGCTTCCGCCGTGGAGATGGCCTCGCATGCCACACCTAAGCGGTCGGAAAGGGGACCCTCAGGACTGGCATCGTTGTTGCTGGAATATTGGTGCCTGTTTGCACCGGCGCTGACCGTCATGTGACTGTCGCGCGGGTGGGTTCTACCTATTACGGAGTATTACGGAGGCTTGCGATGCCCATTACGAAAACCGTTGCCTACGACCAGATCCACATTGAACACGCCTCGCCAGTGACCGGTGTTCAACCTGTTGAACCACAGCTCAACAAGTCGCGGAAGTCGGCCGGATCCTTATGAGGGCGGTGCCGGCAGGAACAGTGCCTCCCAACGATCTTCGTTATGTCGGCCAAATCGTCGCCCAGCGCACTGGTCTGACACAGCCAGAAGCCGAACAGCGGGTTAACGAGACGGTCGCGCAGGTGCAGAGGACGATGGCTGAGACCGAGGCTATTCAGATTGTACTGGCGTAGCACGCATCCGGTCCCGCCCCTGCCGGACACCATGAGCCCGACCGAAAAATGGTTGGCGCACGCGAACCACTGGACCTTTTACGTCCTGCTCATCACGATGCCGATTGTGGGTTATTTACTGGCGAGTGCATCCGGCAATCCGGTCTATTTCTTCAACGCGGAGATCCCTGCGCTGATAGAGAAAAACCAATTGCTCCAGTATTCACTGCGCGGCCTGCATTTTGCTGGCGCGCTCGTCCTCATCATCCTGATGGCCGTGCACGTATCGGCCGCGATGCGTCACCTCTGGGTACGCAGAGATGGGGTGATACAGAGAATGGCTCCCTTTCTTCGGCGGTGATACGAGACCATAACGCCAGCCAGCATGGAGGTTTTCAGCGACGCTAGTGAAAGTAGAGAAAGTGTACCGGCGACGGGGCGATGTGGATCATCGCGCGTGACCCGTTTTCGTCTCGGTCCATCTTGGCCAGTGCGACGCGCCTCGGCCGCGCGCCAAAATAGTTACCCAGATGGGCCGACAGTGGCATGTATGAGTGCAGTTGCGAGGATGGATGCCGAGGCGGCTCTCGTGGGTTGGAACACCCGCCATGCCTATTCACGCAAAGAACGCAATCCCAGTCAATCAATAGACGAGGTAATCTCCGTGGCAATTGGCAACGAAAGCAACCTGAAAGAGCGTCTTGAGAATCTGATCACACTCGACTACGACGCGATCGCGGCTTATCAGGCAGCCATCGACCGTCTGAACGATGCCAGCAGCAAAGAGAAACTGGCCGAGTTCATGGCGGATCACCAGCAGCATACCCAGAATCTGGGCGCGCACTTGCGGGAATTAGGCCATGAGCCTCCGACCGAAGGCGATATGATGAGCCTGCTTACTAAAGGCAAAGTCTTGATTGCCGGCCTGATAGGCGACAAGACGATCCTTCAAGCCATGAAGTCTAATGAAGACGACACGAACGGCGCGTACGAACGGGCGGTTGCGCAGGGAGACACGTCGGCGGACGTAAGAGCCACACTCGAGCAGAATCTTGCGGACGAGCGCCGCCACCGCGAATGGATCGAGCAGCGCATTAAGGAGTTATAGGACGACGCCGAAGCCGGCGCCCCGGAGGTGGCACACCTCGCCGGGGCGCCAGGGAACCGGGGCCGATAATCTGACGTCGAAATGTGCCGGGCATGGTTGACGACATTTGATTGTGTACACCCCGCTTGCCCCCGGAATCTCCTCAGGCACCCGCAAAAGTCGAGACAATAGGCCCAACGATCCGACATCACAGAGAGGGATTAATGATGACGCAATGCGTCGATCAGTTCCGCTTTCGAAAGTTTGGAACGGCCGGGGATACCGACCTCCCGAGCCTTTCGATAGAGCTCGCTCTTACTCCAGCCCTCGTAAGAGGGCGCTTTTCCGCCCCTCCTGCCAGCCTCGGCGGGATCCGTATTAGCGATGCGTGCCGCCTTTTCCTTACTCGCGCCCTGGTCACGCAGAGCCTCGTACCGTCCATCGTCTTTGATTTGCGGACCATGGTTTTTATGCATTGTCATCATGTGTTCCTCAGAAGCGATTGAATGTAGCACATTCAAGCGGGTCAAAGTCAGCGGTTCGGCGCCGCACCCCGAGAGGGCTGGCTGCATTAGTTTCCGCGATATGTCTTGGCTTAAGGGATCGCACCCAGGGACTTGCAGCTACCAGCCGGCCAGAACAACCTGGCCGGCACCTTGGCTGCCTTGCCGTAGGTTCGCTCCGTGCGCTCATTCCTTACAGGCTAATCGGGTTCGAAAGCGGCAAAGTCGGAACGATCGATCTGCTGATCATCCGACACCTCCTTATACCGCGATTCGTCGTATTCCGGATGCGACTTAAGCTGCTCCTGCGTGCTAGCGGTCAGAGGGGCCCAAAGCTTGTCGTTCCTCATTTGGAGCTCCTTCAGGGGGATGGCAACCTCCTTGTCGCCGACGCCGAGGAAGCCGCCCACCGAGATTACTGCATAGAGCCGATTGTCCTGAATGCTTCGGACGACGCGCTCGACTTCGCCGATTTTGTCTCCTGCGCTGTTGACTACGTTCGTATCATCGATGTCGTCGGCATCGATACTCGCATTGGCCTGAGACCCGCCGGTCAGACCCGATCCCGACATGCCGCTCTCGGCCCCACTTCGATACGTGCGCTCGTCCTGCGCGGGCTGGCCCGTCTGCGCTCGAGAATCTTGGTCCGCAACAACTACGGGGGCCGCCGTCATTAGAGTCAGAACGACGCTTCCAACGCCTACAGCCTGGCTAGTGTTCATCTTCAACCTCCTCTCCACCGATCATGTCGTCACTGCCAACGCGGAATGCGCGAATCGGCATCGCCAAATAATAGGCATCCTACGTGCCAATTTTTGCCGTTGGTGCGCTACCGGGTATGCTGAATAGCCGGGGTGCACGGCGTGCAGCGCAACTCTTGGACTCTGCTTCGTTTCTTGCTACATCTTGCTCAATGACGGATCAAGAGTGTCGATATACCAATAGGCACGACGCCGAGTCGTTGCAGCCAGTATGGGTGAAATGCACCGGCCATCAGGACGATTTGCACCCGTACCGGAAGACTGGTTTTCGCATGCGGAACTGTCGTTACGCAGTGCGCAACGGCTTTCTCGGACTGCACAGTAGTTGCTTAACGTAATTGTGGTCGGCGGCATCCCGCGCCTGAACGAGAAAGCTCAACGCTCGTTCGGCGAGCGGCCGACCTCTCAACCAACTTAACGATTACCGGACCACCGGTCGGGAGCACGACATGAACTGGGACACGATACGCTGTAATTGGAATCAGGCAAAGGGCGAGCTGAAGGTCAAGTGGGCCAAGCTCACTGACGATGACCTCGCCCTCGTTGCTGGTTCTGGGTCACGGTCTTTCCTCGATTGTGGATAGAGTGGTGTTTCCGGACGCGGAGGGCGGAGTCAATCCGCCCATCGCTCGCAAAAGAGCACGCAAGCTATACGCCAGTGCCTTACGAACCGCGGCATGCGTTGCGACAGCCCCTTGCTTGTGCGGATGAGTTATGGCGCTTCGATTGCTTCGGTTCGACACGGCCAGCGGCCCGCGCTTCAGCGGATGTGCAGGGAGGCGACCGACGAGGTCCGTATATTCAGTCAGCCTTATCCAGTGGAATAGGGTAGTGCTGCCCCAGGGGCGTTGAGCCGGAGAGGTTCGGGTGGGTGGTTTTCACCCCGCGCCGGTGCATTTCCACCAGGCCTTCGTCCGGTGCGCCCTCAGCAAGAATGGAAATCCTTGCAAGAGAACTAAGTTTCTGAGTATTTGGTATAGTTATGATGTGTCTAAGGACATGGCGCGCGGATTGCTGAGTGTGCATAGGCGTCGAACCGGGCGCAGACCATCATGAGAAATGCTCCGATGAGAATCGCACAGGTCGCCCCCCTTGCCGAAAGCTGTCCCCCGCACCTCTATGGCGGAACCGAGCGCGTGGTCTCATTTCTGACCGAAGAGTTGGTTGCGCTCGGTCATGATGTGGTGCTGTTCGCGACGGGGGATTCGCGCACTCAGGCGAAGCTCATCCCGGCCACACCGAAAGCACTACGCCTTGCCGGCCCCGGCCTCGACCCATACGCCTTTATGATGGTTCAGCTTGCGCAGATCATACGATCGGCCGCGAACTTCGACGTAATTCATTTTCATTGGGATTATCTTCACTTTCCGATCTTTCATTCGGGAAACTGGCCGCCCGTGTTGACGACATTTCATGGACGCCTCGACCTTCCGCATTTCCCTGAGCTGACCGCCGCTTTCCCAACACTGCCGCTGGTGTCGATCTCGGAGTCTCAGCGCCTCCCTATTCCTGACGCGAACTGGTGTGGAACCGTGTATCACGGGCTTCCAACGAATCTCATCCGTGCGGGTCGCGGGGCTGGTGGCTATCTCGTTTTCCTGGGGCGCCTGTCGCCGGAAAAACGTGTCGATCAGGCGATCGAGATCGCGCGCCAGGTCGGGATGCCTCTGCTGATTGCAGCGAAACTGGACCCGGTCGATAAGGAATACTTTGATCGGGAGATTCGGCATCTCTTCGACGAACCCTTCGTAACCTATTTGGGCGAGGTGGACGAGCGGCGCAAGGCTGAGCTCCTTGGCAATGCGGCGGCACTATTGTTTCCGATCGACTGGCCAGAACCTTTCGGGCTGGTAATGGTTGAGGCAATGGCGTCAGGTACCCCTGTTATTGCCTACGCAAACGGTGCGGTGCCCGAGGTCATCGACCACGCTGTCACTGGATATGTAGTCAACAGTCTCGACGAGGCGGTCTCGGCGACCCGCGCCGCCTTGACGCTCGATCGCGGGGCGATCCGTGCCCGTTTCGAAGCGCGTTTCTCGGTGCGACGTATGGCGGAGGACTATCTCGCGCTCTACGAACATTTGATTGCCGCCCGACAGTCGCCCTCGGCACGGATCGCCCAGCCTCGTGGGAAAGCGGGAGCAGCGCGATGAACGACGGGTCTCGGCAGAGCGCTGGATATGGTGCAGAAGAGGCCGAGTACCGCGTCCTCGAAGAATCCGGTACCGACACAGAGTCGCTGGTATTCAAATCAGACGATCAATTCGCCTTGTTCGACCGGTGGGGCGATATCTTGCCCACCGATTCCGGGGGTAAAGGACTTTACAGACGCGATACGCGTCACCTGTCGCGGTGGGAGCTGCGGCTGTTCGGCGTACGGCCCCTCCTCATGAACTCGGGGACACGGACACCCTCGACCATCATGGTCGATCTCACCAATCCAGACTACTACCGGGCAGACGGGACGCGAGTGAGCCATAATCTCCTTCATATCAACCGGGCCAAGTTCATGTCCGGTGCGGCCTGTTTTGAGCGAATGCGGGTGCGAAATTTCAGCCTCGATCACCAGCACGTGTTATTAACTATCGGCTTCGAGGCAGATTTTCGGGATATTTTCGAAGTGCGCGGGCACACGCGCGATGCGCGAGGCAACACGAGGCTTTCTGCCGCTGCCGACTGTCTGTTATTTGAATACACGGCGCTCGATGGCGTGCTTTACTCAACCAAGGTTCGCTTTTATCGTGCGCCCAATCGCCTGGCGAATGGGATCGCAGAGTACGTGTTGGAGCTCGATTCCAAAGAGTCCGCCGAGGTTGCGATTGAAGTGTCCCTTGAGGGCCCCCTGCGTCTCGATACGGGTGCGCGTTTCGGCGAGCTCCTCAAGCGCCAGCAGGAAACGGATCTCGCGCGCCGCAGTGCGGCGACTTCGATGAGGTGTTCGGATATCCTGTTCGAACGCGTGATCGGGCAGGCATGCAGCGATCTTTATCTCCTGGCTACCGAGACCGAGTATGGGCTCTATCCGTATGCCGGAGTGCCCTGGTTCAGTACGGTCTTTGGGCGCGATGGCATTATCGCTGCCCTGCTCGCGGGCTGGATCGATCCTACGATTTCGCGCGGTGTGCTGCGGCTACTTGCCGCGACTCAGGCCCAGGAGAGCGACTCCGCCTCCGACGCCCAGCCGGGAAAAATCGTCCATGAGATTCGGTACGGCGAGATGTCGCGGATGCGGGAGGTTCCTTTCGCGCGTTATTACGGTACCGTCGACGCGACCCCATTATTTATTGTCCTCGCCGCCAGCTATGTGCGCCAGACCGACGATCGCGCTACATTGCGTGAGATCTGGCCCAATCTAGAGCGTGCGAGCGCCTGGCTCGACGATTATGGCGATTGCGATGGCGACGGCTTCGTCGAGTACCATGCACAGACGGAGACCGGGCTGGCTAACCAGGGCTGGAAGGACTCCAACGATGCGATCTCCCACGCCGATGGACAGTTGGCTGAAGGCCCGATTGCGCTCTGCGAGGTTCAGGCCTATACGCATCTGGCCAAGCGAAACCTCGCGAGTCTTGCACGTCTGATGGAGCGTACCGCGCTTGCCGAGGTGCTCGAACGGCAGGCGGACGAGTTGCGCTGGCGGTTCGACCAGGCGTTCTGGCTCGATGACCTCTCCACCTATGCCATTGCTCTCGATGGTCTAAAGCGGCCCTGTAAGATCCGGTCATCGAACGCGGGGCATGCGCTGTTCGGCGGGTTAGCCCTGCAGGAACGCGTGGCGCCCCTCACACGGACGTTATTGTCGGAAGCAAGCTGTTGCGACTGGGGTATTCGCACCCTCGCGAGCGATGCGGCGCGCTTTAATCCGATGGCCTACCACAATGGTTCGATCTGGCCTCACGACAATGCGATGATCGCATTGGGGCTTTCGCATTATGGGCGTAACCAGGATGCCGTGCGGATCCTCTGCGCCCTCTACGACACCTCGCTGCATATGAACATGCATCGTCTGCCGGAGCTCCTTTGCGGTTTTGCCCGCACCGCCGCGGGAGACGGTCCCACGCTCTATCCGGGCGCGTGCTCCCCGCAGGCCTGGGCCAGCGCCTCGCTGTTCGGGGTCCTGCAGGCGGTGCTCGGGCTGCGGTTCGACGCGGAGAATCGCACGCTGCAGCTCAATCGGCCAGCGCTGCCGGACTTCATCAAAGAAGTGCGGTTTACGAATCTACGGATCGGCAATGAGTCGCTCGATCTCGAGCTCCATCGGCATGACGACGCTGTTGCGGCCCACGTCGCACAACGCTCGGGAGATGTCGAGGTGATGGTGATCCACTAACCTGCTCCAGTACTTACTCTCGTCTGTTCGATACGACCCAGAAACGGGGAGAGCTTCAGGCTGGATAGCACTTCCCATGAAATATTAGAGGACGGGAGTCTGGTCGGCCGCATCCGCGAACAGGAGCTCGCCGGAATCACATCCAACTCGGCGATCTACCGCGATCTCCATGCTCCCGTGAAAGACTTCTTCGAGGCCCGGCAGGCCAGAACGCTGATGGAGGCCCGCGACGCCCTTGACCCCGAGTCGCCGCAGCAGGGGCTCAGGGCTCTAACAAGACCTTGATTGCCCCATCCTCTTTCTTCTGGAACATCTCGTAACCGCGGGGCGCCTCAGCGAGAGGAAGGCGATGGGTCGCCAGATCTTCGACGCCCAGCGGATCGCCTTCGCCGGTGAGATACGGCATGAGGTCGTCAATCCAGCGCTTGACGTTGGCCTGACCCATACGGATCTGGACTTGCTTATCGAACAGAGTCAACATGGGCAGTGGGTCCGCCATTCCGCCATAGACGCCTCTGATCGAGATGGTGCCTCCGCGACGAACCGTATCGATGGCATTGAGCAGGGCGGTCAACCGGTCGACGCCAAACTTACCGATGAACGGTTGGGCAACGGCGTCCGGCAGGAGCGAGGTCATCTGCTGCGCGAATTTCGCCAGCGGCGAGCCATGCGACTCCTTGCCTACGGCGAGGGCGCGGAGCCCGATGGCGAAGAGTTCGAAGCGAAGATCACATCTGGCTGACCGCCGCCATCGGCCTCGCCCCTCAGGCGGCGTTCCAATGCGACGATGGCGCTGCCGCAGTGTCAGGCCATGTGTGCGGGCGGTATTGCTCGGCTCCATGTGCTGCGGGGTAGTCTATTCGGTCATGGCGCAGGAACCGCTCGAGACGGGCGACCTGGTCGAGATCTCCAGCGTGATTGGGTATGTGCAGCAGCTCAACATGCGTACCACCATCTTGATGACCCTCGATGGCAATCTTGCGCAGATCCCAAACGCGACCGTTTACAGGGCCATCGTCAGCAACTCCTCGACGAGTCCCGACCGGCGTGCGGATTTTGTGGTCGGCATCGGCTACGACGATTCGATCGCGGAGGCCCAGGAGATCGTACGCAAGGTTCTGGCAGACCACCCAGTCGTCCTGAAAGATCCGGAGCCCTCGGTACTGGCGGACAGCCTCGGCAATGCAACCGTTAGCCTGCGAGTCTACTTTTGGCTAAACGGACGCGAGCACAGCTGGCAGAAGGTGCGGTCTTCGGTCATCCGGCTGGTGAAGCGCGCCTTTCAGAGTCACGGCGTCTCGATGCCCGACGGGGCCCGCGCGGTGGTCTTCCCGCAAGGCATCCCCGTCACCTTGATCGACCAGAAATCGACGGACACGCGAGGTACCGCGCCGGGAAGGCCGCTCTCTGCCGAATCGCGGCACGCGGAGCTGGAAGTCGTGTCGACAAAAGCAGAAGCTGGTTTATACAGCGAATCGATCGTCATCGAGGAACAGGCACGGGAGGCAAGACCTTTGAAGGAGGGGGAAATCTCTTGCCTGTGGCTTCCGACACGGCGGCCTCCGAGAAGCGCATGCAAGAAACAAAACCATAGGGGTCAGAGGAAAGTCTGTGTGCGGCAGTCCGCACCGAGGGCCTCGCAACGCTCGATCAGGCCGAAGCGGTGGTGCTGGAGACGAATGGATCTTTCAGCGTCGTACAAACCGGAAGCGGAATCGAGGCGAAACGAAACGGCCTAAGTCGCCCGCCTAGCCGCGAGCGCGGCGCAGTATCCGCTGGCTGGGTTCGGAGCTCAGAGGCGACGGAGTCCAAAAGCGGCCAAAGCTGTATCTGGGTTGCATAGTACCGGCCCCAGATGACGCGCCTGGATGCCTATCAGGACGAGCAGGAGCGTCACAAACTGGAGCGCGCGCGTCGTCCTTCGGTTCGGTCGCACATACAGGTCAGCGCTTGCCCTCTGTACGCCGTCGCACGGACGCATCCGCTGTGATCGGATAGGCTCTAATTCCATCCGTCGCGCACGGTTCCGGCCCAGGAGAAACACATGAGTGAATATCAGCATCACGTCGCGGGCTTCTTTGAGTACCGCGACGACGTTGAACGCGTGTTGTCCAGCCTCGTCGAGCGAGGGTTGCCTCGCGAACGGCTGCAGATTTTTACACGTGATACGGCTCCGCCGCCTTCTGCGGCGCAAGATGGCAGCGACGCCGTACTGAAGGACGTGGTCGTCGACGGCGCCATTGGAACCGCCGTTGGCACGGGTCTCGGTGCACTTGCGGGACTGGCTCTGGTGGCGACGAACGTGACGCTGTTCATTGCCAGCCCGTTGCTCGCGCCTCTCATGCTGCTCGGCTGGGGCGCTAGCGTCGGCGGTGTGATGGGTGCCGTGGCCGGTGCCTCGGGCGACGCCGGAAACCAGGAACGGCGGTTCGCGGATCTGATCAGCGATGCGATCGCCAACAACCAGATCGTGCTGGTGGCGCAGACCCAGTCGGAGCAGGAGACCGCGATCGCACAGGCTGTCATCCAAGCGGCAGTCGGTGACGATCAGGAGATCAGCACGGCGTAAACCGGAGCCGCCTGCCGGTCCCCGGTGGGCGGGCATGGACATGCCGAGGAGAGTGCCATGGCCATGTTGACCGCGTCGTGTTGTAGTGGTCAATGGATGAGCGGAACGTGCTGCGGCTACTTCCGACCCCTGCCCAACCACCGCTCGACTCTGGGCACCAGCGAAAGGACCAGCAAGGCGAGCAGAGTACAGAGGATGGCCGATGACTCGCGTCCCAGCCCGGCGGCGACGCCGATCGCAGCGGTCAGCCAGATGCCGGCGGCTGTGGTCAAACCACGCACATGCTCTTCATCGCCGCCCTTGATGATCGTCCCCGCCCCCAGAAAGCCGACCCCGGCGATCACACCCTGGATCACGCGGCTCATCTCCACCTCCGAGACCCCGGCCTGTTGCGGAATGAGCACAAACAAGGCCGCGCCGATGGCGACCAGCATGTGGGTGCGCACCCCCGCCGACTTGCCCTGCTGTTCCCGCTCGTAGCCGAGCAGCCCCCCGAGCAGCGCCGCGATCAGGAGACGCACGGTGATCCGGGCCGCCTCGGCGGCGTTCGGAAGATCGGAGAAATCCGCCGCCAGGGTATCGATCACCGCCTGCCACCAGTCGCCCATGATCCCTCCTCATCCGCTTTGCAAAAAGGCGCGCCTCAACCCTGCCGACTGTCACTCATCTGCTTGCAATACCGGTCAAGACGCGGTCGCCAACGCGATAGGCATGTTGGATGCTCATCGTCATGCCCATCGTCGGCTACTGGTGAGCTCTTATGGCGCTTCGATTCCCTTTTGCGGCTCCAAGCTACCCCGACGATCGGCGAGAGCGTGCAGCAGCAGCGCGCGTTGGCGGGTCTGCACTTCGCTGGCGCGAGCATACTCTTGCTGCTGATCGTCTTGCACATCACGGCCGCGATGCGCCATGCCTGGTCGCTGCGCGATGGCGTCATGCCGAGAATGGCGCCTTGGCTTCGCAGCGACGGTCCGACCGACCTGGAGCCCCCTCCACGCCCTCGGAGACTGCGGACACGGCGCCAGGCACGGCGACGGCCCGCCCGGATGCGGTATCCGATGTCGAGGCCGCGCTGGCGGGAACGTCAAGGCGGACCCCGGCACGGCACTCGCCGGCACCGGTCTCCAGCCCGGATGAAGCCGAGCTGCTGCGGCGTGCCGGCGGCCTCGGTAACGCTTTCGCGGCGCACTCCCAGTCCAGATGCGGCGACAGCGTATCGGGCTCGTGGTCGGGCAACGCGCGAGGAGTCGGTTCTGGTGCGGACTGTGGCGGGGCGGGTGCATCGGACCTCAGCCATCCATCCCGGCACAGGGCGGCGGTCTGGGCGTGGTCTCCACGCCGATACCGCGATAGCCGATAAAGCGGCATGCTGGCGTGAATATCGGCTCGCCGCTGACGCGGTACTGCTGCCGCGAGCCGTCGGCGTTGACGCGGCTGAAGGGGAAGTCCAGGAACGGCTGGTGGGCGGCGATGGTGGCGCGCAGCGCGTCGCGCTCGATCTCGTTCCAGCCGCTCGCCAGTCGTTCCTCGGCGGCGTCCGTCGCCGCATCGCCGCGGATGCCCAGCATCTCCATCACCGGGCCCGAGAGCTTGGTGAAGCGCCCGGTCTCGTCCTGCTCCCAGTACCAGTCCGAAGCCAGCTCGGTGAGGCTGCGGTAGCGGGCCTCGCTGTCGCGCAGCTCGGCGGTACGCTCTTGCACCGTCTGCTCGAGCAGCTGGTTGTGCGCCTCGAGCCGGCGATACAGCAGCCGCACCTCCAACATGTTGTGGATGCGCGTCTTGACTTCCAGCAGGTCGAAGGGCTTGCTGACGAAGTCCTTGGCGCCGGCCTGCAAGGCGCGCAGCTTGTGCGCCGGCTTGGCGGTGAGCACGATGACGGGCAGGTAGCTGTCGGCGTCCTGCGCCTGTAGAGCGGCCATCACCTGGAAGCCGTCCATGCCGGGCATCTGCAGGTCGAGCAGGATCAGGTCGTAGTCGTTCTCCCGATGCAACGCGCACACGCTCGCTGGGTCCATGGTCGCGGCCACGCCGGTGTAGCCCGCGTCGCCGAGCAGGCGCTGCAGCAGCCGCACATTGGCCTCCCGATCGTCGACGATTAGGATGCGGGCGGCGAGGATGTCCCGCTCCGGCAATGTCATGGACTTACTCATTGGCTTGGGGTTGGCTGGCGGCACACGCGCACGCGAGCGCCAGGTCGATCGCGTCCATGAGCTCGCCCGTCTTGATGGGCTTGGTCAGGTCATGGAAGAAGCCTGCTTGCCCTTCTCGATGTTGGGCGAAGCCGAGTATGGCGTCTGGCACGTCCTGCAGCGCGGTCACCGATACCACGGCCGGCAAACGGCTGCCATCCTTGCGGATGTAGGTCAGCTCATAAACGTCCTCGATGCTGCGCCGCGCCTTGAATACCATGGCCTCGAAGCCTGGTGCGATCGGCGTGTCCAGCTCGATGCTCAGCGCCAGGGCACGCGCCACCAGCTCCTGCGGGTCTGAAATGTCCGCTGGCGCGATGTGGTTCACTAACTCGCCGGCCGCGTAGCCCAGCATACGCTCGGCACCCCCGTTGAAGATCTGGATGATGCCGCGTTCATCGGTGGCGATGCTGGAAGTTGGCGCTGTTCATGATCGCGGTTTGTAGCGCGCCAGTCTTGAGCAGCGTCTTCTGGCGCTGGTCTTCGCTGACGTTACTCGCCGTGCCAGCAGGGTCCGTAGCAGGCGCAAAGTTTCCGCTTTCGCGCATGACTTATGTCCGATTCTATGCAAGCAGCGCCGCGCTGCGGCGGCGACTGCGCAGGGGCTTGGGCGGGACGATGACAGCTCGGGTCGGCGGTGTCTGTGCGCTGCCGGACGTTGGGTTGCACACTGGCCTGCGGGAATCCGCTAGCTCCGGCATCCGGCGTGCGCGAGCCTGGCCGCAACGCCAACGGCTGGCATGCTGCGTCGCTCTATGTGCGAAGGCGTACAGAGCCACTCGGCAAGTCGGCCTACCCTAGTCCGGGGAAACCCACAAACGCCAACCTACCTTGAACCTACTTTGAGTCAAACGACGGAGAGCGGACATGAAGAACCTCACCCGGATGCTTGCCCTCGGCGTGTCGATCACGGCGATTTGCGGTACCCATCCCGCGCTGGCTCAGTCGGCCGATCCATCGGTCGGTGGCCCTCTGCCTTTTGCCGCCTATGACACGGACGGCAGCGGCAGCGTAACCGAGCAGGAGTTCAGCGCGGTCCAGGCGCAACAGAAAGCGGAGCGCGCCGCCGCGGGTGCCCCGATGGGTGGGGCAGCCAATACGACACCCTTTGCGGTTTTCGACCTGAATAGCGATGGTAAGGTGTCGCCGGCCGAATTCGACACGGTTCAGCCGGCCGCTGCGACGGGCGGCCCCGGATCCATGGGGTCAGGTCCTCGCATGGGACTCAGCTCCGGCGTGGGGTCCGAAGGGGCGGGGGGTGTATCCAGCTTCACCGATCTCGATGAGAACAAGGATGGGAGCATCAGCCCGTCGGAGTTCAATGACGCTCGCGCCAATCGCGCGGTCGAGAAGTCGCAAGAGGGTCAACCGCTCGGAAGTCTGCGCAATGCCCCGCCGTTTTCTGCGCTCGATTTCAATGGCGACGGACGGATCAGCCCAGAGGAATTCGCCTCGGCCCAGGCCGAGCATCGCCAACCGGCGCCGCCACCCCTGCTTGCCCCGCGCTGAGTCCGGGAGCGCCGACAATGAGACACCACGCGCTTTCACTGGCATTGACCATAGCGCTCGCCAGCAGCACGCTGTCCGGGTCCCTGTTGGCCGCTGATCCAACCACTCCGGCACCCGGCAGCGGACCCGGTATGGCCGCTGGCCCCGGTATGGGAATGGGCCGAGGGGCTCCGGCCTTCAGCGATTTCGACCTCAACGGCAACGGAAGCCTAACGGAGGCCGAATTCAATGAGGCTCGGGCGAAACGCATGTCGGAGCGGGCGACACAGGGCTATCCGATGCGCAATGCGGGAAACGCCCCCGCGTTCGGCAGCCTCGACACCGACGGCAACGGCAAGGTGACCCCGGACGAATTCGCCGCGGGACAGGCCCAGCACCGCCAGCAGATGATGACCACGCCCTGATGGGTCCTTTTCTATCTGCCGGGGCTCGTCATCCCAATGCTCCCCAGGGCGCTGTCGGAGGGCGTCGTCTCGCCCGGGTCGCACGGCGGGCGCTGGTTGTGGTCCTGGAGCACGACGGGGGGGCCAGGTCATTCGGCGCGACTGGGTGAGGCGCGGGTACAGAGTCTCGCCAAGCTGACCTTCGAACAGGTGCTGCCGATGCTTGCCGGGGAGACACAGGCCGCCCCGGACGCGCCTGAGCTACTGCGAGCCTGGCCGCGTTCCGCGACCTGGGCGAGACCCTTGGCGCAGCTGGGCGACCGGGGGCGGCTGTTATGTCCGCGGCTTCGATGCGCCGCGCGACCGTTGGGTCTTCGGTCTGCTTGCCGACGACGGTCGCGTCGGCATCGTGCGGGCGCCGCTGGCGACCCTCGTGGTCGCGTCGGACGGGCATCCCGAGCACGCCGAGTATCACGTCGGCTCCGAAACGGAGTTGCGTGCCACGGCCGAACGGTTGCAGGCGCACAGGTCGAGACGCTGGGCTGGATCTGGCGGTCGACCCAGCTGGCCTCGCCGATCCAATCGATCGCAATCGGGAGCTTCTTGGAGAAGGGCAGTCGCGAGGTGGCAGCGGCCGCGTCGGCAGGCTTGACGTCCCATCTCGGTCCGGTTCATTTGCGCTGACGACGGTGCTTTTCACCCATACGAGCCGAGCCATTCGGCATTCGAGCTTTCTCGCTGAATCCTTGCCTGATGCGGTTCCGAGGAAGCGTGGCCCGCGGCGGAGCGTGGCCCGCGACGGAGTCTGGCTGCCGTCGAGAAACCGGATCCGATACCTCGCGGTATGGCCCGAGATCTGCTTCAACCTGTGCCGAAGTGCGATCGCCAACACTCAACCTGAGGACTAGCGCCATGCGTGCACTGACCATCAGCGCAAACAACTTCGAAGACAGTGAGCTGATCGATCCCGTGACGGCACTGACCGCGGCTGGAGTCGAGGTCGACATCGCTTCCCTGGCGCCCGGAACCATCACCGGAAAGAAGGGCGCCCAGGTTCAGGCGACCTTGGACGTCGCGGACGCCAGGACTGGCGATTACGACCTACTCTTGCTGCCAGGCGGCAAGGCCCCGGCCGAGCTGCGCCAGTCCGAGCGAGTGCTCGATCTGGCGCGCGAATTCATGGACGCGGACAAGCCCGTGGCGGCCATCTGTCACGGGCCGCAGATCCTGATCTCGGCCGAGCGCGTGCGTGGACGTCAAATGACCTGCTACGAATCCGTCGTCAGCGAGCTCAAAGATGCTGGCGCGGACTATCGAGACGAGCAGGTCGTGGTCGACGGAAACCTCATCACCTCCCGTCACCCAGGAGACATCCCCCTGTTCATCGACCAGATCCTCCATCGGGTCGAGGCGGCGCGGGCCTCGGCCTGAGGACCGAGGGCACCGTGAGGCTCTGCCGGAGGCGTTCGAGCTGCTTGCCCAGATCCGCGAGGACCCTCGCCAGGCCGAGGTTCTGAGCAAGGAGAGCCACGCCCATGAATCCATTCCTCGGCGAGCTGGACTTCTCGTCGGCGGGTCCCGCCCAGGCCGCGGCAACATCGCTCAGCAGGTGTTCTGGTACACCGTTTTCACCGCGGACCTCATCAAGCCAGGCCTGCCGGTCGTCAACCCGGACGGCACCCCGAAATGGCGCGTTGCACCTCGCCGCACGGTGTCTGTTGGCGCTCCGCCGCGAGCGCCACGGTGTCGCCAATGTCGGCTTCGAGAGCGTCGCCGTGCTCTGCTTCTATCTCCTCGGGCTTTGTATCCTCGTCTTCGGGAGATTGCGGCAGCTGGGGTCAGGCCATGCGCGCTCCACTGGACGCGGAACAGCCCCGTGGGGTTTCGCTCAGCGCTCGTAGACCAGCCGGTCCGGGTGAACGCCCAGGTTCAGCAGGTGCGCGTTGATCGACTCGACAAAGCCTTGGGGTCCACAGACATAGAAGTACTGGTCCGGGCTGTGGATGTGCCCAGCGAGAAAGCCGGCATTGATGCGGTGTCCTTCGTGACCGAGATCGTGCTCGTGGGTGTGAGTCAGGATGCAGCGCTCGCCAAGGTAGTGCTCAAGCTCCTCGCGACAGATGACGTCCCGCTCGGTCTTGTTGGTCAGCAAGAGCTGATGGCCCGACAAGGCTTCATCGAGCGCGAGCTGGCGGAGGATGGCGAGAAAGGGCGTTACGCCAGTGCCGGCTGCGATGAAGGTCCCAGGTCCCGCGTAGCGGATGCTGCCGAACGGCTCGCCGAGGAGCAGCTTGGCGCCGGGCCGGAGCCCGTGCAGGGCGACAGTGACGCCATCGCGCTCCGGATAACGTTTGAGGGTCAGCTCGAGGATCAAATCGTCCGGCAAGGATGTGGGCGTGAAGGGGCGGGCTTGGTCGCGCCAGGCATCCTCATCGATCTGGACCTCGATGCCTTGCCCCGGCTTCCAGCTCAAGCCTTCCGGTTTGGTCAGCAGGAGTCGCCGGACGTCGTGGGTGACGAGCTCGCTCATCAGTAGTGTCGTTGGCTTGGACATTGTGCTTTACCTCTCGTCTGGGTCGAGTGCGGCGATGGCTGACGTCCGTCGTTCTTCCGCGCATCCGATTCCCAGCAAGCAACATGCCTCGCTGCCTGTAGCAGGGCGCATCCGGGCGTCTGGCGATGTCACCGCCCGCGTCGTGTCGAGATAATCCTCAGCGCATCGGCACGCCTTCGCGCCGGGTGACGCCCCGCGTCGGTGGTTTTGCCCCGGCTGGGGCTCGAAAGGCTACTCGGCGTAGCCGCGTCCGAAACCCCGGCCGCCCCGAGCGAAGAACCGCGTTTGTCCGCGTCTGTGGCGACGACGATTCCGCCTGGGCTCAGGCTGTGGTCGAGCCGATCGCGCTCGGGATCGAAGCCCAGCGTTGACTCCGCTTCGATGAGGTTATGACGGTCGACAATGGCTCGGCGAAGCCTCGCGCCTCTGCCGATGCGCGAGTAGTCCATGACGATGCAATCTTCGACTTCGGCGCCTTCCTCGATCACCACTTCACGTCGCACGATGCTGTTGCGCACCTTGGCATGCTTGATCAGGGACGCGGCGCAAAGGAGCGAGTTGTCGATCGAAGCGGTAGACATGGTCTGCCCCGAGGACGGCGACCAGCTCGGTATTCAGCCCCGGCGGGCGACGATTGGGCCGCCAAGAGGCGCCCGCCTTTGAATGCCCGCCTAGGATCCAGACGAGGCCAGTGGAGGTCGCCGGCATCCACATCCGCTGGTCCGTCGGTGGCCTCGGTCGTCGCTCCGGTACGTGCTATTTCAGAAGCACCAGGGTGTCGCGATAGGCATGCCAGGATGCGTAGCCGAGCCAGGGAATAATGACGATAAACCCGAGGAAGCCGGTGATGAAGCCGAGGGTGCAGAGTGCCGCGATGATCAAGGCCCATAGGGACATTGGCCTCCAATTCTCCCCGACGGCCCGCCAACTGGCAAACGTGGCGTTGAAGGCGTCGATCTTCAGATCGAGCATCATCGGAATGGATAGCACTGTGATGCGGAAGACGAATGCCGCTAGAACGATGGCGATGCCACCGTAGACAAGGAGGAAGGGAAGACTCTCGCTAAACATGACAGGGAGCGGCTGAACGCGCTCGTAGGTCGGCGTTACTTGATGGAAGACCCCGCCGTAGACCAGATTGGACAGCATGATCCAGTTGACGAAGACGAGCAGCAGGAAGATTCCCATCATGGCTATGCTGGGGCGATTGAGGTCCAAGAGTCGGCGGATTGCCGCTCCGTCACGGGCTTGCCCTGTCTCGCGCAGCTTGGCCAGCGCCATTAGGCCCATGGATAGGATGGGCGCGATGATGAGGAAGCCGCTGAATAAGAAGGGCACCAGGTAGAAGGCATCGGCGCCGGCTGCGAGATAGGCAAAGAGTCCTCCCAAACCGGCGACGACGAGGCCGTAGATTGAGCTCAAGAATGGCGCCGCCTTGAGATCCGCGAAACCCTGACGCAGCCATTCGACCGGTCTGTCACTATCGAGCGAGCGAATCTTGAGCTGTCGCCGTGGCAATTGTTGAGTGGACAAGGTGTAGGTGCTCATCGTGATCCTCCTGGTATGTCGCATGCCTCGAGTGCGCGAACGTGCGCAGGGGATGCTTCCTTAGCTGGCGATCAACCTGCGGGGGCGGTGTTCTTGCGCATGTCCCAAGCGCTGGCGCAGCGGGTTGATCCCTCGGTGCTCAGCCTCACGCAATGTCCCTGCCAAGATCGTTTCGCGGGTCTGGTTGCCTCGGCAGGGATCGCACCCGTGGTTCTTTTGGCCCAAAACCACCGGTTGCTGGCTCGTATCACCCGATCGCAAAGTCGGGCGCGCGCGGCATACCAAGGGATGAGGATCGCCAAGTCCCAAACCAATCAGCCGCTTGCAGGCATCTGCCGAGGTCCGGCGTCTCTCGGCACATCGATGTTGGCATGGAAACCGCTCCAAACGTCTTGCGGGCCTAAACAGCAACCGGCCCGGCTGGACGATCCCGTTCGACCAGTTGACGTTCCGTGTGCAGCCGGCGGCGCCCTTGCCTGCGGGCCAGGCGTGAGCCGCGTTTGGGCAGGGAGCAACGCGACACCGGCGACCCTTTGCTCATATCCACCGGGGCGCGGTCCTAAACCACCAAGCGAAACATCGGTGATGGGCCATTCCGGCCTTTGGCGAGCGGCCGCGAGCCAATCGGTCGGCGCCGCTCTCGTTCATTCAGGCGAGGGTATCGATCGCTGCGGACCGTCCTTGCCTACCTGGGAGGCATTCGGCACGGTCTCTGCTCAGCTGGCGTTATACCTGCATCCTGCAAGATACCGGGCGAACTGCCGCATCCCACTGCCCGAGCCGATCGAGCCGTGTCGGCGGGGGAATCCAATGATCTAGCTCATTCGAACAGGATTGGCGGAGCGCGTGCTGGGGCTGCGTATTAATGGCTCCATCGATCGACTCGACATGGACGTCTTGGGCCAGGCCTTCGCGGCCAAGCTGCGCGACCATCGGCCGCTGCGCATCTATATCGAGGTTCTCGCCGTTGGGCCGATTACGCGCTCGGCCTTGATCGAGGATCTGCGACTCGCCGTCCAGCACCTCGAGGACGTCGAGCGCGAGGCCATCGTGGCCGAGGAAGGATGGATGTCGGTGCTCGCGCGCACGGGCAATCTCTTCCCCGGTATCGAGGTGCGCCACTTCGGATTGTTGGAGAAAGAGAAGGCGCTCGAATGGATCAACACATGAGAAGACCATGGACAACCTCTCACGCCGGATGCTGGAAAACGGCAGTCTCGCGTGGTGCATCCGCGACAATGAGTGGCCGATACCCACGAAGCCACCGTCCTTAATGTCGGCCTCTAGCCGTCTGAGGTGGACGCATCGGGGTCCGGCAGTCGTTCCTCGGCGTGACTGCTCAGGCGCAGATAGAGCGCGAGGGCGACCATCATCACCGACGCAATCCCCAGGAGCATGGCCGGGTAGACGAGCAGTGCGAGGTCCTTGGCGGCGCCGAGGACGAAGACCAAGGCCTCCAGCGTCACCGCGATGATGATGATCACAAAGAACTTGGTCAGCCTCTCGCGCGCCTCGGTGGGAGAGCGTAGCTCGCGGTTCCGAAACACCTCCTCTTACATCAGATACTTGGCGACATCGAACACGGCCAGCGACACCACGACCAGACCGATCCCGTCGAGCATGGCGCGCTTGAGCGGCTCCCCGGCCTGCTCGGCAACCCAGACATCGAATCCGGCGACGCCAATCATGGCTAGGCTGATCGCCGTCAGGGCCAGACTGGCGAGGCAGTACATTATCTGCGTCAGGAAGCGGTAAATCGGCGCTTGTGTGAATCTGTTCATGGGTTAAGCGTTCAGCACGATCAATGCCAGGCCCTCGCGCGATTGGACGCGCTCGCAGCCGTTCCTCGACCGGCGTCGGGCAAGGGAGACGCGGTCTGGCGCGAGACCGGGCTCAGCCGTTCGGCGGTGTCGATCCACCGTCAGTGGTGCAAATGCCCCGCGCCGAAGATCTTCAGGTCACCATTCAGCGGTGAATAATCGGCATGTTGTTTGCATTTTTTCCTTAGGCATGTCTCTGCACTTGTCTCGTCCGGAGCCGGAGCCTGTCAAGCGGGTACCCGCCGAGTGGGCCAGCGGCCATCGTCCTCCCGTCCCAGGCGCGGAAACACTTTAGCCGGCGGGACTTGAAACACCGCGGCCCCCGTGATTTCCTGGCACTGACCGCTGACTTGGCGCTGTTTTTTGGCTCACCGCACCCGATACATCAATCTGCCGCAGCCGGGCCGAATCCATGCCCCATTCGCTCTTCATTCTCGAAGACGACGTCGCCTTCGGCCGGGAGCTCGAGCGTTATTTCGCCGGTAAGGGCTGGGAGGTCAAGACGGCCGCGACCCTGGCGCAGGCTCAGGGTGTCCTCTTCGGCACCGGTTTCGAGCCCTTGGTTATCGTCGCCGATATGAACCTGCCAGATGGCAATGCCCTGGATCTTCTCGAGAAGGTACGCACCGCCCGGATCCCCGGCGAATGGATCCTGCTGACCGGCTACGGCGGCGTGCGGGATTCGGTGCGGGCCTTGCGTCTGGGCGCCTATGACTTTCTCGAAAAGCCCTGTCCGCTTAGCCGGCTGGAGCTCGTCGTCGTCGGCGCGCGGCGCGGCGGGCTCGCGCAACGGC
>JBGSOR010000021.1:0-8385 GCA_041738985.1 Chromatiaceae bacterium | reverse complement strand
CGAGCGGCTCCAGCTGATGGACCTGCTGGCGGTGAAGGAGTGCACCGACGTGCGTTTCCTGCCGTCACGCTACCGCAACCTCGACCTCGACCAGCTCAACCGGCGGATCGCCGAGCTGCGACGGCGGGTCGGGGAGTAGCGGTTTCCCTCCGATCGCGATCACGTTCCCGGGTGGGCGCACGCCGCCGCTCTTCACGTTGGCGCTGGCGCGGTCCGGCGCACGCCCTCCTCTTGACCCTTGAGGCCTCCCGGGTCATCCTGAGCTGATCCGTCCACGCTGCGGAAGGGAGCCCCCTGTCCGCAGGCTGTCCCGCCGCAAGCGTCTACCGGCCGCGCCGACCGCAGACCACCCCTCTGTACCGCCTCGTCGAGGCCCACTACGAGGAGGTCAAGGGTCAGTGGGAGGAGCGTTTTGAGTCGCGCTACGGGCACTGGCGCGGCTTCGTCGACGGCGTCGTGATGCGCTACCTCGACTGCGGCGTCTTCGAGGCCGGGTTTGCGCGCGTCCAGTGTCGCGACTGCCACGCGGAGTATCTCGTAGCGTGCTCTTGCAGAGGTCGTGGGGTCTGCCCCAGCTGTGGCGCCAAGCGCGCCGCCGCCTTCGCAGCCTTTCTCACCGACGAGGTCCTCGAGCCTGTCGCCCACCGCATGTGGACCTTCGGCATACCCAAGCTCATCCGCCCCTACTTCATGCACCACCGCGAGCTGCTCGCCAAGCTCTGCCGCGCCGCCTACGAGACCGTGCACGAGATGGTGTTCGCCGCCGCCGAGGCCATCGGCGTTGAGGGGTTCCGCACCGGCATGGTGGTGGTCGCCCAGACCGCAGGGGACCTCGTCAACCTTCACCCCCACCTCCATGGTCTGGTCCCACGCGGAGGTTGGGACCAGGACGGCGCCTGGGTGCCTATCCCCTACGTCGACACCAGCGCCGCCGAGCGGCTCTTCCGCGCCAAGGTCCTCGCCTTCCTCAAGGCGGGAGGGCTCCTCTCCGAGGAGCGCGAGCAGCTCCTCCTGTCCTGGGACCACCACACCGGCTTTGGGGTCCACAACGATGTCACCGTCGAGCCCGAGGACCAAGCCGGCCTCGAGCGTCTGGCGCGCTACCTCCTCAGGCCACCGGTCAGCCTCGAGAGGATGGAGTGGGCGGACGGCGCCACGGAGGTCGGCTACTCCCGCAAGTCTACGGACGGCCACCCCCGCGAGCAGGAGCACCTCGACCCCCTCGACTTCCTCGCCCGCGTCATCGCCCACATCCCCGAGCCCAGGCTCCACCTCATCCACTACTACGGCCACTACTCCAACGTCTCCCGCGGGCGTCGCCGCAAGGGCCGCGACCCCCAGCTCTCAACCAAAGGTGAAGGCAGGCACGCCGAGCCCGACGGCCTCACCCCTGCCCAACGCCAGGCGCAGCGTCGTGCATGGGCGCGGCTCGTCCGAAGGGTCTACGAGCTGAATCCTCTGGTCTGTGAGAAGTGTGGCGGCGAGATGCGGATCATCAGCGTGATCCTCGACCCCGCCGTGATCACGACCATCCTCGAGCACCTGCGCAGGAAGAGGGACACCGCGACCAGAGCCCCGCCAGTCCCTACCTCGTAGAAGCGGCGTCGTGACCTGCACCTCGCGACCCCGCCCAGAGGCGCGGGCGGAGCCCTGGCCACCGCCCGTCCGCCCGGCCTCCGCCCGCGCCTCTGGGCGGGGTTGAGGGCCTGGTGGGGTGCCGTCCCCCGCGCCACTCCCCACTTCGCCGCGGCGCAGGCCCTGCAGCCAGGCCGTCCTGGCCTCCCGGTCAGGCTCCCAACGGGTGGTAGACTCGAGCCGTGGGAAAGGAAATCCCTATCCCTAACCATGAAAACGAACGCCTTGAACCTGCTGTTGACGATCGGCCTGGCGGCCGCCGCCTGGGCGGATGATGTCGCACGTCCCATTCCCGGCTCCGCCGAAGAGGTGCAGCCGTTGGCGATTGGCGCCCCGGCCCCGGCCGTGACGCTGCAAACGGCCGCCGGAGAGGCGTTCGATCTGGGCGCGGCGGTCCGCCGTCAGCCGGCAATGCTGATCTTCTATCGCGGGGGCTGGTGCCCCTATTGCAACGTGCATCTGGGCCAGTTGCAGGAAGCCGAAGCGGAGATCCGGGCGCTCGGATACCAGGTCCTGGCCATCAGTCCGGATCGCCCCGAAAAGCTGGCGGAGAGCGCGGGGAAACTCCAGCCGGACTATACGTTGCTTTCCGACCACGCGATGGCGGCGGCGCTGGGCTTCGGCATCGCCTTCCGCGTGGACGACGCCACGCTGGAGACATACAAGGGGTACGGCATCGATCTCGAAGCGGCCTCCGGCGAGACCCACCACCTGCTGCCGGTGCCGGCCGTGTTCATCGTCGGGACCGATGGCTGGATCCGGTTCGCCTACGCGAACCCGGACTACAAGGTACGCCTGTCGCCGGAGGAATTGCTGGCGGCGGCGAAGGACGCCCTGACAAACGGAGAGGAGGCCCCATGAGCGCATTGGGCATCATCGGCGGGTCGGGCCTGGCCGACTCGAAGTTTTTCGAGTCCCCGGAGGAACTGACGGTGGAAACGCCGTACGGCGCGACCTCCTCGACGCTGCACCGCGGCCGCCTGAAGGGGCAGGACGTGGTTCTGCTGTCGCGGCATGGCCGCCAGCACACCATTCCGCCGTCGCAGGTCAACAACCGGGCCAATCTATGGGCGCTGCAGCACCTGGGCTGCGACCGGGTGCTGACGACGGCCGCGTGCGGCTCGCTGCGCGCGGAGATCGGCCGGGGCGCCATCGTCGTGCCCGACCAGTTCATCGATTTCACCCGCCAGCGGCCCGTCACCTTCCACGAGTCGTTCCCCCCCGGCATCGAGAACGCCAAGCATGCCGCGATGGCGGACCCGTTCAACGGCGATCTGCGGCGCCACCTGCTGGCGGCCGGGCAGTCGCTGGGGCTCGACGTCCGCGACGGCGGCACGACCCTGACGATCGAAGGACCGCGATTTTCGACGCGGGCCGAGTCGCGGATGTTCCGCGCCTGGGGGGCGGATCTGGTCAACATGACCATCGCGCCCGAGGCGGCCCTGGCCAACGAGCTGGGGCTGGCCTATGCCGTCGTGGCCGTGGTGACCGACTTCGACAGCTGGAAGGAGGACGAGCCGCCGCTGCTTGTGCAGGACCTGGTGAACGTCTTCCGCGCCAACGTCGAGCACGTGACGGCGCTGCTGCTGGCGACGGTGCCCCGTTTGATAAAGGGAGGCGGCGAATGAACCGATGGGTTCCGGACATTTCACGGATCGGAAAATGGGTGCTTCTGGGCGCGGTGGCCTGGCTGCCGGCCAGCGGATTCGCCCAGGAGTTCGACCCTGCCCATGCGCGGTTCGACGCCGTGTTGAACGCGCACGTGACCGACGGGCAGGTGGATTACAAAGCCCTTAAGGCAGCGCTGGAGGAATTGAACGCCTATTTGGACGAATTGGCGGCGGTGCCGGAGGCGCAGTTCCGGTCATGGACCGAACCCCGGCAGATTGCGTTTCTGGCGAATTTGTACAACGCCGCCACGCTGAAGCTGATCGTGGACCACTATCCGGTGAAGAGCATCAAGGACATCGGATCGCTTTTCAAGGGGCCGTGGGACCAGCCCGTGGTGCGGCTGTTCGGCCGAACAATCACCCTGAACAACCTGGAGCACGACATCCTGCGCAAGGAGTACAACGAGCCGCGCCTGCACATGGCGCTGGTCTGCGCGGCCAAGGGCTGCCCCCCGCTGCGCAGCGAGGCGTTTGTCGGGGAGCGGCTGGACGAGCAGTTGGCCGACCAATCGCGGATCTATCTGGCGAGTCCGACCGGATTACAGCTCGATCGCGCCAAAGGCGAAGCCCGCATTTCCGCGATCTTCAAGTGGTACGGCAAGGATTTCCCTTCCGTGCCGGCGTTCGTAGCCCGCTACAGCGGGCAGAACATGGACGGGCTGAAGATCCGCTATCTCGATTACGACTGGAGCTTGAACGAACCATGAAGACACAACCCCGCTTGCATCGCACCGACGACTCGTGGCTTCGGACCACCAAGGCCGAACCGCGGGGCTACATCGATCCCCGCCAACTGCGCGAACTCTGGTTCCACACCGGGACCGCCTGCAACCTGCGCTGTCCGGATTGCTTCGAGCACTCCGCCCCGGGGGACCAGCGGCTGGAATCGCCCTCCTTCGACGAGATCAAGCCGTTCATCGACGAAGCGGTCGTCCTGGGGGTCGAACAGTTGTCCTTCACGGGCGGCGAACCGTTTGTCACCCGGGATATCGTTCGCATTCTGGATTACGCGCTCGATCGGCGGCCCTGCCTGGTGTTGACCAACGGCACGACCCCGTTGCGGACCCGGCTGCCGGAGATTCTTCCCCTGGCCTCCAAGCCCCAACCCCTGTCTTTCCGGGTCAGCCTGGATTACCCGGACGCCGCCCGGCATGATGCCGGGCGCGGGGCCGGCATGTTCGACCTGGCGCTGGATACCCTCCGGCGCCTGCATCAAGGGGGCTTCCATGTGTCCATTGCCCGCCGTCGGGAAGAGGACGAAGATGCCACCGCCGTGGCCGCGGCCTTCCAGGCCCGCCTGTCCGCGGCCGGGCTGCCCGGCGACGTGCCGATCGTGGCCTTTCCGAACCTGAAGCCCGACCACGTGCCGGAAATCACCGAAACCTGCATGAGCACCTACCACACGCCGGCCAGTTGCGAAAAGTTCATGTGCGCGTTCAGCCGCATGGTGGTGAAGCAAGGCGGCACGTTGCGGGTCTATGCCTGCACGCTGGTGGACGACGACCCGTGCTACGACCTCGGCTCCAGCCTGGCGGAATCGGCCGACGTGCGCGTCACGCTGGGCCATCCCCGCTGCTTTGCCTGCTTCGCGGGCGGCGCCTCGTGCAGCGAATTGGGATAGGGCTCATGAGGTATCAACGCGAAATGGTCGGAGAGCTGATCGGGACGTTCATCCTGGTCCTGTTCGGTTGCGGTTCGGTGGCGGTGACGGTGCTGTTCGGCGCGCATCAGGGCCTGTTCCAGGTCGCGATCGTCTGGGGAACCGGCGTGACGCTGGCGATCTACGCGACGCGGCATCTGTCGTGCGCCCACCTCAACCCGGCGGTGAGCATCGCCATGGCGCTCGGGGGCCGGATGTCGGCCAAGCGCCTGCCGGCCTATCTGTCCGCGCAGTTCACCGGCGCCTTCCTGGCCGCGGCCGTGCTGTACGGGCTGTTTGCGGGATCCATCGCCCACTTCGAGGCGCTGAACGGCATCGTGCGCGGCACTCCCGAATCGGTCCAGACCGCCATGCTCTTCGGCGAGTTCTATCCCAACCCCGGCGCGGCGGCGGTAGCCGTGGTGTCGATGCCGGCGGCCTTCGCGGCGGAGGCGTTCGGGACATTCCTGCTGGTGCTGATGATTTTTGCGCTGACCGAAGGCTGCAACGTGGGCCGGCCGAACCAGGAACTCGCCCCGCTGTTCATCGGCCTGACCGTGACTTCGATCATCTGCCTGCTGGCCCCCTTGACGCAGGCGGGCCTGAATCCGGCCCGCGATCTCGCGCCGCGTCTGGTGGCCTGGCTGGCCGGATGGGGCGAAGCCGCCTTCCCGGACCGGCGGTTCGGATTCCTGATTGTCTACGTGCTGGGCCCCATCCTGGGCGGGGCCGGGGCCGCAATGCTGTTTGTCCGCCGTCTGGAGCCATTGATGGCGACGGATGCGGAAGTCTGCCAATGTAAAACCAACGAATAAGGAGCGGAGATCATGGCTGGAAAAGTGGATCGCAAGGACGTGCAGGAATATTACGGACGGGTGTTGAAGACCAAGGCGGACCTGAAGACCAGCGCCTGCTGCAGCACGGAGTCGGCGCCGCTCCATATCCGCGAAATCATGGGGCAGCTCGACGAGGAGATCCTCAGCAAGTTCTACGGCTGCGGCTCGCCGATCCCCTCCGCGCTGGAGGGGTGCACCGTGCTGGATCTCGGCTGCGGGACCGGGCGCGACGTGTTCGTTCTTTCCAAGCTGGTCGGCGAACGCGGCCGGGTGATCGGCGTGGACATGACCGACGAGCAGCTCGCGGTGGCCCACCGCCACCGCGACGCGATGGCTGAAAAATTTGGCCTGGCCCGCTCCAACGTCGAGTTCAAGAAAGGCTACATCGAAGAGCTGGACGCCCTGGGCATCGCCGATGCCTCGGTGGATGTCGTCGTATCCAACTGCGTGGTCAACCTGTCCTTCGACAAGGGCAAGCTGCTGGCGGAGATCTTCCGCGTGCTCAAGCCCGGCGGCGAACTGTATTTCTCGGACGTCTTCACCTCGCGCCGCCTCCCGGAAGAGCTGAAGGACGATCCGGTGCTGATCGGCGAATGCATCGCCGGCGCCTTCTACGTCGAGGACTTCCGACGCGCCGCCGCCGCCGCCGGCTGGCCCGACGTGCGCGTTGTTTCCTCGCGGGAAATCGACGTCACCGATCCGGAGGTGAAGCGCAAGATCGGCCTGACGCGGCTGACCTCCCAGACGGTCCGGGCGTTCAAGCTGGCCGCGCTGGAGGACCGCTGCGAGGACTTCGGCCAGCACGCGACCTATCTCGGGACGATTCCCGAGGAGCCGCACTGCTTCAGCCTCGACGACCACCATTGCCTGGAGACCGGCCGGGCCATGCTGGTGTGCGGAAACACCGCCGCCATGCTGGGCGAAACCCGCTATGCCAGGCACTTCCGCGTGGAAGGGGACCGTTCCCGGCACTTCGGGCTGTTCGACTGTTCGCCGGCGGTGACCGAAGACGGCGCGTGCGCGGGCGGCGGATGCTGCTGATGATCGTTAAACGAAGGGATCCGACATGAATGAAATCCTGAAAAGCGGGTTGGACTGGGTCGAACAGCTGGGTCCCACCGGTCCGGCTCTTTTCATCCTGCTGTATATCGCCGCCTGCGTCCTGTTCATTCCGGGCTCGGCCCTGACCCTGGGCGCCGGCGCGATCTTCGGCGTGGTGCGCGGTTCGATCATCGTGTCGGTCGCCTCGACGCTGGGGGCCACCGCTGCGTTCCTGGTCGGGCGCTACTTCGCCCGCGACTGGATCGCCCGGAAGATCGAGAAAAACGAGAAATTCGCGGCCATCGACCAGGCGGTCGGACGGGAGGGCTGGAAGATCGTCGGCTTGACCCGCTTGTCGCCCGCGTTTCCGTTTTCCCTGCTGAACTACGCCTACGGGCTGACGAAGGTCTCGCTGCGCGACTACGTGCTGGCCTCGTGGATCGGGATGATGCCCGGCACGATCCTGTACGTCTATCTCGGTTCGCTGGCGCGGCTCGGCGTGGATGCGCAGCAGACCACGCCCGCCCAAACCGTGCTCAAAATCGTGGGCCTGGTGGCGACCATCGCCGTCACCGTCTACGTCACCAAAATTGCCAGGGCCGCCCTGGCCAGGCGGGTTCCCGTTGCGGAGGCCGGGTCATGAAAATCCCCCCCCAAAAGGACGTCTGGAAACTGGCGGCGCTGGTCCTTCTGGTGGCGGGCTTCCTGGCGGCGGGCCATTTCCTGGGCTTGGGCGAGCGCTTCACGCTCGAGGACATCCGGGCCGGCGTTGAACGGACCGGCGGCTGGCAATACGCGGCCTTTACTGGGCTTTATCTGCTGGCAGGCCTGCTTCCGTTCCCGACCGTCCTGCTGTCCACCGCCTCCGGCGCGCTGTGGGGGCCCTATCTGGGCACGCTCATGACCGTGGTGAGCGCCACGCTGGCCGCCTGCATTCCGTTCTTCCTCTCCCGCGCCCTGGGCCGGGGAATGACGGCGAAGCTCATCGACCGCAATTCCACCGCGCACCGCTGCGACCGTTTCGCCGGGCGCAACGGTTTTGCGTCGGTCCTGACCCTGCGCCTGATTCCCGTGGTGCCGTGGGACCTCGTCAATTATCTGTCGGGCCTGTGCAGCATCCGCTTCCGCGACTACCTGCTGGGCAGCCTGATCGGCACCCTGCCGGCCAGTTTCACCTACAACCTCATCGGCGCCTCGCTGGGCAAGCCCGTCGATAAAATCCAGATTGCGGCGGTCACCGCGGCCGTCATCGTCTTGGCCGTTTTCCTTTTCGTCCGCCGCCGCAAATCCGCCGCGGCGAACCGATCCGCCGCAGCATCCAACCCGGAGCCCCAAGCATGAATACCCCCCCGATTGGCCTGATCGAACCCCTCGACGCCCACAATCTGCAACTGCTGGCCAACGTGCATCCATCGGACTGGGTGAATCCGCCGCCGCAACCCCGCTACGATCTGGTGGTCATCGGCGGCGGCACGGCCGGACTGATCACCGCCGCCGGCGCCGCCGGACTGGGCGCCAAGGTGGCCTTGGTCGAGCGGCACCTGCTGGGCGGCGACTGCCTGAA
>JBGSOR010000016.1:0-6800 GCA_041738985.1 Chromatiaceae bacterium | reverse complement strand
GTGCCCAGGAGCTCATCGTCGGCGCCGCGGAGGATCCCCATTTCGGGCCTGTGATCCTGGTCGGCCAGGGCGGGACCGCGGTCGAAGCCGTGGCCGACCGCGCCATCGGACTGCCGCCGCTCAACCTGCGCCTGGCCCGGGAGCTGGTCTCCCGTACCCGCATTTCTCGGGTGCTTCAGGGGGGACGCGGCCAGCCTGCGGCGGACCTGGTTGCCCTGGCACTGACCCTGGTGCAGGTCTCCCAGCTCGTGGTCGATATCCCCGAGGTCCAAGAGCTGGACATCAACCCCCTGCTGGTGGACCCCTACGGCGTCATCGCGCTCGACGCCCGCATTGCACTCGCCGAGTCCACCGGACCGCGGACCCGCCGGCTCGCCATCCGTCCCTATCCCAAAGAGCTGGAGGAAGCGATCCAGCTTGCCGACGGCCGGCGCTTCCTGCTCCGACCCATCCGCCCCGAGGACGAGCCGGCCCTCCAGCGTGCCTTTGCCCGGCTCACGCCCGAAGAGGTCCGGATGCGCTTCTTCGCACCCATGCGCGCCCTCGACCATGCCGCCGCGGCACGCCTGACCCAGATCGACTACGGCCGCGAGATGGCCCTGATCCTCACCGAGCTAGGCGGTCCCGAGGACTCCGACATCTACGGCGTCGTGCGGCTCATCGCCGACCCCGACAACGAGCGGGCCGAGTTCGCCATCGTCATCGGACAGGCACTGACCGGTCTGGGTCTCGGGCCCCTGATGATGCGCCGGATCCTCGACTATGCGCGCGGGCGCGGCATCCTCGAGGTCTTCGGCGAGGTCCTGAGCGAGAACCGGCCCATGCTGCGTCTGTGCCAGGCACTGGGGTTCGCCCAGCGGCGCGACCCCGAGGACCCCGGAACGATCCACGTCGCCCTGCGGCTCGCCGACCCGGTGGCGCCACCTGGATGAATCGCGGGGCCGGGCGCTGGCGCGCAGAGGCTCTGCCAAGCCGCGGCTGGCGCGCTGTCGGTGGGGCTGCGATGATTGTGCGGCAGCGCATGCATCCCGAGGTCGGATTCGATGCGCCAGGTTGGTCGGCATCCTCAAGCTCGTCCAGAGCTACAGGTTAAACCCATGCTCCGAGACACCTTCGAGTCACTGCTGCCGCAAGTCCTGGAGGCTTGCCTAGAGCTGTATGGCGAGCGGTTGGTGAGCCTCGCCGTCTTCGGCTCGGTGGCAAGGGGCACCATGGGACCCGGCTCGGACCTGGACCTGCTGCTGGTCGTCCAGCCGCTTCCCGACGGCCGCATGGCGCGTATGGGTGAGTTTGCGGCGGTCGAGGACGCGCTTGGAGAGTCCCTGAGGGCGGCGCGCGCCGCGGGCGTGGATACCTCTCTCTCCCCCATCTTTAAGACCCCCGCGGAGCTGGAGCAAGGAAGCCTGTTGTTCCTGGACTTCCCCGACCAGGCGCGCATCCTTTTCGACCGGGACAACACCCTCGCCATCTACCTCCGCGGGCTCGCGGCCCGGCTCGCAGCCATGGGCGCCAGACGCGTCTATAAGGGCGGCGGCTATTACTGGCTGCTCAAGCCCGATCTCAAGCCCGGCGAGGAGATCCGGCTGTGACTCAGAGCGAGCTGGCGCGAGCCTATCTGGACAAGGCCAACAAGCGGGTGCGGGTCTTGGAGGTCTTGCTCGAGCAGGACGCCTATTCGGACGTGGTGCGGGAGGCCCAGGAGCTCGTGGAGTTGGCCCTCAAGGGGATCTTGCGCCAGCTCGGCATCGACCCGCCCAAGTGGCACGACGTTGGCCCGGTGCTGCTTGAGCACCGGGACAAGCTCCCGGGCGCGTTGGGCGAGCAGGTCGACCGCCTCGCCGTCATCTCCCGCTGGTTGCGCAAGGAGCGGGAATTCGCCTTCTACGGCGATATCGACTTCATTCCAACCGAGCGGTACACGCTTGACGATGCGCGCCGCGCCTATGAGGACGCGCTGTTCGTGCTGGGGCAGGCGCGCTTGGCGATCGCCCGAGCGGGGTGACGCGTGGCGAGAAGGCGAAGCCCAAGTTCAAGCCGAGCGGGATGGAGCGCAAGACCGATCCCGAGCCGGACCCCGACGGGACAGGCGACACCCCGACCGAGACAACCCCCAAGCGGGCGGGGTCGGTCAAGCGCAGCAAGACGTAGCGCTTGACGATCCACGAGGAGTCAATGAGAAATTACAACCTGCCCCTGAACGCCTGCGAGCCCCCGGCGGCTCCTGCCTTGACCCAAGGTTCCCCAAATCGGACACGAGGGAACTGTCAAGCGTCACAACCGCGGCTCGTTCCGTGCCTATAAGTCCCGCTTACTTCGATAAGACACAGGTCATTAGCTGGCGACTACTGTGTCATCTGACATCGTCGGCGCCGTCATGGAACCACCGTTGTCTTCATCATAAAATCCTTGTAATGTGCCAGCCGCGGCACGTCGCCCGTGTGATTCGCGTCACATCTGATGGACCCGATACGCCCATCAACGTAGGGAGATTCGCATGCACCGGCCGAGTAGTGAGCTACAGGCTTTGGTCGACGGTTTCAACCAACCCTGTATCCTTATGGACAGCGCAAACCGCGTGGTCGCTGTAAACGAGTCCTATAAACAGGACTTCGGGTCGGTGGTTCTTGGCCCCGGTTGCGTGCGCTGGCCTCAGTCCAACCACAGTTCCACCGTTGGGGAGGACTTTCGAACAGCTCTCCCCCGGGCGGCAGCGTGCCGACTTCACGACGCGCAGGGCCATGTGCGACTACTCCGGGCATGGGGTGAACCGATCCGCGGCCCCGACGGAACCCTTTACGCCCGCCTAATCATCGAGAGAAGGTGTGTACGAGATGCGGGGCACGCGGACGACCTGTCCGCCCCCCAATGGCAGATGGTTGCGAATTCACCCACGTTCCGAGCGATGCGTAATCGCCTGCTGGCAGCGGGGCAAAGCACTGCCCCCGTGCTTCTGGTAGGTGACACGGGTACCGGGAAAGAGCTGGCGGCGGAGTTCATTCACCAGCACTCGTCACGCCAAGCCGGGCCTTTTCTAAAGATCGACTGCAGCGTCCTGACGCCCGAGCTTTTCGAAGTGGAGATCTTCGGCCGTACGGCTGAGGCCATACCTGGACCTGCCTCCGAGAGGCAGGGTCTCTTCGAGCTGGCAGCCGGCGGAACCCTCTTCTTGGACGAGATCGGGGAAATATCGAGTCCGCTCCAAGCGAAGCTGTTACGGGTGCTCGACTGTGGTGAATTCCGGCGGGTCGGCGAAACCAAGATTCGACGCGCAGACGTTCGCATTGTCTCCGCCAGCAACCACCCGCTGCTGGACGCGCCGGGTTTCCGCAGCGACCTCTATTATCGGATCGCCTGCCTTTCCATTCGAATCCCTTCCTTGTCTGAGCGCTCTTCCGACATACCCGCGTTGGCGTCGGAGCTCCTGGAGCGGATCGGTCGTTCATCCGGAGCTCATTACACGCTTGCAGATGGCGCGCTCAAGCTCTTGCTGAGGCAAGAGTTACCAGGCAACGTGCGCGAGCTGCGCAATATCCTTTACGCCGCTGCGATGAGCTCTGAGGACCAGTGCATCACCGCCGCCGAGATCGCCGAAGCATTGCCTGCGGCTTCAGCGTGGCCGGATGACCCCCAGGTACGGGGTCTACAGACTAGGAGGCAGCCAACGAGGCTAGCGGGCCCCGACTCAGAAGAGCGGCAATCGCCCCGCAGGAACTGGACCTCTGATGACCTTATGGCACTGCTTGGGCGCCATAACGGAAACAGGCGGGCGGTGGCGGCGGAGCTGGGGGTAAGCGAGCGCACCGTGTACAGGAAGCTGCGGGAACTCGGGCTCAAATAGAGCGAGCGACCGAGAACCGCTGCCGAGCCCAAAGGACGCTTCGGTGGAGCGGAGACCATGTACAGGATCCCCATATACAGCAACTCGGAGCGGCCCGTGACCTTACAAACAGATTGTCGCAAGGAGACAAGAAGAATGGGCCGCGTTTCCACGCGGCCCACTAACCAGATTGATAAGCGCTAGGCCGTCGCCTCAGCGAGTGCTATCAATACTCTTCAACCTCGGCAGCAACTTCCGGCTTTTGCACCCTTCCGTAGTTAACGCACTCAGCAAACACCTTGGCGTCAGCGCTAAGCTTGAATTCGTTGAGTCCCCGGTTCTTGTTACGCTTAGAGCCCGGATGGCCTCCTTGCTTGTACTCAGCAGTCGCGGATGCATAGAGCCCAGAAGCCGCCAGCGCCTTAGCAAAGGCCGTGGCGTGCGCGAACGAGGCAGCCTGCACATACTCGGCGTCGTCCGGCTTATAGCACTTACCCCAGTTCGTACACGCCGTCGCATAGGCCTGAGCAAACGAGTCAGCCAAAGCGTCCACGTCTGCGAAGCTCGCCGACAACGCCAGGTTGCCCATCATCAGATTCGCACGAAACGCTTTGAAACCAAAGGTATCGGCTTTGATGTAGCTCAGCGATTTACTCAGGGTCGCGGCGATGGAACCGGCGGACGCGTTTGCGCCAGCAACGGATTCCGCCCCTGCGGCTGCGTCGGCCTGAGCGTCGAGGATGGGTTTGTAAAAGAGATAGAGGGTGTCGTCGGCGCCCGCCCAGGCGTCCGCCGCCGCCACCGTCTCCGCGCCGGCGGCCGCTACCGTGACAGCAATTTGTCCGCCGGTCAGCTCACCCTTCATCTCGAGGTTCTTGATTAACCCCTTGGGCGTATTGCGCGTGAGCTTTACCTCCGCTTCGGCTTTTGCGAAAACCGCAACCAAGCTCAGGGCCTTCGCCCAGGCGTTCGCCTCAGCCACCGTCGTGTAGGACCAATAGCCGTTAGCGGCGTCGGACTTTGACTTCTCTTTCATCCACCATTCAACGCAACCATCCGCAGCCCAAGCATCCTTAGCTCTTATAGTCGGCGTAGATATAATCTTGTACCGCCAACGCATTCCCGCTCGCCAGAAGCGTCGCTATAGCCGCAGTCAGTAGCTGCGTAGTCATGGATTACTCTCCGGATGATGAATGCCCCAGGGCCCCGCAGCACACCCGAGCAGGGATGGCCGCGGTCGATGCAAAGAATAGAAACAGGGCGAAGCGTTGGCTATACGCAAGACCACCTATGACAGCCCATGACAGGTCGTTGCAGTCAGGTGCACAGCATGTCAGTATGACAGCCGTGACACACTTGACATTGAGCAATTGACATTCGCGAGCTTTGTCGGTTTGGCCCTCGCAACGCCCGTGTGCTCGTAGTGCCTGCGGCAGGTCGCGTCCCAGCCAGACGGCTGGTAGTCGCTTCTTACGGCTCGTGCGGCAAGACGGACGCGCGTTTCGTCGCTGATTCCGCACCGTCTGTCCGCCCTGTCCGCCAGGGTTCAGCGTCCGCGGATGTCTTCTTTTAGACTGACGGCGTCACACCGTGGCCGAAACGACGCCTGCGGTGCCCAGAACGAGCGCTGCTGCGCGCCCGTCGCTGCGGGCATGACCAGTGCTGACCTGCCCTTGCAGGCGCGGAACGCCCGTGACTCGGAAGATATGAGGTGAACCCGAGGGAGCCTCGCAGCTTTTTGGCGGAGAATTTCCTGTTGCGATGAGCCCCCGTGCTGCCTCCCGAAGCTCCGCCAGCTCGAATGCTCCCACGGAAGGCATGCTTGTTTGCCTGGTGGACGATGACCCTCAATTCCGAGAGTCGGCACTGCTCCTCCTGCGATCCGTTGGAATCGAGGCGCGGGCGTACGCGAGCGCGGTCAAGTTCCTGGCAGACTTGGAGCTTCCGGACGACCGCCCAACCGTGATCCTGCTCGACGCCTGTATGCCCGGCATGAGCGGCCTTTCCCTGCTCAAGCAGCTGCGGGAAGACGGTGTGACGCTGCCCATCATCCTCGTCACGGGCTACGGGGATGTGGAGCTGGCCGCACGGGCGATGAGATTCGGCGCGCTGGACGTCGTCACCAAGCCCGTTTCCGCCGAACGGCTATTGGGTGTCATACAGGGAGCCTTCAACAAGATCGCCGGCCCTTCAAGAACGCAGGCGGTGGCCTTGGAAACCACCGTCGCTGGCTTCGAGAGACTCACTAAACGCGAGCGTCAGATCCTCCTTCTAATCGTTAAGGGCAAGCCCAACAAGGTGGTCGCACGCGACCTCGGGGTGAGCGTGCGTACCATTGAGGCTCACCGCTTGAAGATCATGGACAAGCTCCAGGTGAAGAGCATCGCCCAGTTGGTTCGCCTTTCCCTCCAGCACTTGCAACTGGACGAGCAAAGTAACTTGGTCCCACCCGCGTCCGCTGATCCCACCGGACCTGAGCAGATTCCTCCAAAGGCGCGACGCCGCTGACGAACTCCATGGCGCGGTGGCTCACACCTTGCCCCAGCTCACAAACTAGACGGAGCTAAACCCAAGCTCCCCGCATTGCACGCCGCAGCGATAGCCGATTCTCGGATCGACAAGAAGCACAACGGCTATTGCCTGGCGACCGCATCGAGGTCATCCGCTGGCCGGGTGTGGATGACGAGTTGCCCTGGCGGCCATCGCCGTATTCGCGCTCGGTCACGGCCTGACGCGCTCCCCAGTCTCTTAGGACCCGAAGGACCCTTCGCGGGCAAGCCGGGCGCCGGCGAACAGGCGGGAGCGCCGGCCCAGAACGACATGACGGGGGCCGGCACAGCGCCGGTGGTTGTCAAGGTAGTTGTCGCTTCAACCCAGTCGTTCGATTTCTATTCGGTCGTGGCGGCGACGTTCCTCCAAGGGCTGCGCGATCCTGGCGCCATGTCGGGGTCGGAATGGGCCTCGGAGGGGCTGGCAAACGGTC
>JBGSOR010000225.1:0-3758 GCA_041738985.1 Chromatiaceae bacterium | reverse complement strand
GCCCCACTCCCCGGCGATGGCGTTGGGTCCGGCAAGCAGCTGCCCCCCAACGACCAGGCCGCCGCCGGTCCCGGTCCCGATAATGACGCCGAAGACGGTGCGCGCCCCGTGGCCCGCGCCGTCGGTGGCCTCGGAGAGGGCGAAGCAATCGGCATCGTTGGCAATACGCACGGGCCGTCCCAGTCGTTGAGCCAGGTCCCGGTCCAATGCCTGGCCGTTGAGCCAGACCGAGTTTGCATTGCGCATCCGCCCGGTGAAGGGCGAGAGCGCGCCCGGCGTACCGACACCGAGACTACCCCGTCTTCCTGTCTCGGCTTCGATGGCCTCGACCAGCCCCGCGATCGCATCCAGGGTCGCCCCGTAGTCGTCCCGGGGGGAGGGGATGCGCCGTCTGGCCAGGGTGGCCCCGGAGGAGCCCAGGGCGATCGCCTCGATCTTGGTCCCGCCGAGATCGATCCCGATCCGCATCGACATGGACAATACCTTGGTGCTCGCTGTACCGGCCTAGGCCGGGGCGCCGGCCAGCTCGGAGGTGGCGGCGCCTTCGCCCGAGGGGTTGGTGAAGCGGTCGTTGAGGGTTTGGATATAGGTGTCGCAGTCGAGCAGCACCTGCTCCACACGCCGCGGTGCCGCCCCGCCCCAGCCTCGAGGGACGGTGTGCAGGAGTGTGCGCCAACTGTCGGTGTTGTACCGGAAGGCGCGGACCAGATCGCTGCGCATCCCTTTCTGCTCCGCGCGCTTACGCAGCCAGCCGGCCACGCCCCCGGTCATTGCCTTGCGCAGGCCGAAGTGCACCAGGAGCACCAAGGCGATGGATCCCAGTGTCAGGGCGCGCGGCCCCCAGGAGATCTGCTCGACCTGGGCCAGCCAGGGCGGATTGTAGGCGAAGTCCACCCAGTGGCCGGCAGGGACGCTCCAGGCGAGGAAGAGCGGCACCAGGATGGCGAGCAGGACGCCCTCCGCGATCCAAACCCGCCTGCGCCAGCGGCCCAGGGCCTCCTCCAGAAGAGGGGCCGCGACGGAGGCGAGCTCGGTGGCGGTCTTGTCCAATGCGGCGACGATCCGGTAGGCGCGCTCGATCTCCACCGAGCGCATGCGCTCGTGGATCTCGCTCAAGTCCGCGTCCCGTTTGGTCTCGTAGCGGCGGCGCCGGGACTCGTCCTCGATGGGTGTGGCGGCCTCCGGGCTGTAAATGGTGAAGAAACGTCCGGCGGTCAGACCCTCCTCGCTCAGCGCACGCTGCCAGGCGGCCACCACGTCCTCCGGGTTGTCCTCCCGCGAGGTCATGTCGATCTGATTAAGGACAAACAGGAACTTGCCCGAGTCCGCCCGTTTGATGGTGTTACCGACCAGATGACTCAGGGTGTCGCGCATCGCCCCTGGCTCCGGGTGGCGGGCGTCGAAGAAGACCAGCACCAGGTCGGAGAGGTCGATGATGCGGTCGACGATCCGGAGCGTCGCGGTACGCTGGCGGTCCGCATCGAATCCGGGGGAGTCGATCAGGATGCGGCCGCGCAGGCGTTCGCTCGGGCAGGTCTTGAGCTGGAGATAGGCATCGATTCGCCCCCCTTCGCCGCCCGCTACCTCGTCGATGCTGGCGGATATCCGATAGAGCGGGAAGCGCGGGTCCGCGTCCAAGGCCACACCGGGGAGGGCGCGGGTGGTCTCGTTGCGGCTGTAGCAGATCACGGTGAACCGGTCGTCCACCGCCTGGTTGCCGGTGCGCTGCACCTTGTGGCCCAGGAAATCGTTGATGAACGTGGACTTGCCCGCGGAGAAGGTGCCCAGGACCGAGATCATGGGCCACCAGGCGATCTTGGTCGCGAAGGAATCGTTCGTGTCGATCAGGCCCATGCCCTGGGCGACCGCATCCAACTCCCGAAAGCTCTGGACGACCCGCAGCAGAACCGGGTTCTCCAGCTCGAGGTGGGTCTCCAGATTCTTCAGGCGTTGGGAGACGACTTCGGCATTGGGCATCGCGGGGCTCCATGAGGCAGATAGGGGGTTCCGGGGGTCCGCGCCTCGGACTCCCTGGTGGACGGGGCGATGCGGGCGAGACAGGGCGCGCTGGGCGCCAGGGACTATTGTCCATGGATGGTATCCCGATCGTCGTTGTCGCGGTAGTCTTGCGCCCAACCGGTGCCCAGGTATCCATCCCGGAAGGCGCGAGAATCTTCGTGTCGTATCGGCGGTGCGGTTCGCGCCCAAGTCGCGAGGGGAGAATGCGATTTTCACCCCTGGGCGATCCGGACCCTGGCGGCGGCGACGCGATACCTTTCTGTTTTCGCGAGCGTTCTTAGGGGATTGCTTGAATCCCCTTGGCTGAGGCGTGCATACTGAGCGGCGGCCCGGTCTCCGGAGCATGATAATAGAGACGACGGGGATGCTCGACGATCGCGTTCAACCTCCATCCGACCCTCGGATTTCCGCCGTCTTGAGGTCCGATCCGCCATGGCGCGCCGGTGCGTCCTGCGGTCTCCGTCCCCCAAGCTCGGCGGCGGCCGTGCCGGTCACCCGATTCAGTACAAAGCTTTTGGTGTGCGATCCGATGGGAAATATGACTCGAAGCGCCGCGGCGGCCTGTCTGCTCGTTCTGGGCCTCGGGGCGATCGGTGCGGTGGACGCCCAGGCCCCCGCCCAGGGTCCGGGTCCGGCCCTAGCAGCTGCGGATGTGGGCGAAATCTTCGTGGTTCAACAGGCCCAGGGTGCGCCTTCGGTCTCTGTGGGCGGCACCGTCGTCCCTTATAAGGAGGTCACCCTGGCGGCCCAGGTCCCGGGCCGCGTGACCTTCCTGGCCGGTATCGAAGGCGACACCTTTAAGGAATCCGACCTCCTGGTGGCGCTGGACGACTCCGAGCTGCTCGCCAAGCGGCGAGCCATGATCGCCCAGATCGCGAGCGCCGACGCCCAGCTGCGCAATGCCGGGGTCCAATACAACCGCGAGATCTTCTCCCCTCGGTCCAGCAATGCCCCGGGCGGCATGGGCATCCCCAACCTGTTCGACCAGATGTTCACCCGGCCCATGGAGAGCATCGTGGGCGATAGGGAGCGCGGGGCCGAGCGCGGTGCCGACCTGTTCGCCTCCAGCATCCAGGTCCAAGAGGCCCGCAACGCCATCATGCGGCTCCAGGCGGAACTCCAGGCCCTCGATTCTAAGATCCGCGACGCGCGCAGTATCGCCCCCTTCTCCGGGGTGATCGTGAAAAAGTTCGTAGAGGTGGGGGACACGGTCCAGCCCGGCCAGCCTTTGCTCAATTATGCGGACGTGGAATACCTCCAAGTGGAGGTGGATGTGCCCGCCCGTCTGCGTCCGGGACTGCGGGAGGGGATGATGGTCAAGGCGGAGCTGGATCTTAACAACCGCCGGGTCCCGGTTCGTGTGGCCCAAATCTACCCGATGGCCGACCCCCAGCGGCACACGGTCAAGGTGAAGCTCGATCTGCCCCAGGGGGTTGCCGAGCCCGGAATGTACGTCAAGGTCCTGGTGCCGGACCTCAATGCCCCGGCCCGAGCCAACCCGGCGATACCGACCACCGCCATCCGCTATAACGGCAGCCTCCCGGGCGTCTACGTCGTGAGCGAGGGCGGTGCCCCCCAATTGCGCCTGATCCGGATCGGCGAAGAGATGGGCGGCGGTTTCGTGACGGTGCTGAGCGGGCTGGTGGCGGGGGAGCGGGTGCTCGCGAACCCGGGTCCGCGGGTTACCGCGGGCTGGGCCAAGGAGACAAGCGGGCCTGATCGCTGAGCCCCCGGTGCCG
>JBGSOR010000164.1:0-10601 GCA_041738985.1 Chromatiaceae bacterium | reverse complement strand
GGGCCCAGACGAATGCCGGCGCCGATCGTCTCGGTCCCGGTGCGGATGTCCTCCCCGGCGCGGCGGACGTTTGCGCCAGGCTGGCAGTCGAGCGGGATCCGCACCCGATCGCCGATCGGCTCGCAGACCTCCTGCACCACGACCGTATCGGCACCCTCCGGGACAGGCGCCCCGGTAAAGATGCGCGCCGCCGTTCCGGGTGCCAACGGCCCGCCGACCGCCCCGGCCGGAATCCGCTGAGCCACCGTGAGGAGTCCGCCGTGGGGGATCAGGTCCGCGTGGCGGATGGCGTAACCGTCCATCGCGCTGTTGTCCCAGCCAGGGACGTCGATGGCGCTCGTGATCGGCGCCGCGAGGACGCGCCCGAGTCCTGCGTCCGTTCGGACCGTTTCGCTATCGGCGAGCGGGCTGATCTGTCCGAGCAGGAAGTCGATGGCCTCTTGCTTGCTCAAGGTGCGGCGGTCGCCGGGGTCTGTTGCGCAGCAGTCGGGGTGGGTCCTCATGGGTCCTTTGCCTCTAGCGCTCGAGCAGACGCGGGATGAGCTGGGCGAAGTTGCAGGGGCGGGTGCGGATATCCAGCTGGGACAACAGGATCTCGTCCCAAGCCGTGCGGCAGGCCCCGGTCGAGCCGGGGAGACAGAAGACGAAGGTGCCGTTGGCCAATCCGGCGAACGCCCGCGACTGGACGGTCGAGGTGCCGATATCCTTGAAGGAGACCTGCCGAAACAACTCGCCGAAGCCGTCGATCGTCTTGTCCAGCAGCGGCAGTACGGCCTCCGGCGTGCTGTCGCGCCCGGTGATCCCGGTCCCGCCGGTGCTCAGGACCACGTTCACCTGCGGATCGGCGATCCAGCGGGATAAAACGGCGCGCAGATGGTAGACGTCGTCGCGCACGATCTCTTTGGCCACGACCTGGTGTCCCGCTGCCTCGGCGCATTCCCGCAGTAGCTTGCCGGAGGTGTCCCGATCCTCCCCGCGACTGTCCGAGACGGTCAGGATCGCGATGTTGAGCGGCAAAAAGTCTTGCTCGGTGAAGTGAGAGACCATTGCATTACCCTATCAGGCCGTGCGGCCGGTTAACGAATCGAATGGTGAAACACCAAGGGTCTCCAGCGGAAACGCTAGCTTCAGGCTCAGGGCGTTCGCGGCAACAAGCAAACCTGGGGCCGGTCGCACTGGGCCGTCAATCCGCTGGGCTACAACCGCTGCCCGTGACTCAACTGCCATCCGTCCGGGAAGATGGCCCGCTGGCGGTCGAAGTCCTTGCCGTCCAGCCGGGTGCAGCCGCCGCTCAGCAGGACCAATTCGATGGCGGTCTCGAAGGCGGCCTCGGAGGTTGGTCTCGACACCTGCACCCCTTTAGCGAATGAGCCGGATATCCAGCGCCAGGCCCAACTCTGCCCAGACCCGGTCCGCGGTCAGAACCGGAACCCCCCGCTCCAAGGCCAGCGCCAGACAGGCGCGATCAGCCAGCGATAGGCCCCTGGAGTGTGTTTGTGTCCACAACCTGGCAGCGACCTCAGCCTGTTCGGCGGTGAACGGCACGAAACCGACACCCGTCTCCGCGAGCTCCTCGCGCATTCCTGCAATATCGACCTGACGCTGCAGCGACTTCTGAACGATCAAGGCCCCGGCCAGGGCCGCCCGAACCGGATCGGCCCCCGGCTCGTCATGCAAGAACGCGAGCATGCCCGACGCATCGAGTACTGCGGTCACTCCTTCGCCGCCTCCGCGCGACGCTCCGCAATCAGCTCGTCTACCAGACTGACCTCTTTGGGGATGTGGCGAAACCGATCCTGGAGCCGCCGCTCGATGGCCTCGCGTCGCTCCAGCACCAGTGACTCGCCATCTTGGCGGGCGATCAGCCGGTCACCCGGTTTCAGCCCCAGGGCCTTGCGCAGAGCGGCCGGGATGACCAGTCGCCCCTGCGCGCCGACCTGGACCTCGTTGGTTGAAGGATTCGTTGCCATATAGTCCTCTGCCGTGCCAACTGGAAACCAGTGTGGCACGGTGGCGAACCCGGTGCCAGTAGAGCCGACTCGGTGCCGGACCCGACGGCGCTCCCCATCGCTGGCTTCATGGCAAGCGTGATCGAAAGCTCCAAGGTGTCACGCGACGATAGTCGGAGCTTACGATACCTTCCATGGGGCTGATGTCCATTGCGGCCATCCATGCCCACAGGGTACAGGTCGATCTCCGCGAACTGGGCGACGACCTGGTAGAAGCGGTTGGATTCTTCGAGCATTTCGATCTCCTTCTGGAACTCGAAACGCTCGAAATTTTGCGGATGTTCTCGGAGAAGCTGATTAGCGCTGATTAGCGCAGTCCCTGATTAGCGCAGCACCTGTCAGTGTAGCCGCCGGAGCCGACGCGGCAGCCCGGATCGGCCGAGCGCCAGGCCGCCACCGAACGGGCCTCAGCCCGGTGTCGCCACCCGCGCCCGCAGCGCGCGCGCATGTTCCGCCAGTCCGGCAACGGTCGCATCCTGCCATTGGTTACCTCTCCAGCGGGTGTAATCGAATGGCTCCCGATGCAAGGCCGCGATAAAGCGTTCAGCATCCACCGGGCCGAGCGCGGCGATCAGCGTCCGGACCCCCGCCAGTTTCGGCTCAGACTCGGTTTTCATCGTCATCCCCTTGCCAGTGTCGGATGAAGTCGATCGGATCGGCGACGACTGCTAAGGGGACATCGGGGGTGATGCACTCAACCGCCGGTCTGGGCCATGAAGCGGACGACCTTCTCGGGGCGCTCGTTAAACTCGTGGCGCTCCGGTTTGAGCACGATGGCACGGCGGAGATGGTCGACCAGATCGTCTTCGTCGATCCCGGCGCGCAGCAGCGGCCGCAGCGGGTAGCTGTTCTCCTGGCCCAGGCACAGGTGCAGGGTTCCGTCGACCGTCAGCCGGACCCGGTTGCAGGACTCGCAGAAGTGCTGGGAGAGCGGCGTGATGAAGCCGATGCGCGTGTCGGTCCCGCCGAGGCGGTAGTAGCGCGCGGGGCCGCCGCCGGGCAGCAGATCCGGGATCAGCGCGAAGCAGCGCTCCAGGCGCTGTTTGATCTCGCGCAGGTCGACGTAGCGGCTGAGTGCGTTCCGGCCGGTGGCACCGATCGGCATGGTCTCGATCAGCCGCAGGGTGAAGCCGCGCTCGGCGCAGAACGCCAGGATCGACTCGATCTCCGTGTCGTTGATGCCGCCGAGGACGACCGTATTGACGCGGATCGGCACAAACCCGACTTCGTGCGCGGCCTCGACACCGCGCAGGACCTGCTCCAGGTGTCCCCCGGTGATCTCCTTGAATACCTCCGGGTGCAGGCTATCCAGACTGACATTGAGACGCTTGATCCCGGCCCGATAGAGCGGCTGGGCCAGGTCCGCCATGCGGGTGCAGTTGCTCGACAGCGACAGGTCTTCGAGTCCGGGCAGGGCGGCCAGCCTTGCGGCCAAGCCCGGCAGATCGCGCCGCACGAGGGGCTCGCCGCCGGTCAGTCGCACATGGTGGACCCCGAGGCGGGCGAATGCGCCCACCACGCGGGCGATCTCGTCGAAATCGAGCCAGTCCTCGGGCTCCTCGAACCCCTTGAAGCCCTTGGGCAGGCAGTAGCCGCAGCGCAGGTCGCAGCGGTCCGTGACGGAGAGGCGCAGATACTCGATTGGACGATCGAAAGGGTCTTTCAGTACGGGCACGAGGGGGCTTCCCCGAGGCAGGGCGACCATCCCTGGCCGCGAAATCCGCGCTCCCGTTGCGGGGAGCGACCGGGCGGTGCAAGAGGCACAGATGCACCCCGGGACTTGCCCGGGGGGCCTTCCCCTGACCGATCAGGCGGTCAGGAACCGTCGCCGCTTGAACGAGACCGTTCGCTTGTAGTCCTTCATGGTCCCGACCTTGCGGATGTCCGCCCAGGTGCCCTTGTAGTAGGGGATCAGGTTGCGGTCGGTCCAGGAGGTGACCACGTCTCCCACGACGCCGTTGTCGTAGCCGAACATCATGAAGGTCTGGCCCTTGGCGATGTCCGGCTCCAGGTAGGCCATGGCGAAGGCCGATCCGAAGTCGTTGTGCAACTCGACGATGTCTCCCGACTGGATGCCCAGCGACTTGGCGTCGTCCGGGTTCATCTCCAGGGGCGCCATGGGGAAGCGGTCGCGCCGGAAGGGCAGAAAGCGGTCGTGGTAGGCGGTCTGCCAGATGTGGTTGGTGCGGCCGTTGTTGACCCAGAAGCGGTATTTCTTCTTTTGGGCCTCCACAGTGCCGGGCAGTCCGTTCCAGGGGGCGGGGAGGAAGTGGGCCTTGCCGTCCTTGGTGTCGAACTTGTAGTCCGCGTAGATCATCTCGGTGCCGACGAGCTTGCCGTCTTTCACTTCCTTGATGGGCAATTGGACGCCGTTGGTGCCCATGGTGCGCAGAAGCGCGTAGGTGGCGAGATTTCCGGTGGGGCCGCCCTGGCTGTCGATCCCTTCCGGCTTGCGGAACCCGTCGTTGAAGGCGTCTTCCTCGGTCTTCCAGTCGAAGCCCGCGAAGCGCTTGGCCATCTTGGCGTTTCCTTCCTTCTCGTACATCGCCTTGAGGGTGTTGGCGATGTCCGCGGCGATGAGGCAATCCGGCTTGGCCTCGCCCGGCGGGTCCATGAAGCGCTCGGAGAGCCGCATGCGCCGCTCGCCATTCATGGCGGTGAGGTTCATCTCGCCCGGGTGGGTGGCCGGTATCAGGAGGTGGGCGGCATCGGAGAACTTGGTCCGGTAGAGGTCGATGTTCACCACGAAGAGCCCGCCGCGATTCTCGATCGCGTCCACGATCAGGTCCGTCAGCTCGTTGGCGGTGGCCCCGCGGGCCTTGCTGATGACGTCCCGCACGATGGCGGCGCGGCGGTACACCGCCTCACGGTATTCCTCCGCATTGAGGGTGGACTGGAAGGAGTTGCAGGCCCAAACGGTGAGCATCTTCCCGTTGCCTTTGATGATCTCCTCGTCCACGTACTTGGCCGGGCGTCCGCCGGGATAGGGCGGACGGGCGTAGCCCTCCTGGTGTCCGCCCATGCGGACCACGCCGGTGCCGCGCCGGCCGACGTTGTGGGTGGCGAGGACCAGGTCGACCAGGGCGGACTGGATGCGATAGTTGTCGTTCCCCCAGATGATGCCCTTCTCGTAGCCGTGCATGGTGCGCTTGCGGTGACCGGACTCCTTGGGGGCGTAGGCCCATTCGGCCGCTTTTTCGAAGTCGGCGACCGGTACGCCGGTGATGCGGCTGCACTCCTTGAGCCCGATCCGGTTGGCCTTGAGCGCCTCCTCGAAGCCGGTGGTGTGGGCGTCGATGAATGCTTTGTCGTGCCAGCCCTTGTCGACCACATAGGTGAGCAGGCCGTTGAAGAGTGCGGTGTCGGTACCGGGGGCGATGGCCAGATGCAGGACGTTCTCGGGACCGGCGATGTGCTTGGTCACGGAGAGGGTCAGGCTGCGGCGCGGGTCGACGTAGATGATCTTCGCCTTCTCGGCGGTCTCGCCCGGGAACCACTGCTTCTTTTTCTCGACGCTCTTGCCGGTCATGTTCGGTAGGGCGTGAGCGAGGAAATAGTTGGTCTGGGTCTCGTAACCGTTGGCGCCGATATAGAACAGGGTGTCGGCGACCTCGGAATCTTCGTAGCTGTTGTTGAGCTCGCCGACGCCCATGTCGCGGGTGGCATGGCACTCGGAGTTATAGGCCGGTCGGTTGTGAATGCGCACCAGGGGGGTCTGGAGGGCGGTGAACATCAGCTTGCCGCTGCCCCAGGTGTTCTCGAATCCGCCGCCGGCACCGCCGTGGTCGAATGCGTTGAAGGCGATCTGACCCGGGCCGCTGGTATCGAGGATATGTTTGGTCACCCCCGCATAGACCTTCAGGGCATGATCCCAGTTGGTCTCCACCCAGTCGTCCCCGGTGAATAGCATGGGGTACTGGAGTCGCTGACGGGCGGTGCCCTCGCCGGAATACATGATGCTCGCCATCTGGCCGCCGCGGGTAGACGACAGACCCTGGTTCACCGCGCATTCCTTGTCCGGTAGGATCATGATGTGGTGGTGGCTGCCGTCCCGGTCCGTGACCACGTTGTGCATGGGCGGGGTCATGATGACGGTAAGCGGGGGGACCTGGCGGCGGAAGTCGAGTCCCAACGCGTTTTCTTCCGGGGCGCGTCCGCCTTCCCGGTTCTCCGGCCATTTATAGACATGGTAGCCACAGCCGACGATGCAGAAATGGCAGGTCATATTGGTGCGCTGGGCATCCGGCGGCGGCAGCGGGATACGATCGCGGTATTGGGTCATGAGTTTCTCCCGGTCGGATGGGCGGTCACAGCAGGTTGCATTGGCGGCCGTAGATGAGACCCTCGACCGCGACGGCGTAGAGGGTGTCGTCTTTCGCATCGTGCTCAAGCAGGATGCGCGGCAGGTTCTCTGTAGACTGGCCGTCTACCATCTGGCCGCCCATCTCGGGGTCGAAGATGCTGAAGTGACAGCCGCACTTAAAGGTGCGGGCCACCTTGTCGTAGCTCAGGGGGCAGCCGTTGTGGGTGCACTGGGTGCTGAAAGCGACGATGTCTCCGTCCGGACCCGCTCCGCCGGGGACCTTGTGACCGGTCTTGATGATCTGGCAGAAGGACTCGTTGTCGGGATAGTTGAAGGGCACCGGGACATTGTCTTTGAGCGCGCCGGCCTTGGCGATCGGCTCGCGCGGGTAGGGGAGCGTGGTGGCGCCGGGGAATTGCGGCTCTTGGGCGGCGGCAAACCCGGTGCCCATCACGGCGGCGCTGGCCGCTGCGGCTGCGCCGCCTGCCTTGAGAAATTTACGTCGGCCGAGATCTGTCATTTTTTGCCTCCTCGTCACTTGTGGTTCCGGCGTAGCAGCAAACAACGTGCCGCAGAGCTTTGTTTGCAGATCAATGGGCTACGATTGGTCTGTGTACCTTGGGTAACACGGAGACCTGTCGTGTGTTACAGAATGGTAACGAGAGGGCGGGGCCGCGCTGCAATTCAAAGGGGTCCGAAAAGAGGGTTTTCCTTCCCTTTCCGGCCAAGCCGCGTGTTGTTAGACTGGCCCGACCTGTTCAGACCGGGAGTCCCACAATGGATGCAATCGCCTTTACCGAGGCCCGCAAGCGGCTCGGCGAGACCATGGATCGGGTGGTTGACGATCATGAGCCGATCGTCATCACACGCTCCAACGGCCGTAACGCAGTCCTGATCTCCCAGGAAGATTTCGATGCCTGGCAGGAGACCGCTTACTTGCTGCGTTCTCCCGCCAATGCGGCCGACCTGCGGCGCGCGGTGTTGGAACTCGGCGAACGACGCGACCTGGCTCGGCATGACCTGATCGACGAATGATCTGTTTTCGCGATCGAGCTTGGTTGGACTACCTCTATTGGCAGCAGGCTGACCGCAAGGTACTTAAGCGCATCAATCTATTGATTCAGGATATTGTGCGCGAGCCTTTTTCCGGGATCGGGAAGCCCGAGCCATTAAAGCACGATCTTACCGGCTTCTGGTCGCGCCGTATCGACGAAGAGCATCGGCTGGTATACACATACATCGATGGAGAGTTGGTCATCGTACAGTGCAGGTATCATTACTAGACCTGATCTGTGGTTCGCATGTGTGTTCCAGATTCGATGTGTGATCGGCCCCATCCCACAGAGTTGCCGCTGGGCTAATGCGGCAATGAAATGAATCAACTGAACCGCCGCGTCTTCACGCGGTTTGCTCTTGCCGCTACGGTCGGACTGGGCTGTGGTGTGAGCGCATCTACGTCCCCACTGCGCTTCGGCCTAACACCGGTCATCCTGGACGACCGCATTGCCTTCCTGCGTGAGTGGGGCGTCTGGCTGTCGGCTCATCTGGGCCGTCCCGTAAGCTTCGTGCAGCGTTCCCGGTATCGGGAAATCCTGGATCTGCTGCTGCGCGGCGGCTTGGATCTCGCGTGGATCTGCGGCTACCCCTATGTGCAGCATCGGTCGGAGCTCTCGCTGATCGCGGTGCCGCGCTTCCAGGGGCAGCCGCTCTATCGCTCCTATATCGTCGTGGCCGCCGACTCGTCCTTTGGGTCATTGGAAGACCTCAAGGGCGGGCTCTTCGCCTGGTCCGATCCGGACTCGAACTCCGGGTATCTCTACCCGCGCTACCGGTTGACTCAATTGGGCCAGGATCCAGACCGGTATTTCCAGCGAACCTTCTTCGCCTGGGGCCATCGCCATTGCGTCGAGGCCGTGGCCGAGGGTCTGGCGGACGGGGCGGCGGTGGACGGCTATGTGTGGGACACCCTGGCGCTGCGGGAGCCCGCACTGGCCGGACGCACCCGAGTCGTTCTGCGCTCGCCACAGTTCGGCTTTCCGCCCCTCGTGGGGGCTCCCGGTCTTCCTTCTGGCGATGTGGATGCCTTGCGCCGCGTGCTCCTGGCACAGGAGGGCGACGAGGCCGGCCGGAGGCTGCTGGGGGAGCTGAACCTGGACGGCTTTGCGGCCGAGGGTCCGGGGCTCTTTGGAGACATCGCCCACATGGCCGAGGTCCTGAACGGGGCGGGCCGTCCATGACCTGGTTGCCTGCAAGCTACCGGCGGCGCCTGCCCCTGAGTCTCAGCATCGCGGCCGTCGCCACCGCGGTCCTGATGGCCTCGGCCTTGGGGCTTCAGACCTTGAAGAATCTGCGCGAGGACCAGGGGCGCAATGCCCTGCGGCTGGGTCATGCGATGTCCGACGTACTGGTCCAGGCCCTGCGCCACGACGACGTCTGGCTGGCCTATTCGCTTCTGCGGGGCCCGGAGCGGGAGGCATCCGACGCGACCTGGGTCTTGGTGGACGAGCTCGGGCGGGTGTTCGCGAGCAATCGTCCCGCTCGCTATCGCGTGGACCAGCCGCTGGCGGAGGCGCTGCCTTGGCTCGATGCGGCGGACATTGGGGCGGACGCCGGGCCATCCGGCGAACTTGTCGGCCGTGCCCGACTGGAGCCCATCGAAGCGGGCATCGGATGGCCGGCGGACGCGGACCAGGACCGGCCGCGCCGTTTTCTGCGGCTACCTCTGGCGAGCGAAGGGACCGAGGTGGGCGAGCTGATCGCCCTGCTTTCCGACGCCCCTTTTCTCAGCCGTTTCTTCGAGGTCCTGGAGGGAGGTTTTCTGGTGACCTTCGGGGTCCTGGCGGTGCTGCTGCCTCTGGGCTGGCTTTGGGGGCGGCGCATGGCTGCGCCGCTGGCCACCCTCGCCGAGTGCATGCGGCGCGCGGGGGAGGGCGACCTGCGATCCGTGGAATGTCCAGTGCCCCAAGGAGAGAGCGAGATCGGCCAGCTCGGCCAGCGTTTCCAGGAGATGGTCGCCGCCCTGGCGGAGAAGCAGGACCTGGAGCAGCACATGCTCAAATTCGAACGCTTGGCCGCGGTCGGCCGGGTCGCTGCCGGAGTCGCCCACGAGATCAACAACCCCTTGGGCGGTATGCTCATGGCGATCGACACCTTCCGGCGCCGCCAGCCGGCCGACCCGCGCACCGGGCAGCTCCTGGACCTCCTGGACCGTGGGCTGCAGCAGATCCAGCATGCAGTCTCAGCGCTCCTGGTGGAGGCGCGCCTGGACAGCCGGCCCCTCACACCCCAGGATCTCGAAGACGTGCGCACCCTGGCCCAACCAAAGTCCGGAGATCCCGAGGCCGCCCTGGTCTGGGACAACGGACTCGCGGGGCCCCTGCCGCTCCCGGCCAACCTGGTGCGCCAACTGCTGCTCAACCTCATGCTCAATGCGCTTAAAGCGGTGGAGCCGGGCGGGCGGGTGGCGGTGCAAATCGCCCCAGACCTCGGGGTGCTGTCCATGCTGGTGGAGAACACCGGCGAGCCCATGCCGCACGACCGGCTCGATCGGCTCTTCGAGCCGTATCCGTCCCGGCGCCCGGATCGCCAGGGGCTGGGGCTTTGGGTGTGCTACCAGATCTGCTCCCAGCTCGGCGGGACCATCGAGGCCCAGGCGAGGGACGGGATCACGCGGCTGCGGGTGCGTCTGCCCATCGGGGAGGGGCCAATCCATGATTGATCCGAGGCCCCGCATCTGTCTGGTGGAGGACGATCCGATCATGGGCGAGGCCCTGGCGGAACGGCTGGACCTGGAGGGATTCCAGGTGCGCTGGCATCGTGCCGGCCTCGCCGCATTGGCCGACCTGACCGGCCGTGCGACCCAAATCGCCGTCATCGACATCAACCTGCCGGACATCTCCGGCATGGCGCTCTTCGAGCGTCTCGGACGGGAGACCCGGCAGGCACCGCCCTGCGTCTTCATCACCGGTTGCGGGAGTATCGAGGACGCGGTGCAGCTGCTCAAGCTCGGGGCCGCAGACTACCTGACCAAGCCACTGGACCCGGCGGCACTGGTGGAGAAGCTCCGCACCCTGGTCCGTGAGGCGGGTCAGCCCCGGTATTCGGGGACGGCATCGGCCGGCGGGCCGATCGGTCGATCGGAGCCGGCATCGCCCGGACTCGGCGAGCCCCTGGGCATCTCCCCGGCCATGCGCCGGGTGGAAGAGCAGCTCCCCCGCATCGCCCGCCACCCGGCCACGCCGCTCCTCATCGCCGGGGAGTCCGGGGTCGGCAAGGAGCTGGTCGCCCAG
>JBGSOR010000157.1:0-1580 GCA_041738985.1 Chromatiaceae bacterium | reverse complement strand
GGGCGGCCAGGGCCTGGGCCTGGGCGTCGAAGGCGTCCAGGCTGACGTCGTCGTCGAGACCCGAGAGTGCGAGTGCCTCCGCGCGCTCGAACCAGCCCGGGTCGCTCAGGACCCGGAAGGGATCGGCCAGGCCGGGGAGGGGGGCGGCAAGGGTCAGCGGGAAGTAGCGTCCCACCCGGTCGACGCTGGGCATCAAGACCCCGGCCCAACCGGTCTGACCGGCGATCCCCGGGGTAAGCACGAAGCGCCACAGGGGGCTGGTGAGATAGGCGTCGAGCCAATCGGCCCCGAGCTGGGACTGGCTGGCCGCCATGCACTCCCTCAGCCACTGGTCCCAAGGCTGTACGAGCTGGGAGGGGAGGCGGCGGTTCACGAAATCCCCGAAACCGGGGAGCTTGCCGTAGAAACCGGTTCCTGTCCCGGTCTGGTCGTTGCCGTTCATAGACGCTCCGGACACTGGAAGCCGCGCAGCTCGCCGAGCGCAAAGGGGTTGCGGACGCTGGCGGCGCGCAGCTCGAAGCTGGCGGAGAGCCCGCCGCTCGCGAAGGTCACCCGGAACAGCTCCTCCTGGGCGGTCGTCTGCAGCCGAGAGCGATCAAGGAGCCTGAACCAGGCCCAGGCCCCCGACTCGGTGACCGCCGGAGGGCTCGACTCGATGCCGACCAGCTCGAAGCGCGCCCGGGCGGTGCCGTCCGGAGACGGCCACTGGAATGCCTGGGTCTTGAGCGGGCCCTGCCGGTAATCCAGGACTTGGCCCCCCAGGTCCAGGGTGAACTGCGTCGCCCGCGCATCCATGACGATAGGGGTGAGCTCGAAGCTCGCCGCCGGGAGCTTGCCGCCGCCCGCGAAGAAGGCCTCCCGGATCAGGGCCGCGCGCTGGAACTGGGCGAGCACCGAGTCCGGGATGCCGATCCCCCCGTTCACCCAGGTCCACCTGGCGCGGGAGCTGTCGACCAGGGCCTGGAGATTCTCGGAGAAGAAGGCGTCCAGGAGTCCGCCCGGCCCGAACAGCCGGGCAAAGTCGCTCAAGGTGGTGTCGCGCTTGCTTCCCCGAGCGAAGGGGTAGCGGTCGTGGATCGCCTCCCGGCAGAAGGGCAGGACCTTGGATGTCCAGAGGTTATTGAGCCGGGCGCGTGCCCCGCCCGCGACCAGGGTCGCGCTGTCCTGGGCGAGTGCGGCGAGCATTCCGCCCACCTGGGGCGGAAGCTGGGCGGCGGCCTCCTTGGTAGCGCGAACCTGGTCCCCCTCGCCCGCTGTCAGGATCGGGAGACCGGCGTCCATGGCAGCCGAGGCGGACTTGAGGTGCACCGCCAGGGCGTCCAGTCCCTTCTGGACCCCCTCGATGGGGGCAGGGCGGTCCTTGGTCCCGCGCACCAGGTCCCGCAGCCACTCGAATCGCTCGGACACATAGGCCTCGGGGCCTGGGGCGCTCGATCCCTTGCCGGAACCGATGCCGGTGTCTCTGAAGAATTGCCCGGCCCGATCATGCAGATTGCTGAGGCCGTAGGCCGCCTGCCCGGCACTGCCGCCGACGAGCGATCCCAGTGCTCGCGCGGTGGCGGCTACGGTGCCCGCCTTGC
>JBGSOR010000127.1:0-10447 GCA_041738985.1 Chromatiaceae bacterium | reverse complement strand
GGTCGGCCGGATCGCCGACGGCGGGCGGGAGCCTAAACCGGGCGATAGCGGCGCGAGGGCGCGCTCTGCCGTCCCAACAAAAAGGACCGGTCCGGGTCCACCAGGACGCGTCCGGCCATGGCGGTGCGTCCCAGCAGCATGCGGAAGAGCATGGTCTCCCGATTGGTCAGGGTCAGCTCGATGGGCCAGGCGCGGCCACCCATGGCCACCTGAGTCAGGATGACGAAGCGCCGCTCCCGGTGCCCCCCCGAATCCGTGACCTGGCGGCAGTCGATCAGGGGGGCCTCGGCGTGCACCGCGATATCCGTGCGCCCGCGCAGGGGATGAACCCCGAAGCGTGCGAAGGGTTTGCCGGCGCTCTTGAAGGGGTCCACATAGAAGGTATGAAGGGTGGAGGTCCGTGCCCCCGTGTCCACCTTCGCCTTGATCAAGGGGACGCCGAGGTCGGGCAGGGCGAGCCACTCCCGCCAGCCGAGCATGAGTGCCTGCTCCGTCTCCGGAGTTGTCGGCGCGTCGCCCTTCATGGGGCGCCCGGCAGTGCGCCCAGGGGCGCTTGCCGTGCGCCGCCGTCGATGTCCCTCGACCGACCTGGGGCATCGCCCCGTCGCTCTATAGCCGGGGCCTCAGCCATGCCGAAATGGAGGCTGCACGCGACTTCCGGGAAGGTTCGGTGCATGACGATATCCAGGGACTCCGATCCGAGCTGGACCCTTCCGGGCCAAGCGGATTTCCCAGGCCGGGCGTCGGGACGCTATGATCAGTGCCCGTATACCACAGGCTGGCGGCACTGCCTATGGATGACCCGGCACGCGGCAAGGATGCCCGGCTGCCGCTCAACGCGCAGAAACGAATCAAGATCGAGGAGCTCTACTCCATGAAGCCCATCTTGCCCGCCGTCCTCTTTGCCACGAGCCTGATCGCCGCGGTCCCCTTGCCGAGTCTGGCGGACAGTGCCGCAGAGTGTCGTAAAATGGCGGCCGAGGAGGAGGTCCCGGCCGAGGATCTGGAGGACTACCTCGCCGAGTGCATGGCGGTGATCGAGTCGGACTCCCCGGACGCGGCTGCGTCCGAGGCACCGGCCCCGAGCGACGGTGCGCCCGCTGAGGACCAGGAGGGTCAATAGTCCCGACGGGACACACGGCCCCTGCTCCCCCACCGGGCCGAGACTGGCGGCCGGGCGCGGCGGGCACTGGCCGACCGCACGCCGCATTCGGGCCGCGGCGCACCGCTGCTCCAGCCCTGCAACCCTCAACAACTCCAATCCAAGACGGTCGTCGTCCGGAGAACCCCTCGATGCTCAGGTCTGTGCTCCCAGTCGTCTTGCTCGGCCTGCTTGCCCCGCTATCTGCCGCGGCCGAGCAGGGAACGGCCAAGATCCTCGCCCCCTGGGAGGCCAACGGCCAGATCTATCAGGTGGCCGTGGACAAGCTCCAGTTTATCGGCACCTTCGAGGGGATCATGTATATCGAGCACGGCGAGGGACTGCTCGATGCCGCACTCTTCACCTGCCCTTCCACCATGATCACCGAGATCCTCTCCAACGAGACGAAGGGCCACGGTTACTGCACCATCGAGAGCCCCAACGGCGACTTTATCTACGCCGAGTTTACGTGCAACGGCGCGCCCGGTGCCTGTGCCGGAAAATTCACCCTCACCGGCGGCACCGGCAAGGTCACCGGCATCACCGGAGAGAGCGACATCATCGTGCGCACGGCCTTAAGCGGGACGACCAAGGCCCCGCAAGGTAGCGGCACTGTCTCCGCCGCCAAGGGGCTTGCCATTTGGCCGGAGCTGCGCTTCGAGATCCCGGGCAAGGGCGCAGGTGTCTCCGGCCTGCTGGGCACCGAGGTCGGCGGGTCCAAGCCCCCGTCCAAGGCCCAGCCAGGCCAGAAGCCCGGTGCCGAGGTCAGGGGATCGGGCGCAGAGGGCAAAGCGGGTGCGCCGGCCGAGCCCGCCCGCAAGTGAGCCTGGGTCCCGGTCCGGGGACGCCCCGGCCGGACGGATGGCACCGTCGGGTCCGCCCGTCCGCGCCCGAGTCTTCGCGCCTCCGGTCCTGCTTGGTCTGACGCTTTTTCCGGTCCTGGCCGGACCGAGTGCCCCGGCCGCCGCGGCCGAAACCATCGTCGGCCACGCGATCGTGCAGGACGACGGTACCCTGCTCATCAAGAACCGTACCGTCGCGCTCTTCGGCATCTACCTGGCCCCCACCGACCGCCAGTGCCGTGAGTGGATCCGCCCCGTGCGGTGCGCCGACCGCGGCGTGCTGGCCCTGGACTTCAAGGTACGCGGATTCGTGACCTGCCTGCCCCGAGGCAGGGACGACGAGGGCGCCATTCACGCGACCTGCTACGTGGGTCGCACCGGTCTCGATCGGGGCGAAGACTTGGGCGCCTACCTCATCCAACAGGGCTGGGCACTCGCGTTGCCGAACGCCCCCTTCGAGTATCAGGCCATGGAGCGCATTGCCGAATCCCGCGGGCGCGGGGTCTGGGGCTACAGCGTGGATTCCTTCAGCAGGCCGGGGCGCCGCCGGGACTGGCGCTAGGGGTCTGGTCTCGGGAGGCGACTCGCGTTCCATACGAGGATCGCTACGAGGGCTTGCCTGGATTCCGAGCGGCGCGGCGATCCGGGCGGTCCCGGGTGCAGGTGCGGGGATCGCCCGGGCCCTTCCGTGCGGCTCGAATCAGGTCGGTTTCCTGCGTATTCGCCACAGGACGGCCGTCAGCACACCCAACCCGGCGAGGATCGGCACCCAGAAGTTTTTCAAGAACAGCAGTGCGTCGGCGAACATTCCCGACTCCGCCACGACCTTTCCGGCGACCAATGCACCGATGCCGTAAGCCGCAACCTTATCTACCCCGGGGATGAAATCTTCGTATCGCGACCCCGGCTTGAATTCGGCCATGGCCAGCACCTGGTCCAGCGCCTCGGCGATTGCGTCTTTTTGGTCCATGCCGGCCACGAAATTGAGCTCCAGCACCCCTTTGCGGCCCAAGACCCGAATGCCGTAGTTGAGCGTATGGTCGGGTTGATCGCCGAACTTGATCTCCCTCGCCCAGTACATCTTATGGCTTGTGCGATCGTAGTGGGGCTCGGCGGCCCAGCCGATCAGCGCGATAGGCTCGAATCCCGCCGCAGTCCGCTCTTCATTCGCCGCCTGGGCGGCCTCGCGCATCTGGGCCATGAGTCCGTCGTAGTCGATGTCGTCTGCGTCGTCGTCGGAGACGTATCCGTCTTCCGCATAGGCGATGACCACCGCCCAGGACGCCGGCTCGAAGGGTGTCGTGTCCCCTGGGAAGAGCATTCCAAGCGTGTTTGCAGCGATGTCCGGGGGATTGCCCCAGACTTCCACCAGGACTCTCTCCGAGTCTGCGGGGTTGAGGTAATAGAAGCTCTCCGGGACGGTCAGGGTCGCCGCACCGCCAGGAAGCTCGATCTTGCCTTGGCGCCGATCCAGGGAATCCCAAAGCCCCTTGGCCCATTCGAGGTACTGCTGCTCCTGTGCGTCCGTCGGGGCGGACTCCTGGCCGGAGGCCGCGTTGGAGCCGAGGTCTGCGGTCGGAGCCGAATCCTCTGCCGGGGACGCGGCCGACCCCGGCTCGGGTACTGGGGTGGATTCCTGCGCAGGCGCAAGGGGGGTCGCCAGGCCAATGGCCAAGGCGAGCGCGAAGGCGACGCGGTACATGGGGTTACGGCTCCGACTGGGTGGTCGCACTGGGGGTGCAGTGGTGGCGTCCGTGCGGCCGGTGCTGCCCACGCGGGTCCGAACGCCTGGAACCCGGGCGGCCCTTATACCGCGTTCCATGCGGGATGGGCTAGAGATCGGGGTGAGCGCGGATCGCGCGCACGGCTGGGTTTAGGCGCCAGGCGCCGTGCGCCGGTCCCGGGCCGTTCCGCTTCCCGGAAAGGCGGATTCCGGGCAGGGTGGTGGCGGGGCGAAACCCACTGACAGGGTGCATAAACGAAAAGGCCCGGCGCGGTGCCGGGCCTCGGGGGACTTTCGTTGGTTGCGGCCCCATCGCTAAGGGTCGGTGGCCCGAAGTCTTGGGGGCTTAATCCGAGCCCAGAGGCGATCAGGCTGCGTAGTTAGCGGCGACGAACTCCCAGTTCACCTTGTCCCAGATGGCCTCGAGGTACTTGGGTCGGGCATTGCGGTAGTCGATGTAATAGGCGTGCTCCCAAACGTCGATCGTGAGCAGGGCCTTTTTCCCGGAGGTCATGGGCGTGCCCGCGTTCGAGGTGTTGAAGATCTCGAGGGAGCCGTCGGCATTCTTGACCAGCCAGGTCCAGCCGGAGCCGAAGTTGGTGGCGGCGGACTGGACAAACTGCTTCTTGAAGTCGTCGAAAGAGCCGAATTTGGCGGCAATGGCGTCTCCCAGGGCGCCGGAGGGCGCACCGCCGCCCTTGGGGCTCAGGCAATTCCAGTAGAAGGTGTGGTTCCAGACCTGGGCGGCGTTGTTGAAGATGCCGCCGGAGGCCTTCTTGACGATCTCTTCCAGGGGCAGGGACTCGAATTCGGTCCCTGGAACGAGGTTGTTCAGGTTGGTGACGTAGGCCTGGTGATGTTTGCCGTAGTGGTACTCGATGGTCTCCGCAGAGATCGTTGGCTCCAGTGCGTTCTTCTCGTAAGGGAGTGCGGGCAGCTCATGTGCCATGGTCGGGGTCTCCAGTGGGGTGAAGTCAAGAATGGCGCTGTGGTGATCGGACCCGGGCCGGGCATCTCGACCCGGGGTCGGGGCCTTGAGGAGGCATCGAACGGATGCGAGAAAGCTGAGGTCTGTGCCGGCCCTTTGCAACCGCCGCCCTGCCTGTGTGAACATCCCGTCGTTTCGGGCGGCGTAGGCGGCCCGAGCCTGGACCCGCGTCTGGAGCGCCCCGACCTTGGCTTTAAGCCCCATCGATCTCGGCATCTTTGCGAGCCGCCTGACCGCGGTGTGCGACGAGATGTCTCAGAGGCTGTGAAAATACCCGGTTTCGACGGGTACATCCGCGGTTTCCCGTAGGTTGGGCCGACGCAGGAGGCCCAACGATCGGAGGGTTACATTGGCCTTGTCGTTGGGCCTACAGGAGGCTCTTTCACAACCTCTCAGGCTGCGCGACGCGGCCGTTTCACCTAATGTCACCCTGGTCGCCTCCCGCTTTGCGGACAGTGTGACCGGCCTCGTCGGTTTCCTGATCGGGAGCGGGATCGAATGTGCGGTATCTGTGGCGAGCTGAGACTGGACGGTACCCCGGCGGACCTCGACGCCATCGGGCGCATGATGGGGGAGCTGGCCCGGCGCGGGCCGGACCATGGGGGCAGCTACAGCGACGGGGCACTCGGCTTCGGTCACCGCCGGTTGGCCATCATCGACCTGTCGGTGCGCTCCAATCAGCCCATGGTGGATGCGGAGCTCGGGCTCGCCCTGGTCTTTAACGGGACCATATACAACTACAAGGCCCTGCGCCAAGAGCTCCAGGCGCAGGGCTACCGGTTCTTCTCGGACGGAGACACCGAGGTCATCCTCAAGGCCTATCACGCCTGGGGTACCCGCTGTCCGGAGCGTCTGCACGGGATGTTTGCCTTCGCGGTGTGGGACGCCAATCGTCGGGAGCTATTTCTTGCCAGGGACCGCTTCGGGATCAAGCCGCTCTATTGGACCCAGGCCAGCGGAGCCCTGCGCTTCGCCTCCAGCACCCAGGCCCTGCTGGCCGGCGGGGAGGTGGACACGGCGATCGACCCGGTGGCGCTCCACAACCTATTTACCCTGCATGCGGTGGTGCCGGCCCCGCGGACCATCCTGTCCGGTGTGCGCAAGCTTGCCCCTGCCCACTGGATGCGGGTCGATGCACGGGGCGAGCGGGTGGAGCAGCGCTACTGGCGCCTGGATGCCACCCGCCCGGAGCTGCCGCCAAGCGAGTCCGAGTGGCTGGACGCCATCCACGCAAGCCTGCGCCAGGCGGTGAAGAAGCGTAGCGAGGTCGCGGACGTCCCGGTGGGGGTGCTCCTCTCCGGGGGGCTCGACTCGAGCCTGCTGGTGGCTCTCCTGGCGGAGGCGGGCGTTACGGATCTGCGGACCTTCTCGGTGGGCTTCGAGGACACCCCGGAGGAGGCCGGCAGCGAGTTCGAGTACTCGGACCAGGTGGTGGAGCGGTACGGGACCCGCCACCGCAAGCTGCGCATCCCCAACGCCCAGGTCCTTTGGCGCCTGCCGGAGGCGGTGGACGCCATGACCGAGCCCATGTTCGGCCAGGATGCGGTCGCCTTTTACCTACTGGCCGAGCAGGTCTCCCGGGAAATCAAGGTGGTTCAGTCCGGCCAGGGGGCGGACGAGGTCTTCGGCGGTTATTTCTGGTACCCGCGCATCCAGGCGGAGTCGAGCGGAAGCCCCCTGGAGCGGCTGGCCAAGCACTATTTCGACCGGGACCATGAGGAATATCTGCGTCTGGTGGAGCCGGACTATGCCGGTCCCGACCATACCTCGGCCCTGATCGGCACGCTCCTGGAGGAGCCCGGGGCGGACGAGCCGATGGACGCCATCCTGCGCCTGGACGTCACGACCTTGATCGTGGACGATCCGGTGAAACGCGTGGATAACATGACCATGGCCTGGGGTCTGGAGGCGCGCGTGCCCTTTCTGGATCACGAGCTCGTCGAGCTGGCCGCGCGTTGTCCGCCCGAGCTGAAGCTGCGGGAGGGAGGTAAGCACCCACTCAAGGCCATGGCTCGGGGGCTTCTGCCCGATGCCGTCATCGACCGGCCCAAGGGGTATTTTCCTATGCCGGCGCTGAAATACGTGCGCGGGGACTTCCTGAATCTGATGCGGGATGTGCTGACTTCCCGCCGGGCGCGGGAGCGCGGACTCTATCGGCGCGACTACGTGAACCGGCTCCTGGCGGCCCCGGATCTGCACCACACCCGCATCCTGGGCAACAAGCTCTGGCATCTGGCCCTGCTGGAGCTGTGGCTCCAGCGGGTGGTGGATGGGGCGGACTAATCGGTTTCCCGCTTCGGTTTCCCGTTATCGTCGCCCGTCGCGAGCTCGGGGTTCAGTCCGGATCGGCGAGTCGGTTGCTGTCGGCCGCCCCGCATTGAAAAGCCCGCCCCCGGCCCGACAGTCCCTGGGTCAGGCAGCCAATTCCCTTGAGAGGTACAAAATGGACGTCTTGGAGCGAATCGACCAGCAGGTCAAGAACAACCCTGTGGTCATTTATATGAAGGGCACGCCCCAATTTCCCCAGTGCGGGTTCTCGATGAGGGCCTCGGCGGCCCTCCAGGAGTGCGGCGTCCCCTTCGCTTATGTAAACGTCCTGCAAGACCCGGAGATCTTCGAGAGCCTGCCGCGCTACGCGGACTGGCCAACCTTCCCCCAGGTCTATATCGACGGCGAGCTGGTGGGCGGTTGCGATATCACCCTTGAGCTCCATGCCAGCGGGCAGCTCAAGACGATGATGGAAGAGGCCTCCGCGAACTCCGACCAGGACGACTGAGCGGTTGTGAAAAAACCACCTGTAGGTTGGGCCGAGGTACGAGGCCCAACGAAAAGGCCGGTGTAACCTCTGGATTTTTGGGCCTCCTGCGTCCCGTCGCCAGCGAGTATTTTCACAGCCTCGAAGTCTCTCCTGAGCTCAGCGGGACTCCGCGTCCTCCCAGAAGCGCACCGGGTCCAGCTCGCGCCAGCGATTGACGATGGCACAGAAGAGACGAGCCGTCTGCTCCGCGTCGTAGATGGCGGAATGCGCCTCGCTGTTCTGCCAGCCGAGCCCTGCCGACTGGGCGGCACGGGCCAGCACGGTCTGTCCGAACGCCAGTCCTCCCAGGCTTACGGTGTCGAAGACGCTGAACGCATGGAACGGGCTGCGTTTAAAGCCGGTGCGCTCCACCGCCGCCTTGAGAAAACCCAGGTCGAAGTGCGCATTGTGGCCCACCAGGATGGCGCGGTTGCAGCCAGTTGACCTCACGGCCTTTCGGATGGGTGTGAGGATGCGCGCCAGGGCCTCGTGCTCGGGCACTGCGTCGCGGAAGGGGTGGTCCGGGTCGATCCCGTTGAAGGCCAGCGCTCGGGGGTCGATCTCGGACCCCACGAAGGGGAGAACATGGCAGGCCAGGGTGGCGGAGGGCTCCAGGATTCCATCCGGACGCATGCGAATCACGATCGCCGCGATCTCCAGTAGGGCGTGTCGCTGGGGGTCGAAGCCTGCGGTTTCCACATCGACGACCACAGGCAGGAAACCGCGGAAGCGCCGCGCGATTCCCTGAGCGATGGGTTCTTCTTCATGGTCGTTCATCGCGACAGCATACGGGGCCGGGCGCCCCTTGCCAAACCGGCGGCAATTCGTGCCCCTTGGCGGCGGTTCCGAGCTGGATGCATGTCGGCGAGCCGCGCCCCTTTGGACGAGCGCACTGGGGATTGCTACCGGTGTCATGCCGTGGGGCGCCGGGTTTGCGATGCAGCGGCTCTTCGGACGGTTTTGCGGTTTGGCGATCGCAATCGAGCTGCCTGCGGCGGGGTGCATTCGAAGGCAACACCCGCTATGGTACGATCTCGAGCCGTTTGGGCTGTGGGGGGATGAAGGGGAAAATGGGACTCAAGACCTCCTATCTAAGGACCTGCTGTGGGATTCGGCCGCGGTTGAGCGGGGTATCGGCCTTGATGGCGGCGTTGCTTCTCTGCGGCTGCGCCTCCAATTCCAACCGCGACCCGCGGGATCCCCTTGAGCCTTACAACCGGGCCATGTTCCGGTTCAACAACGATTTCGACAAGGCGTTCATCCGCCCGATCGCCCAGGGCTACAAGGCCATCACGCCTGAGCCCGTGGACCGCGGGATTACCAATTTCTTCCGTAACATCGACGACTTCACGTCGTTCGTGAACAACATCCTCCAGTTCAAGATGTCGCGTGCCGGCAGTGACCTGGGGCGTATGTTCATGAACTCGACGGTGGGGGTCCTGGGCTTTTTCGACGTAGCCACCAATGCGGGGCTGCCGAGCTACAAGGAGGACTTCGGCCAGACGCTGGGCTACTGGGGGCTCGAGCCCGGGGCCTATTTCATCCTGCCGATCTTCGGACCCAGCACGATGCGCGACAACATCGGATTCGCCGGGGATATCGTCACCGACCCCTTCTTCAGCATCCAGAAGGACAAGATCTACTGGGGTTTTGTGGGATTGCGGATCGTCGATACCCGAGCCGACCGGCTCGCGGTGGGAGACATCCTGGAGGATGCCGCCGTGGACCCCTATGTGTTCCTGCGCGACGCCTATCTGCAGCGCCGCCGCAATCTGGTCTACGACGGCAATCCCCCGGAGGCGGAAGACCAGGGTGACATCTGGGCGGATGTGGATTTCGGCGCCGGGACCAAACCGGCGGACTCCCCGGAGCCAAGGCCCCCAGTCAAGTCCGAGCCAGTCAAGTCCGAGACAGGGCCCAATACCGAGCCCTGAAGGGGCGGCAACTGACGATTCGTGTCCTGATTAACGGCCCGGCGACGCGGAACGCAGACTGACCGAGAGAAGGACCAAGTCCACCAGGGTCTTGGCGTTCATCTTCTCCATGATGCGCGCCCGGTGCGATTCCACGGTGCGGATGCTGATCCCCAGGTCGTAGGCAATGGCCTTGTTGGAGTCCCCAGAGACGATGCGCTCGAAGATCTCCCGCTCGCGGGCGGTGAGGGTGGCCCAGCGGGCCGCGGCGCTTACCGGCGATTCGCGGGGCTCTGCTTTGCGCCGAAGCACGTCCTGGATCAGGTCCAGAAGTGCCTGGGAGCTGAATGGCTTGGTGACGAAGTCCACCGCGCCGAGCTTCATGGCGCGAACGGCCATGTCGATATCCCCGTGGCCGGTCATGATGACGATGGGCAGCCCCGGGTATTGCTGGCGAAGCCGCTCGAGCAGTGCGATTCCGCTCATGCCAGGCATGCGCACGTCGAGCAAGACACAGGATGGACGATTCGGTAGGCCCCCGGGGAGGCTCAGTATCTCGTCGGCAGCGGCGTAGGTCCGCACGTCGATTGCAACCGACTTCAACAAGAGCTGCAGCGCGGTGCGCAGCTCCGCGCTGTCGTCGACCACGTGGACCAATGGGGTCTGCGTCAAGGATTGGCTTCCCGGGCGGGTCCCAGCACGAGCCAGGACCGCACCTCTTGGCAGTTCAGCATCGCGACGCCGAACCGACGGTCACACCTTCGCGGCGTCGCTCGGTGATATCCACATCCGCACCCGACTCAATGGCGGCGCCGGAAGCGTAGGCCCGAAGGTCGGAGGGCGTCAAGGCCACCCTCCAAGCCGTTCTGCCGCAAGTCAGAAGGTTAGAGGAGGCGCCCGTCGGTTCGGGCAATACGGAGACGCGCGCCGCCAGCCGAGCGAGGATGCCGCCCCCGGGCGACCGTCGGCACCGCGCCGGACGATCGGGATGCCGTGCGATGTCGAGGCGCTGCCCCCGTGTACTGCTCAGACCGTGCCCGGCT
>JBGSOR010000083.1:0-7413 GCA_041738985.1 Chromatiaceae bacterium | reverse complement strand
CTGGGCGAAAGCCCCGGTGCAGCTGGGTGCGAGCCGGATCGGCGAGGTCCTGGTCGGCTATGACGCCTCGGCCACGGACATCGGGCTCATGTGGACGGCCGGACTCCTGGTCGCGTCCGGCGCACTCTATCTTGGACTCAGGCGCACGCTGCAGCGGCGGCTGGTCCAGCCCGCGGAGCAGCTGGCCGCCCGACTCTGCGACTTCGCCGAAACCGGCGAGATCGAGTGGGACGATCTGCCTCGCGAGCTGGCGCGCGTGGTGCGGACGTTCGAGGATCTGTGCAGGCGACTGGCGGAGTCGGGACGCCAGCGGGTGGAGGCGAGCGGTTGGCGCGCGGAGCGACCGAGCGCCTGTGTCGGGAGCAACGTCTCGCGAGCGTCGGCCAGATGGCGGCGGGGTTGGCCGACGGTCTCAATACCCCGCTCGGCAATATCGTCGGCTACGCCCAGCAGGCGCGCCGGGCGACCCAGGATCCGGCGCTCGCGGGACGTGATCGAGGAGCAGGCGAAGGTCTGCGCGGCGCTGGTGCGCCATCTGCTGGACTCGGTGCGACCGCCCGAGGCGCACCCGCGCGCACTCGATCTCATGCCCAGGATCGAGGCCACGGTCGCGCTCATGGAGCCGGTGCTGCGCGACCGGGGGATCGCGCGTATCCAAGTCGCGGGCGAGATCGCAAACCCGGTGTGGGCGGACCCATCCTGCGTCGAGCAGGTGCTGTTCAATCTACTGACCAACGCCAGCGAGGCGGGCGCGCATCAGGTCGCGATCGCGCTGGACGAGGATGCCGGTCAGGCACGGCTGACCCTGACCGACGATGGCCAAGGGATCCCCGAGGCGATCCGCACCCGACTCTTCGAGCCCTTCGTCAGCGGCAAGCCGCCCGGCAAGGGGACCGCGCTCGGGCTGCATCTGTGCCAAACCTTGCTGCGCTCCGTGGGAGGCGACATCGTACTGCTGGACACCGGACCGGCCGGGACGCGCTTTCGCATCGCCTGGCGGAGCCTAACCCCGGAGAACCACCGATGAACGGGCCGATGAACGGGCGTTACACGCTGCTGATCGCAGAGGACGACCGGCGGATGGCCGCCCTGCTGGGGGAGCTGGCCGAGTCCGCCGGCTTTAGCCCGCTGATCGCCGCCGATGGGAGCGCCGCCGCGACCGCGCTGGAGCGCGGCGAGGTCGATGCCTTGCTCACCGACCTGCGTCTACCGCCTCCCGATGGGCTAGCCCTGCTGCGCCAGGCGCGTCATCGCGTCCCGGATCTGCCGGCGGTCCTGATCACCGGCCACGCCACCCTCTCGGTGGCCGTGGATGCCTTTCGCGGCGGACTCTTTGACCTGATCGTCAAGCCCTTCGAGACCGCGGAGGTTAACACCCTGCTCGGGCGTATCCGAGGCGTCCTGGACCATCGTCGCCGGGTCGAGAGTCTGCGCGCCCAGCTCGATTGGAGCGATCGCGAGGCCCTCGTCCCGCTCGACCGCATTCCGGCCTCCCGACAGACGCTCGCCCTGATCAAGCAGGTCGCCGCGCTCGACGTGCCGATGCTGCTCAATGGCGAGACTGGGACGGGCAAGAGCGTCACCGCCCGTCTCATCCATCGCGCCAGCCCGCGTCGCGACGGACCCTTTTCACCCTGAGCTGCGCGGCAGTCGCCGCCGGACTGGCCGAGAGCGAGCTGTTCGGACACGAGCAAGGGGCCTTCACCGGCGCAGTCGCACGCAAGCGCGGTTTGCTCGAGCTGGCCGACGGCGGCACCCTGCTGCTCGACGAGATTAATAGCGCGAGCCGCAAGGTCCAGGCGCGGCTGCTGCAATTTATCCAGGAGCGCACCCTGCTGCGCGTCGGCGGCGTACGATCGGTCGCGGTGGATGTGCGCCTGATCTTCGCCAGCAATCAGCCACTGGAGCCGCTGGTGGAGTCGGGCGCCTTTCGCCAAGATCTCTATTTTCGGATCAACGTCTTCCCGATCCCGCTGCCGCCACTGCGCGAACGCGTCGAGGATCCTGCCACTCGCCGAGGCCCTGGTGCTGCGTTTCGCCCGCGCGCTGGAACGTCCGGCGCGGGGCTTCACCCCCGCCGCCATCGAAGGGCTGCGGCGTTACCGCTGGCCCGGCAACATCCGCGAGCTGGAGAACCTGGTCCAGCGCGCCGTCATCCTGGCCCCGGGGGAGTGGATCGACCTCGCCCATCTCCCAATCGAGCTGCGCCCGGCACCGGCCGCCGCGATACCCTCGGGGCTCCCGTTCGGTCCCGACGCCACCCTCGCCGAGGTTGAGCGGGTCTGGATCCGCCAGATGCTTGAGCGTTGCGCGGGCAACAAGAGCGAGGCCGCTCGGCGGCTTGGGATCGATGTCTCGACGCTGTATCGGAAGCTCAGAGACTGAGCCTGGAGGTCGCTCGTTCGCGCCAAGGGCCGTTTGAGACGTCTGCCCATCAGGCGTACATTGGCGGACGTCAGCCCTTTTCGGAGATCGTTCGATGCCCAGGATCACCCGGCGCGACGAGCGCCTCAGCCTCCGTCTCAGCCCCAGCTCCAAACAGGTCCTGGAGCGTGCCGCTGCCTATCTCGACAAGACCCTCACCGATTTCGTCGTCGATGTCGCCGTACGGCAGGCCGAGCAGGTCGTGCGCGAGCATGAGTCCATCGTGCTCACGCGCAAGGAATGGACGCGCTTTCAGACGATGCTGCTTGATCCGCCGGAGCCCAACGAGCGATTGCAGCAGGCACTGGACGCACATCGGCGGATCGTCGAGCCATGAGCTGGGCGCCGGGCTCGCTACGCATCGCGTCGCTCGGCCCGGACCATGATCGTCAAGCCTTCGACTGCGGAGTGGCCTCGCTCAACCGCTATCTGCTGGAGCAATCGTCCCAGGATATGAGGCGTGGGACCGCTCGCGTCTTCGTCGCCGTCGCGACGGATCACCCCTGGTGCATCCTCGGCTTCTTCACCCTGAGCGCGGCAACCATCGCGACGAGCCATTTGCCGCCCGATATCGCAAAACGCCTGCCGAAATATCCAGTTCCGGCGGCGCTGGTCGGACGGCTGGCGGTCGATCGGAGCGTCGCGGGCCGGGGCTTGGGAAGCCTGCTGCTCGCGGACGCCGTCAAGAAGGCACGCCTGCGCCGAAACCGTGGCCATGATGGCCATGGTCGTGGACCCGATCGACGAAGCGGCCCGGCAGTTCTACGCCGCCTTCGGCTTTCGAACCTTGCTCGGGCCGGATCAACGCATGTTTCTGACCCTGCCCTGTCCAGCGCGAAGACGTGAATCGTAGAACCGACCCAGTCTGGATTTCTGACTCAATTTTTGCTGCTCGGCGATGGTCCCGGAGACGACCTTCACCAAGGAGCAGCTCTATCCTCAGGCCGGACGGGGCATTCGCGCCATCTGTCACCTTTGATGACTACCCAGGGGCTCGGCAGTGACCGATCCGTTCGGAAAACATTCCGGACGAGGTGTAGACCCCGTCCCGTCCTGGAGGCGAGGCCGCGCGGCGGCTGGGGATCGATGTCGCCAGGCTTTACCGCAATCTCAGGGCGTGAGTTTCGCGATTGCGCGTGGAGAAGTGACCTGTACCTCGGATACAGGCTCTGCGTCTGCATCGACATCGCAATGCAATTGCATTACCTTCATCAAAGTACCGCCAGGAACCGGGAGAACCGCGATGCCCGCCACCCTCGACGCCGAATCGACGCTGACCAACCGCTACCAGACCACGGTGCCGGAACCCGTCCGCCGCGCCTTGCGGCTGGGCAAGCGCGACAAGATCCACTACAGCATCCGCCCGGATGGCGAGGTGGTGCTCACGCGCGCGGACGCGGTCGAGGAGGCCGATCCAGCCCTCGGCGCCTTCCTGGATTTCCTGACGCGGGAAATCACCGAGCACCCCGAGCGCCTGCGGGCAGTGGATGCCGGGCTGGTGCAGCGTATCCAGTCGCTGCTTGGCGGTATCGAGGTCGATCTGGACGCACCGCTCTCGGCGGACGATGGATGAGCGGCGGCAAGCCGCTCGTCGTCAACGGCTGGACGATTTACGCCCACCCCCTGTTCCTCGATCAGCTTAAGGCACTGATCGCGCACGTCGAGCGTCAGAAGCACAAAGATCCCAGCGGCTTCGTCAAGAACGCGACCAAGCGCCTCGCCGCCATCGCCAGGATGGCGTTCGAGGTCATCCCCCAGGATCCGACGCGGGAAGAATACCGGCAGGGCGACACCCTGGGTCCAGAGCACAAGCACTGGTTCCGCGCCAAGTTCTTCCAGCAATACCGGCTGTTCTTCCGGTATCACGCCCAGGCCAGGGTGATCGTCTTCGCCTGGGTGAACGACGAGGACATGAAACGCGCCTACGAGAGCGCCGACGGCGCCTACCGGGTCTTCCGCAAGATGCTCGACAACAGCCACCCGCCGAATGATTGGGAGTGTCTGATGGCCGAGGCGCGCGCTGAAGCGGAGCGCCTGCGGCAGGCCGGGTCGCGTCTGTCGGTAACTCGCGCTTAACGTCGAAGGGCAACTGTTGACTGTGGATCGTTTCCACCTTCGCTAAAGGGTGGGCCTCAGAAAAAAATTATACGGTTCCGTTTCTTATGAATTTGACAACACCGAAGGACGCGCAACAATCGAACCTGTATGACCGCATGTTTGATCAGCTGTGCGGGACGGGAGTCGAGATCGCGTGCTCGGTCGAAGCCGTCGTGGATGCCTATCTTGATGGCAAGCCAACGACGAGGGGAAAGCACAAGTACAGCCGCTACGAGCGCGATGCGGACTTCTGGCGCAGCCAGTTCGTCGGCCGCTTGCCTCTCGATGCGTGGTCGTCAGAGCAACTGACGCTCGCGTTATCGCGTTACTTCGGGCAAGAGCGAGTAGCGAGTCCGCCGTTGCTCGAACGTATCGCGACCGCCTCGCCTCAAACGGTCAAGCGGGCCGTTCGTTAGTCCGGGCTGGTCCTTGGGCAGAGCTCTCCCCGCCGCACTGAGCTTGATCGAATTGCAGCGTCGAATGCCGACATCGCCGAAATGTGCCGCGTGCTCGACATCTTCGACGCAGCCTTTCGTCTTCGCGTGACGACCGTCGAGCATTGGCGAAGCGGACTCGCCGAGCTGACGCCTTTCGAGCTCCTGGTTTACGCCAGTCTTTACGCCTTCGAGCATTTGATCCCAAAGAGCTTCGCGCAGCCCGCAATTGCGCGCGAGACGCGAGTCGACACAGAGAACCAGTGGCAGGCCATCAACGATCTGCTGATCTGGAGGCTCCAAACCGCCGCTCCCGCCATGCTGCGACTGCGCGAGCAGGATCTCGGCCGATCACTCAAGACGCATTTGTCACCGTACCTCTTTCCATCACCCCTCGGACCAAGACCCAGGCACGAGCTGCGGGCCGCATTCGAGACCACCGTCGCCGCGCAAGTCGAGCTGAACGCCTTCAGGTCGCGGTCGGCCGATGCCTTCAGTTTCGACGAAAGCATCGAGTTCGTTCGTCAGGGCGAGGTACTCGAGATCGTCGGGCGCGACCCCGCCGCGAAGTCTGGGAGCGGGACGGACGGAAACTCGAGCGACTACACAACTACTGGCTCTACCGAGCCATGGATGAATTCATTCTTCGTGGTCTCGCTTGGCACACCATTGGGCGGCCAGAGAACCACGAAGCCAACCGCGCGGCTTACATCAAAGCCATCGGAACCCAGCTTCGGCTGACCGAGGTCTACGGACTCGATGAGGCCGTGACGACCGAGACGGGACAGCGCGTCGACCTGTTTCAAGCGTTGCTCGCCTCAGAGCTGATGAATACTTTCTACTGTTCGGGATCGACTGGGTGGCCCGGGTCTACGAGCCGGGAATCCACTGGACCATCATTGCCGCGCTGCTCGGCGCGCGGCTGGTCGCCGTCATAGAGGGAGAATCCCGCGGCTGGGTGAAGTACAACTGGAAGATGCTGGTGCTCGCCTTCATCGGCGGTCTGCTCTTCTCTTTCGGTACCCGGTTGGCCGCCGGCTGCACCACCCATCATTTCATGGGGGGCATCCCTTCCATGAGCATCGCCTCCTGGGTGGTCCTACTGTCCGGTATCCCGTTTGCCTTCATCGCCTTCCTGATCGCCATGAAGGCGGGGCTGGGCGGCTACTTCAAGCATCAGGAGACGCTGACCACGGTGCGCGCGCACCTGAACAATCCGGTCAACCCCCAGCCGGGCTACGACCCCAACTACAAGCCGTGGCGCAGCGGCCTGCGGTGGGTGCTCAACGGCTTTCTCATTCTGGCTATCTTCGTCATGCCGCTATGGTTCGGCCTCACCGGCTGGATCTCAGGCTCGGTCAACCACATCGGCTGGACCGAGGTGCTGTGGATGGCGATCCCGGGCCTGCTGCTCGGCTTCGGCATCGCCAAGACCGGCTTCGGGACCGAGTGCTCGGTGATGGCCCCGGAGGCGACCTTTACCAAAGAGGAGTTCTATCTGAAGGGCGGGGTTCCGCAGTGCACCTACCGGATGTTCCGCGGCATGCTGCCCCTGCAGGGCTTCATGGTCTCGGTCGTGGTCTTCAATCTCTTCATCATGGTCTGGTGGCTGACCGGTCAGGGTACCGTTCCGAACGCCTCGGGCGACGCCGGTCTCTACTGGGGGCACATCCTGGGCGGGCCCCTGCTCGCCATGGGCGCGGTCTTCATGATCGGCTGCGAGGTGCGCACCTACGCCCGGCTCGGGCTCGGCTACTCCACCGCGCTGGTGGCGCTGCCGGGTTTCTACATCGGCTATTTGCCCTATACCCGCTATACCCTCGGTCGTCTTCGGCGAGGGCCTGACCCAGTTCATCACCATCCCCGAATGGGCCTCCTATACCCTGGGCGGCAGCGAGGCGGCTTGGGCGGTCGGTTATAGCGTGCTGCTGATCGGCATCCTCGTGATGTCCTTCCAGGCCGCGCGTGCCTTCCTTGGATTGCGTATCCGCGAGATCCTGGCCAGCAACACCGATGAGCTGGTGTTTCGCGCCAATCCGCAGCCTAAGGCTCCGGGTGCCGCGATTCCGCATCCCGCCGCCGGCATTTGAGCCAACCCCGACGACGCGCAACCGGTGAACATCGAGACAATAATCCTCCGAGTCATGCGGCGGCCGCTCGGACAGGGCCGCGGACATCTCAGCGGCTTGCAAGCCGCGGGGCGATCGGGACAACATGCGCCATCGGCATGTCGGCCCGGGCGGGAGGCAATCGGTGGAGGCCCTGAAGCTTAAGACCCTCGACGACCTGCTCCTGTCCCCCGAGGAGCGCGTCGAGCTGATCGGCGGCGAGATCGTGCGCCGGCCAATGGCCCGGTGGCAGCATGCCCGTGTGCAGAGCCGGATCGATCGGGGGCTCGCGCCGTTCGACCACGGATCGGGACCCGGCGGCTGGTGGATCGCCACCGAGGTCAGCGTCG
>JBGSOR010000063.1:0-4598 GCA_041738985.1 Chromatiaceae bacterium | reverse complement strand
GGGCTCGGCGCGACCTGCCGGGGTCTGACCCTGGTGAACGCCGCCGGCCCCTGGGTGAACCAGGTTCTGGCCCGAGTGACACCCAGGCCGCCGGGTCTGGCCCTGGACCTGGTCCAGGGTAGCCATCTGATACTCCCCTGGAACTTGAGCGGCGGCGGCTATTACGGCGAGTCACCCCGGGACGGGCGCGGGGTCTTCATGCTCCCCTGGCACGGGGATCGAACCCTGGTCGGCACCACCGAGACGCTCTTCAGCGGCGACCCGGACCAGGCGCGGCCGCTCCCCGATGAGATTGCCTACCTCCAGGAGACGGTGGCCCACCATTTCCCGGGCCGCCCCCTCGACCCGATCTCGGCCTACGCCGGGCTGCGGGTCCTACCGCGCGGACGGGGCAGCGCATTCGCCCGGCCCAGGGAGACCCTAATCGCCACCGAGCCCACCCGAGCGCCGCGGCTGGTGACCGTCTGCGGCGGCAAGCTCACCACCTACCGGGCCACTGCCCAACGGGTGCTCGCCCGATTGGGCCCGGCCCTGCCGGTCCGATCCCCCCGGGCGGACACCCGGGGCCTGCGGCTCACCCTCTGATCCGGCGTGACACCCCCCGGGAGGCCGGCATCCGCGACCCCGGGGCGACCCGACTCATTTTGTAAGGATTCGCCGACCGGCCCGACCAAGGTAGGAGCGACACGCTGGCTCGCTGGTTCACCAGCGGATTCACTCGGTCGAGTCGCTTGGATCGAGCTGACCGGAATCAGTTGATCCGAGCCCTTCGTTTCCAAGTCCCATTCGGGACATCGTCCAATAACCCTGATACAGGAGACCTGACATGAACGCTTACAAGACTACGTCCGTCGCCATCGCCCTCGGCGCCGCCCTGGGCACCTCCGTCGCGCTCCAGGCCGACACCAACCCCTTCGCCCTCCAGGACCTGGATGGCGGCTATATGCTCCTGGCCGAGGCATCTGGCGGGACCAAGACCGGCGCCGAGGGCAAGTGCGGCGAGGGTAAGTGCGGCTCCAACAAGGATGCCGGCGACAAGAAAGCCGGCGAAGGCAAGTGCGGCGAGGGCAAGTGCGGCGGCTCCAAGTAGGGTCGCCACGCCAGCGGCCGATTGCCCCGGGGCCTAGACCTCGGGGTGGTCGGCCACCGCCTTGAAAGGGACAAACCATGACGATTGACACCATCCCTGGCGCCGGACTGGGCGTGCGCCGCGACCTTCTCGACCAGGCGCTCACCCTGGCCCCGGGCCGGATCGACTTTTGGGAGCTGGCCCCGGAGAACTGGATCGGGGTCGGCGGGGCGCTCGGCCGCAAGCTGCGCGCCATCACCGAACGCACCCCATTGGTCTGCCACGGACTGTCTCTCTCGCTCGGCGGACCCGCCCCGCTCGATGAGATCTTCCTGATGCGGCTCAAGGGTTTCCTGAATACCCAAGGGGCGCGTTACTACACGGAGCACCTCTCCTACTGCTCGGACGACGGTCAACTCTATGACCTGATGCCCATCCCATTCACCGGGGAGGCGGTCACTTACGTGGCCGGACGCATCCGCGCCGTGCAGGACCGCCTGGAGCGGCGTATCGGCATCGAGAACGTCTCCTATTACGCGGCCCCCGGCCAGGAGATGAGCGAGATCGACTTCATCAACGCGGTGCTCGCCGAGGCCGACTGCGACCTGCACCTGGATGTGAACAATCTCTATGTCAACGCCCTCAACCACGGCTATGACCCCATCGACTACCTCGACCGCTTACCGGGTGAGCGGGTCGCCTATGGTCATGTGGCGGGGCACTACGTGGAGCCGGATGGGCTGCGCGTGGATACCCATGGGGCCGAAGTCATCGATCCGGTGTGGACCCTGCTCGGGGAGGCCTACCGACGCTTCGGCGTCTTCCCGACCCTGTTGGAGCGCGACTTCAACATCCCGCCGCTCGACGAGCTCCTGGGTGAGGTGGACACCATCGCTCAGATCCAATCCCACTGGAGAGATTCCGCCTATGGGTGCCAGACCCACGCCTGACAAGCCGAGCTTCAGGCAACGCCAATACGCCTTCGCCGCCCACCTGCGCGATCCGCGGGGCGTGCCGCCACCGGCGGACGTGCCCGAGCGGCGCATGGCGGTCTACCGGGAGCTCTTCTTCAACAACATCGAGGGATTGCTCGCCAGCGGATTTCCGGTGCTACGCCGTGTCCTCCCGGACGACCGCTGGCAAGCCCTGGTCCGGGACTTCTACGCCGGGCACCACTGCCACACCCCATTGTTCCTGGAGATCGGCCGCGAGTTTCTCGCCTATCTGGAGCAGGAGCGGGGACAACTGCCGGAGGATCCTTCCTTCCTGCGGGAGCTGGCCCACTACGAGTGGGTGGAGCTGGCGCTCGCGGTGAGCGAGGCCGATCCCGAGGACCGGGGGCCGCTGGATCCCGATGGGGATCTGCTGGGTGGCACCCCGCTGCTCTCGCCCTTGGCCTGGCCATTGCGCTACCGGTTCCCGGTGCACCGGATCGGTCCCGACTTCCAACCCGCCGAGCCCGGGGGGCCACCAACCTACCTCACGGTCTACCGGGACCGGGAGGACCGGGTACGGTTCCTCGAGATCAACGCCGCCACCCACGCCCTGTTGGAGCTCTTGCGCGATGAGCCGACCATTACCGGCCGTGGGGCCTTGCTCGCGATTGCGCAATCCATGACCCACCCGGACCCGGAGTCGCTCATTGGCTTCGGCCTGGATCTGCTCAAGGATCTGCGCCGCCGTGGAATCATCCTCGGCACCCCCGCTCGGATCTGAGGCCAAACACCCATACCGGCGACCCAAGGATCCCAGCTCGGCCACCTGGGATCGCGGGGACGCCTCGGGGAAACGGCAGACGCTGCCCCTGCTGGAGACGGGTCAGGGGCCCGGCGACCGAGCCGGACCCGCCCGGCGTCCAACCCATCCGCGCCTTCGCGAAAGACCCTGGCCGCTCAACCGGTCTGGTGTAGGGACGATCCCCCCTCGCCCTGCCTAGGGGCCAGGCCCACAGGAGCATGAACCATGTCCAACCGCCCAGCGGGCCCCCTGATCCCCCTGCTGCTCGCCGCCGCCCTCCTGACCGGCGCAGCCCCTGCCCTCGCCGCCAACGGTTTCGATCTCAGCGATGCCCAGGTCCCGCGCAACCTGATCGAGCCCGGCGGACCGCCCCGGGACGGCATCCCGGCGATCGATACACCCCACTTTCTCCCCGCCGCGGAGGTGGATTTCCTGGGGCCAGATGACCGGGTCCTGGGCCTCACCGCCTTCGGCGAGACCCGTGCCTATCCGGTGTCCATCCTGGTCTGGCATGAGGTGGTGAACGATTGGATCGATGACCTGCCCCTGGTGGTCACCTACTGCCCACTCTGCGGGACCGGGATGGCTTTCCTCGCCGAGGGCGTCATCGGCCCCCTGACCTTCGGCGTCTCGGGCCTGCTCTATAACAGCGATCTCGTCCTCTTCGACCGGGAGACCGAATCCCTGTGGAGCCAGCTCCTGGGCCAGGCCATCTCCGGCCCGCTGCGCGGCACACGCCTGCGTTTACTCCCACTCACCCACACCACCTGGGAGGCCTGGCGGGAGGCCCATCCAGGCTCCCTGGTCCTGTCCACCGACACCGGCTATGAGCGCGATTACGGGGGCGACCCCTATGCCGATTATGCCCGGGGGTCGGGGCTACTGGCCTCGGTGGGCGCCCGCTCGCAGCGCTACCACCCCAAGGAGCGGGTGCTGGGTGTGACCCTCGGCGGTATCCACAAGGCCTATCCCTTCGTGGAGCTCGCACGCGCCGGGGCCACCCTGATCCCCGACCGACTCGCGGGATCCGAGATCCTGGTGCGCTTCGATCCCGGAGACCAGAGCGCCCGCGCCTTTCGGAGCGACGGCGTGCAACTGCCGGCGGTGACCGCCTATTGGTTCGCCTGGTACGCCTTCCACCCCGACACCGCGGTATTCGAGTCCGACCCGACGGAATGAGGCAGACCAGGGTCAGGCAGACCATCATGCAGGGCACCGCTGACCGCAATCGGACTGGGCCGCGAGAGCGACCGCGCATCGTCATCGTCGGCGGGGGCTTCGCCGGGGCGACGACGGCCAAGGCCCTGGAGCGCCGACTCCCTCAGAGGTTGTGAACAAATCGGCCTCCGCGGCCTGTGAGTAACGAGAGCGCAACGCGGCCGCCTGGTCGTGCGGCTGGGGAGAGCACGGCGGTTGTGTGTGGCTGGAGCGCCGTTGTCGGCTTAAATGGCCCGAAACGGGCGCCGGTTCGGGTGGTTTCCTCGCCTTAGGTGGCCATCACCGGTTGGCCAGACGCACCGCCCCCGTATCCGAGGAGCTGCGGGGCCAGAGCGACGGTGCGCATCAGGTTGTGGGCCAGGGCATGGAGCAGCAGGATGCAGCGTACCTTGGTGCGCCCGCGTACCCGCAGCTGGGTGAGCCCGCGCTGGCGGGCCAGGGCATTGACGCATTCGGCGGTGGCCGCGCGTTGGGGGTAGATGGCCTTGGCCTCCTCAGTGCCCATGCGCTCGCGCCAGGCCGCAATCGCCTCGCTGTCGCTGTCCTTGCGGGCGTGGGGGTCGGTCTCGGGGTC
>JBGSOR010000042.1:0-5418 GCA_041738985.1 Chromatiaceae bacterium | reverse complement strand
CCGGAGGTGGATCTCCGCCAGATACCCCGCCAGCCGCCGCCAGTCGGAACGGCTGCCGTCCCGCGCGTCCAGGCCCAGCATGCGGGCCAGTCGCCCCGCACTGGCCTCAGGCGTCTTTTCCCGGCCGTCGGCGCTCGGCATCAGGTCCGCATGTCCCGGCAGCTCGCCGGTGAGCCGATAGAGGTCCGCCGCGGTGGCGAAGTGCTCGGCCATCAGCGGCACCCAGTCCCCGGCAAAGGGGACGCGGCTCGCCAGTGCCATGACGGGGGTGCGGACCACGCCGCTGTAGATCAGCTCGCCATGCACCATCCGTTCCCGGTCCGCGAGCCCCCGCGATGCCGACCGACCCTCCCGGAACGGGACCAGGTCCGTAGTCGTGCTGCCGATGTCGGCCAACAGCCCCTGGGGGATGCGCCTGGCCGCGAGGCTGGCCGTCGCCATCCAGTTGGCCGAGGCGACGGAGGCGGCGACGTCCAGGGCCGGGTCCGGATCCAGCAGTCCCAGCGGACCCGCGTAGACCTTGAGGGTCGCGTCCGGAAAGCGCCGCCGCATGACGCCGACCAAAGCCTCGACCCCGCTCGCGCGGTCTGGAAACAGGTCAGCCAGCTCCCCGGTCATGGTGAGCGCGTTGCGCGCCGGGCGGTCCGGCAGGCACCCGAGCACCTGGTCGATGGCCGATTCTAACCGGTCCATCCCCTGCCACAGGGGGCAGGGGACCTGCAGCACCGCCCGGACCCGGCCATCTCCGGCGAGCGCCACCGCCTTCAGGTGGGCGCCACCCAGGTCCCAACCCAGCCAGGACGCAAGCAGCGGATCAGGCCGCACTGGCCACCTCCAGACAGACGTCCACGGCTCGCCCCCCCAGGATATCGTCCCGAGGACGGTCGCCGAACAGCAGGTCGAGCACCAGCGCCGCCGGGTTGACCCCAAGGGATTCCCTCAGGCCCGCGTAGGATGTGGTGAGCCTGGGGTTGACCTCAAGCACCTGGGGCCCCGCCGGGGTGGCGACCAGGTCCACGCCCGCATAGCCCCAGAGTCCCGGCAGGGCGGCCGCCACATCCCCCGCGAGCTGCCCGAAGCGTCCATCCCGGCGGCCCAGGCCGTTAACTACGCACCCGAGGAGCACCAGCTCGTCGTCCATTACGGCGATTCGCTGTCGGTTGACCGAGAGCAGGGTCGCCTCCCCCTCGCGGGCCAACAGGCTCAGGCTGCCGGCCATCCCCTGGACGAAGGGCTGCGCCACCCAGGCAGCACGGTCCGCCAAATGCTCCCACTGGTGACACAGGGTGTCCCGGTCGCGGCAGACCCGGATGCCCAGGCAGCCTATCCCGTCGTCCGGCTTGAGGACCCAGGCGCCGGGAATAGGCGGGATCCGGTCCCCGCTGCCGAACGTTGGCACCACCGGCACCCCCAGCTCCCCGAGCAGCCGGGCCGTCCGGAGCTTACTGGCGGCCGTGCGCACCGCCGAGGGGGCACTCCCCAGCAGGACCTTGCCTGCCGCCAGGACCCCGGCGCTCACCCGCTCCAGGGCGCCACCCTGCTCCGGAACGATAGGCCACACCGCGTCCGCCTCGGCCATGGCATCGGTCCAGATCCGCGCGAACGCATCCGGGCATCGCACCGGGTGCACGTCCACGGGAAGATTGGGCGCGGCCAGGCGCGAATCCCGGGTGATCAGGCACTCCACGCCCGGAATGGCGCACAGGTCCGAGAGCAGGGCGTGCAGCATCATGTCCCCTTCGCGCACCAGGGAGGGTGCAGGATCGGCCCCCAGCATCCCCCCGCCGGTCACGTACTCGAAGACGAAGACCCGCATGCCCATCTCGCAGTCCCGAATGAAACCGAACATGAAGCTGGTACCGGTCATCGATCTCAAGGGCGGCCAGGCGGTTGCCGCCCGGCTCGGCAACCGCCGGGACTACGCGCCCCTGAGCTCGCCCCTGTGTCCCTCCGCCGAGCCGGCCGCGGTCGCGGCCGCCCTGCTCCGGTTGCACCCCTTCGGAACCCTGTACCTCGCCGACCTTGACGCCATCGGCGGAGGCGAGGGCCAGTGGGAGGCCATCGAGTCGATCCGGCGGCTGCAACCGGGGCTCGATCTCTGGGTCGACAACGGCCTTCGGGACCTCCCGCGCCTGGCCCGACTGGCCCGCCCGGTCCTGGGGAGCGAGTCCCTGGCGGACCGGGAGGAGCTGGCGCGCCTCCTGGCCTGGCTGCCCTCGTCCGTCCTGTCCCTGGACTACCGGGCAGATGGACTGGTCGGCCCCGACGGTCTCGACCGCCGCCCTGACCTGTGGCCGGCCGATGTGGTCGCCATGACCCTGATCCGGGTCGGCGGCGGCCAGGGGCCGGACCTGGACCGCCTGGCGGGGCTCCGACAGGCCGCACCCGACCGGCGCATCTATGCCGCTGGCGGGGTACGGGACGTGGCGGACCTCTTGGCCCTCGACGCCCTCGGGGTCACCGGGGCGCTGGTGTCCACCGCCCTGCACCAGGGCCGGATCGGTGCAGCGGACCTGGCGGATGGTCAAGTCACATGAAGCGGGCAACGATCGTTCGAGGGTTTAGGCGATTTCTGTCAAATCATGTACCACCTCGCTCGTCTTTTCGCCCGCCTTCGGCGTCGCACCGACAGTCACATAGCCCAGCTACGCTCCTGGCGGCGCTCCTTGAAGGCAGACGAAAATCCTTCGCGATCAAATACATGATTTTCCGGCAATCGCCTTATGGCCCCCGTCCTGGATTATGACGCGATCAGCGCTCGCAGCGGCGAGAGCTCCACCGGCCCCTGGAACCAGCGCAGCAGGGGCTCCGGCCCCCGGCGCTGGTGCTCCTCGAGTGTCGGTCCCCGGTAGCTGCACCAGGACTGCGTGGTCTCGTAGAGATCGAGGCCGCAGAGGCCCGGCAGATAGTCGATCAACTGCTCCCAGATGTAGACGCAGAGGACCTCGGTGCTCGAGCGCCAGGCTAGCTCCGGGACACAATAGTTCAACGTGTGGTGATCGAAGCGGTCCACGACCCGGCGGTTGGCGACCCGCTTCAGATATCCGTAGTCCACCACGCACCCCGTCGTGGGATCGATCCGCCCGGAGACCTTCACATGGAGGCCGTAGCGTCCGCCGTGGAGGTTGGAGCAGCGCGCCGGGTGGTCGGTGATGAAGTGGGCGGAGTCGAAGACCAGCTCCTTGCTCACCGTGACCACGGGGGTCTCCTGCTCGAACCGCTCCAATGCACCGGGGATGGCCTCCAGGTGCCCCCGCAGCAGGTCCAGCAGCCGGCGGGTGTCTTCCAGGGCATAGGTGCGCAGCAGGGCGGCCTCGGGCTCGTCCGCCGCGTCCAGCTCCTGCAAGCGAATGCCGAGGCGCGCCAGCTCTACGGCGACCCAGAGGCCATGGCTCGCGAGTTTGAACGGGAGAAAGAGATAGCCCGCCTGGAGGTCCCCCACATGGGCCACGCAGACCGCAAGGCTTTGGAGAAAATCCGGGGGCGGTATCGGGCACAGGCGCAGGCCGCGGAAGCGGTCCAGGTGCGCCTTGGGAGTCTTGAGCCGGTTGCGGGCCACCACCCGATGGGTGCCCCCCGCATAGTCGTAGTCCTGGCGGAAGCGGAACCCGTAGTCGCGGAGGGCCGCGAGGTCCCAAAACAGGAGGTCCAACCGGCGCACCTCCCCGGGGATCAGAACGAAGTCGCCCTCTTCCCGGATCAGCCCAGCCCAGTCCAACCCGCGCAGGACGGCCCTGGCCTGCTCCGAGGGAAAGCCCCGGGGGGCGGGGTAGTCGCCGACCCGATCCTCCCGGCCCAGCTCCGCCCGATCGACCACCAGCTCCAGTGGCAGGTGGTGGCGGATGGCATATTCCTGGGGGGTCAGGCGACCGTCCGACAGACGCCTGTCATCGTCCGGCGGCTCGGCGCGCAGCTCGCAATCGGTCATGGTTTGCACGCGTAGCGAATGTAGCGTAGCGAGTGGCTAGGGCCGAGGCACTCGCCTCGCCACTAGCCACTCGCCACTTCTTAGCTATGAGCGGCGAAGGGGTGCCCGGTGCTGCCCTTCTTCGCGACCACGTCGGACGCCTTGGGCTCCCCCGCGACCGCCCGCTTGATGGATTCCTTGGTGGCCTGGTAGTTGTAGTCCTGGATCTTGGTGTCGTCCTCGGCCTGCCAGTGGATGAAGACGCCCACGCAGATGAAGATGTCGTCCGCCTCGGCCGCCGGGATGGTTCCGTCTTCCACGCAGTCGGCCACCGCCATGGCGACGCCGCGCTGGGCGGGGCCGAACATCTGCACCGCCTGCTTGGCCCCTTTGATGGTGACCTTATTGAACATCATGGTGTTGGGTTTAGTCGGCAGGTTGGGTGCGACCACCGCCAGCAGGCTGGTGAATCCGTCCTTGTTGTTCACCAGGCCGTTGCAGAAGGCGGTCTCGGCGGCCGAGCCACGGGGTCCCATGATCAGGTCGATATGGGCGACCTCGTTGCCGTCGCCGACCAGGGACTCGCCGACCAGTGTCTTGTTGATAACGGCCATCGCATTCTCTCCTCAAGTTTCGGTTTGTCGTTCGTGAAAACCCGGGGCCGGTGCGTCCGGTCCGGGATCGGATGCGCGGCGGCGGTCCGCCGTCGAGTGGGACGAAATACCGAGCGACCCGCATCGCGGGGCGAGGCGCCGGATCAGGAGACAGGCGACCGTCAGATCCGCCGAGGTGCCGGGGTTCATTCCGGCCTCCTTGAGCCGTCGGTCCAGGGCCAGGAGCACCCCCCGGAGCGGCTGGGGTCGCTTGGCTTGAAGAAGGGAATTGGCCAGCGGTCCCGCCTGCCGGCAGACGGCCCATGCCGACTCCTCTCCCAGCTTGCGGGCTACATGGGTGTCCGGGAAGCGGCTGAGAAAATCCATATAGAGTCCGGCGGCCGCCCAGGCCGGGCTTCGCCAGCGCCGCTCCAACTCCGCGAGTAGGGGTACTGCGCGGTCGAAGAGGTCCGCAAAGCCAGTGGCGTACTGGAGGGCGATCCGGTCCCGGAGCGCCGCATGGGACATGACCTCCAGGAGACTGGCCTCGGGGGTCGCGCAGACATCGTGCGCGTCGGAGCGGCCGAGACCCCCAGGCGCGGCGAGCCGGATGGCCCGGAACAGGCTGTCCGTGTCGGCACGGTCCGCAGCGGCCAGGACCCGCTCCAGTCGCTCCCTTAGGGTGCCGGGGGACCGCTCGTCGAGCGTCGCCTGGATCAAGGGGGCGGAGAGCAGCAGGATGCCCAGGTTGGTGTTGCAGCCCACGGCCGCCCGGGTGGCCGCGACCGCCCGGTAGATCCGCTCGCCGAGCCCGAGACCCGGCTCGGTCAATGGCCCCGCGCTGACCTCGGCACTGCGCAGAAAGTCCGCGACCGTCATGCCGTGTCCGTCCGCGTGCCGGTGCACATTCCCGGGCTT
>JBGSOR010000041.1:0-14584 GCA_041738985.1 Chromatiaceae bacterium | reverse complement strand
GCGGCCCAGGGCTCGGACGGGGCGGGGGCCTGATAGGGCTCCGGTGCGCCGCCGGCCGACGGAGGGCTCGGTTCGGCGGCTGCAGCCTCTTCGGCCCAGGTTCGGACCAGCGGGTTGCTGTTGGCGGCCTCGGAGTCCGGGGGCGGGGGGGTGTCGGATGGCCCGGGCAAGGGTGGAATGGCCGTGGCGAGGCGCTGGCGATTGGCAGTCCAGTTGGCGCGCAAGGATTCCAGCGACTGGTTCAGGGCGCCTCGATAGGTCTCGGTAAAATCGATCCGTTTGGGGGCCTTTTCCCCGGGCGCCTGAGTGATCGCCTCCGCGCCGAGTGCTACCTTGACCCCGTCGGGCTGCTCGATGAAGGCCGAGGTCACCTCGAGCATGGGCGGGATGACGCTGTTGGCGGCCCCCACCGAGGCGGCGGAGGGCGACGCCGGATCCAGCGGCCTTTGCATGACGAGCCGATCGTCCGAGGACTTGACGATGGTCCAGCCCTTGCTCCGGGCGGCACCCATGGCCAGGCCCTTGACGTCCGAGCGGACCGCCCCGGGCAGCACCATCTGGGGGCGACTGCCGACATCCCAGGTGTCGGTGCCCCGATCCGGAGTCCCCGCACAACCGCCCAGAACCCACCCAACTGCGATCAGACCGATCGTCGCGAACGCACGCACCTTCACCCCAGGTCCCCTCTCGAAAACAGGCATCGAAAAACAGAAACGCGCGTCGGCACGCGCGTTTATCGGAAGAATGCTAACACAGCAGGGGGAGGGATGGCGTTGCCGAGATCCGCCGGCGCCGTTCGACCGTTTCCTCGGGGACCCGTGCGGGCCGAGGAACGATCGGCGGCGCGGGCTCGTTCGCGCGACGGTCGCCCAGCCGCCCGCCATTCCAGGGCGCTTCGAACGGGATTGAGCTAGACCTCGTCCCAGGACGCCGAGAATCCTTCCGTGGTCCACCAGACGACGCCCAGGAGTCCACCCAAGACCAAGGCTGCGAACAGTGCAAACAGTGACCAGATCATGTGCGCCTTCCTTATCTATCGGTTGTGTCGCGGAGCCTCTCGGGCGCCGCATGGTGCATGGACCGCCAGCATCGGGCCGAGTCCTCGGGGACGGCCCGGCGAACGGGACGCACGGCGAATGTTGGACGGAATCGGGTTACCTTGCTGTGGATCGATTAGCAAAACGGGGATGCGCGACGAGGCGACGACCGTTGTCGGTCACGGGCTGTCGTCCCTGCGTCTCCCGGTCCAGCCTGCCGGCGGGAAGGTCCCCGGGGATCGGGGTCCGGTCGGTCGGGGGAGAGCCGACCTGGGCTGCGGCCGCAACCGGTTGAGCAAGCCCCGAGGGCTAGCGATCGGGACCAGCCCGGACGCGGGTGTCCGGCCAGCCGTTTCCAGCGCCCGCCGGACCGGTGGTAGCATGAGACCTTTTAGGCGATCGGAGAGTAAAAGAAATGGCCTACGCGAAAGTCAAGGTGCCGTCGGATGGCGAAAGGATCCAAGTGAACCCGGACATGTCCTTGTCCGTTCCAGACAATCCGATTATTCCGTACATCGAGGGCGACGGCATCGGCATCGACATCACGCCGGTGATGATCGGGGTCACGGATGCGGCGGTGGAGAAGGCATACGGCAGGCGTCGGCGCATCCGCTGGATGGAGATCTACGCGGGGGAGAAGTCGACCCTTGTCTACGGCGAGGATGTCTGGCTTCCCGAGGAGACCTTGAAGGCAGTCAAGGATTTTGTGGTCTCCATCAAAGGTCCCCTGACCACCCCGGTGGGCGGCGGTATCCGCTCCCTGAACGTGACACTACGCCAAGAGCTCGACCTCTACGTGTGTCTGCGGCCGGTCCGCTATTTCAAGGGCACACCGAGCCCCTTGAAGGAGCCCGAGCATACCGACATGGTGATCTTCCGGGAGAACTCCGAGGACATCTATGCAGGCGTGGAGTGGCAGGAGGGGACCCCCGAGGTCCGCAAGCTCATCGCCTTTCTCCGGGGCGAGATGGGCGTGACCAAGATTCGCTTCCCCGAGACCTCCGGGATCGGGATCAAGCCCGTCTCGCGGGAAGGCACCGAGCGGTTGCTGCGCAAGGCGATCCAGTATGCGATCGACAACGATCGCGCCTCGGTGACCCTGGTCCACAAGGGCAACATCATGAAATACACGGAGGGGGCCTTCAAGCAGTGGGGCTACGACCTCGCGAAGGCGGAATTCGGTGCAGCGGAGATCGACGGCGGGCCCTGGTGTCGGCTGAAAAGCCCCAAGACCGGACGGGAGATCGTCATCAAGGACGTGATTGCCGACGCCTTCCTCCAGCAGATCCTGCTGCGTCCAAAAGAATACGACGTGATCGCCACCCTGAACCTCAACGGCGACTACATCTCCGACGCCCTGGCGGCCCAGGTGGGTGGGATCGGTATGGCCCCGGGGGCGAATCTCTCCGATTCCGTGGCGATGTTCGAGGCCACCCACGGCACCGCCCCCAAGTACGCGGGCAAGGATCAGGTCAATCCCAGCTCTCTGATCCTCTCGGCCGAGATGATGCTGCGCCACATGGGTTGGACCGAGGCCGCGGACCTGATCATTCAGGGCGTGGAAGGGGCTATCGCTGCCAAGACTGTCACCTATGACCTCGAGCGTCTGATGGAGGGGGCGACCAAGGTGAGCTGCTCCGGCTTCGGTAAGGCGATCGTCGCCCAGATGTAAGGGGGGGTCTGCCCGGCCGTCATGCGGGCGACCGGACAGGGCGAAGCGAAAGGGGGCGCCCCGATTCGGTGGAGGCGCCTGCGAATGCGGTCCGACGCCCTGTCCGGCCGGACAGGGCGGAGCGGGGCGGCTAGCTGACCCGGTGTACGCGGGCGGCGTGCAGACCCTTCGGCCCCTGGTTGACCTCAAACTCGACTTTCTGTCCTTCCCTCAATGTCTTATAACCGTCCATGTCGATCGCCGAGAAATGGACGAAAACGTCTTCCTCGCGGCCGTCGGGCTTCACGAACCCGTAACCCTTCGCATTGTTGAACCACTTAACAATACCGGTGATCATTAGAAGCACTCCTCCGGGGGTTTCCGAGGTTCGCTCGGTTTGGTTTTCGTTGCGGTCTGACGCCACGGCTTGATTGCCGGCGGGGGCGCCATACGTCGCTAGTATAGTGAGCTGATTTGGCTGGTCAAACAGACTGCGTGCGGCGACATCTCCGCGTCGGGCGAGTCCGCCGTACTGCTCGACCGACCGGTCGGGCGCGGCAGCGAGGAGGCAGGCATGCGATCTAAGCCTTGGAAGGTACGGCCCTCCGGAGTGCGATCGCACATCGACGCAGGCCGACGTTTTTTGTCTAGAATCCCGAACCATGAGCGAAGACATCCCGAGCGAGGAACGCGAATCCGGGCTCACCGTCCAAGAGGCGAAGCCGAAGCTGCGCCGGCCGCCATTGTTCAAGGTCTTACTGTTGAACGACGACTACACTCCCATGGAGTTTGTGGTTCAGGTCCTGGAGATCTTTTTCGCCATGAACCGGGAGAAGGCGACTCAGATCATGCTGCATGTGCACACACGGGGGGTCGGGGTCTGTGGCGTCTACACTCGGGACATTGCCGAGACTAAGGTCCTTCAGGTCAACGACTACTCCCGAAGTCATCAGCATCCGCTGATGTGTACCATGGAAGAGGCATGATCGGACCCGTGCCCGTGCGGGTCGTCGAGGGCGGCTTTCGCCTGTACCCGGGCAGAGTGTTGGTTTTAGTAACCCCGCTTGGATGAGTGCGATGCTGAGCAAAGAGCTGGAATTCACCTTGAATCGCGCCTTCAAAGAAGCGCGCGAGAAGCACCACGAGTACATGACCGTGGAGCACATGCTCCTGTCTCTGCTCGATAATCCGGCGGCGGCGAAGGTTCTGCGCGCATGCGGCGCGGACCCCGAGCGGTTGCGACGGGAGATCACCGCCTTCATCGACGAGACCACGCCCCTGATTCCGGCCAACGAGGACCGGGATACCCAACCGACCCTCGGTTTCCAGAGGGTGCTCCAGCGCGCGGTGTTTCACGTGCAGTCCGCCGGCAAGAAGGAGGTCACCGGCGCCAATGTGCTGGTCGCGCTCTTCAGCGAGCAGGATTCCCAGGCGGTTTATCTGCTGAACCAGCAGGACATCACACGGCTGGATGTCGTGAACTACATCTCCCACGGGATCTCCAAGGTCCCTGGGGAGAATCCGGAGGACGAGGTTCACGGGGAGGGCGAGGAGGTGCGCGGCGAGGAGAAGGAGGGCGGTAGCCCCCTGGAAAGCTTCGCCACGAACTTGAACGAAATGGCCCGTCAGGGCCGCATCGATCCCTTGATCGGCCGGGCGGCGGAGGTGGAGCGGACAATCCAGATCCTGTGCCGGCGGCGCAAGAACAACCCGCTCTTCGTTGGCGAGGCCGGGGTCGGCAAGACCGCCATCGCCGAGGGGCTGGCCAAGAAGATCGTGGACCGGGAGGTCCCCGAGATCCTGAGCGATGCGGTGATCTATGCCCTCGACCTGGGCGGTCTGGTGGCCGGCACCAAGTATCGGGGCGACTTCGAGAAGCGGCTCAAGGCGGTGCTCGCGCAGCTCAAGCGCCAGCCCAAGGCGATCCTGTTTATCGATGAGATCCACACCATCATCGGTGCGGGGTCCGCCTCCGGCGGCGTGATGGATGCCTCGAACCTGATCAAGCCGGTGCTGGCTTCCGGAGATCTGCGCTGCATCGGCTCGACGACCTATCAGGAGTATCGCGGGATCTTCGAGAAGGACCGGGCGCTCGCCCGCCGTTTTCAGAAGATCGACATCGAAGAGCCGAGCGTCGAGGAGACGATCGAGATCCTCAAGGGTCTCAAATCGCGCTTCGAATCCCACCACCAGGTTACCTACGCGCATCCGGCCCTGCGTGCGGCCGCCGAGCTGTCCAATCGCTACATCAACGATCGTCACCTCCCGGACAAGGCGATCGACGTGATCGACGAGGCGGGCGCCAACGTCCAGCTCATGGCAGCGGCCAAGCGCAAGAAGCGGATCGACGTGGGCGACGTGGAGGCGATCGTGGCCAAGATTGCCCGCATCCCGCCCAAGAAGGTCTCGATCTCCGATACCGAGTCCCTGCGCAATCTGGACCGGGATCTGAAGATGGTGGTCTACGGCCAGGAGGCGGCCATCGATGCCCTGACCGCCGCCATTCGCATGAACCGCTCGGGCCTGGGTCACGAGGAGAAGCCCATCGGGTCCTTCCTGTTCACCGGGCCTACCGGGGTGGGCAAGACGGAGGTGACGCGCCAGCTCGCCCGCATCCTGGGGATGGAGCTGATCCGCTTCGATATGTCCGAGTACATGGAGCGACACACGGTCTCGCGGCTGATCGGCGCCCCGCCCGGCTATGTGGGCTTCGACCAGGGCGGACTCCTGACCGAGGAGGTCAACAAGCACCCGCATGCGGTCCTGCTCCTGGACGAGATCGAGAAGGCCCATCCGGACGTCTTCAACCTGCTCCTGCAGGTGATGGACCACGGCACCCTGACGGACAACAACGGGCGTAAGGCGGACTTCCGCAACGTGGTGCTGGTGATGACCACCAACGCGGGCGCCGAGGAAACCGCCCGGCGCTCCATCGGCTTCTCCGAGCAGGATCACTCCACGGACGGCCTGGAGGCCCTTAAACGCTACTTCACCCCGGAGTTCCGCAACCGTCTCGACGCGACGGTGCAGTTCGCCCCTCTGGGTCCCGAGACCGTCAAGAGCGTGGTGGATAAGTTCGTCTTCGAGCTGGAGCAGCAGCTTGTGGAAAAGAAGGTCACGATCATGGTCGATGCGGACGCCCGGGCCTGGATCGCCGAGAAGGGCTACGACCCGAAGATGGGTGCGCGGCCCATGGCGCGGGTGATCCAGAACCACATCAAGAAGCCGCTGGCCAACGAGCTCCTATTTGGCGCCTTGCTCGGCGGGGGCTCGGTGCGGGTCTATGTGGCGGGAGAGGATCTGGGGTTTGCCATCGAGTCGACGAAACCGAGCCCCAAGCCGAGCCCGGAGCCCAGTCACTGATTCGATCGCACCGAGACCGCGGTTTCTGAGGTTCGGAATGGACTGCGACGCCCGCCTCGTGCGGGCGTTGCCGTCTTTGGAGTCATTCGCAGGAGCGGGCGGCAGGCGGGCTAGCGGGCGCGATAGACGATACGGCCTTTGGTGAGATCGTAGGGTGTGAGCTCGACCGTGACCTTGTCTCCGGTCAGGATGCGTATGTAGTGCTTGCGCATCTTGCCCGAGATGTGGGCGGTCACCGTGTGACCGTTGTCCAACTGCACTCGAAAAACCGTATTGGGAAGGGTCTCCGTGACCGTCCCTTCCATCTGGATGACGTCGTCTTTAGACATGGCACATGGATCGTGGGCAGACAGCTCCGTATTCAAAGCGGCGGGATTATAGCACAAGGCGAGTGCCTGGACGGGGAGAGGTGTCCCGGTCGCTGCATGTCATCCGGCGCTCAGGGGCTCTCCGTGTGCAACGCGATGCCACTGGCGTCCGTCCCAGGTCTCGATGGGTCTAAACCGTTCTTTATAGACCATTTTCTTTGCCTCTCCGATCCAGTAGCCCAGATAGAGGAAAGGCAGGCCGAGCTGGCGGGCGGTCTCCACCTGGGCCAGCACGGCAAAGGTCCCGGGCGCTCGCGTCGACAGGTCCGGGTCGAAGAAGGTGTAGACGGCCGACAGCCCGTTGGGCAGCACGTCGGTGACGGCGACCCCGGCGAGCCGCCCCTCCAGGTGCAGCTCCAGGAACCGGGTTTCCCCGCCCCAGGGGTCCACGAGGAAACGCCGATAGCTTTCCACGCTGGTGTCGTCCGCCATGCTCCCGTCCGGATGGCGGCTCGCGAGATACTTGAGATACAGCTCGAAATGGGCGGGTCGGAACAGGGCCGGGGTGTCTACCAGGCGGAAGGCGCCGGCGTTGCGCGCCCAGTTGCGCCGCTGGGAGCGGTCTGGGCGGAAGGAGTCGACCGGGATGCGCACCGGGACGCAACGGGCGCAGCCGCGGCAGGCAGGACGATAGACGTGGGCGCCGCTACGGCGGAATCCCTGATCCACCAGGGCCTGATAGGTTGCGCTGTCGATCCGTGCCAGCGGATCGACAAACAGGGTCCGAGCCTTCAACCCGTTTAGGTAGGAGCAAGGGTGCTCTGCGGTCAGATAGAGCGCGAGCTGGCGCTCCCGGCCCGACTCGACGGCCGGTTTCATGGGACAGCTCCGGTCGACGCACCCGACGCGTCGATTGGGCGATCGGGAGGGAAATGGATGTCCCCATCGTCCCAAGAGCCGACGCGGCCGGGCAGCGGGCAGAGCCGATTGAGCCAATCGACGAAGATGCGGCGTTGGACCGTTTGCGCACCCAGGCTGGCCAGGTGCTCGGTGTGCATCTGGCAGTCGATGAGGTCGAGCCCCCACGCGCGGAACCGGTCGCACAGATGGACGAGGGCGACCTTGGATGCATCCGTGGACCGGCTGAACATGGATTCCCCGAAAAAGACCCGCCCGATCGACACCCCGTAGAGCCCGCCCACCAGGCGATCGCCGGTCGGGTCGCCCGACCAGACCTCCAGCGAGTGGGCCAGCCCCAGTCGATGCAGCCGCTCGTAGGCGGCGACCATCTCGGGGACGATCCAGGTCCCGCCATCCGGCTCCCGAGGGGCCGCGCATGCGCGGATCACCGCGCCGAAGTCTCGGTCCATGGTGACGCCCAGCTCCCTGCGGCGCAGACGCTTGCGCAGGCTGCGGGAGATCCGGATGCGGTCCGGGACCAGGACGGTGCGGGGGTCCGGAGACCACCAGAGGATGGGGTCGCCCACGCCGAACCAGGGGAAGATACCCCGCCGATAGGCCCCGGCGAGGCGCTGCGGACTCAGATCGCCCCCCGCGGCGAGCAGTCCGTTGGGCTCGCGCAGGGCCCGTCGGACGTCCGGGAAGCGGCTCGGGTCGTGAGCTGCCAGGAGCGGGATCATTCAGGCCGGGCCGGCGCAGGGAAGGCCGCAGGACAAGTCCGGATCGCCTCGGGGCGGGTCCCGATACGGACTGTGCCCGCGCATCTCCTCGAAATAATCCTCCATCCCGCGGGTCTCTTGGGTCAGAAAGTCCGCGATAGCGCTGCGAAAGCGCGAGTCAGCGATCCAATGGGCGGACCAGGTGGGTGTCGGCAGGAAGCCGCGGCTCACTTTGTGCTCGCCTTGTGCACCGGGCTCGAAGCGTGCGAGGCCGGTCTCGATGCAGTACTCCAACCCCTGATAATAGCAGGCCTCGAAGTGCAGGCTGTGGAACGTCTTGAAGCAGCCCCAGTGGCGTCCGAAGAGGGTTCGCTTCCCCACCAGGGTGAAGGCCGCGGCGACGATGTCTGTGCGGTGGTACGCGAGCACCAGGAGCAGACTCTCGCCCATGGTCTGCCCGATCTCCTGAAAAAAAGGCAGGGAGAGCGTGGGGATGCCGCCGCGCTTATCGAAGGTGTCCCGGTAGAGCCGATGGAAGGTGACCCACTCGGACTCTGTGACGTGCTGGCCCGGGATACGCCGGATGGTCACCCCCGACTCCTGCACCCGGCGGCGCTCCCGCTTGACCTTCTTGCGCTTCTCGGCAGTGAAGGTGCCGAGAAAGTCCTCGAACGAGGCGTAGCCCGGATTGCCCCAGTGGAACTGGCAGCCGACCCGGCGCATCAGGCCCCGGCCTTCCAGCAGATCGGTCTCTCCCTGGGTGGTGAAGAGCCAGTGCAGGGAGGATACCCCGAGCTGCTCGGCGACCTGCACCGCCCCTGCCGCGAGGGCACGGGCGAGCTCCTGGCGTCGCGGGTCGTCTCCGGTCAGGAGCCGCGGTCCTGTGGTCGGGGTGTAGGGGCAGGCGACAACCAGCTTGGGGTAATAGTGGAGCCCGTGACGCCGGTAGGCGTCCGCCCAGGCCCAGTCGAACACAAACTCGCCGTAGGAGTTGAACTTGAGATAGCAGGGTGCGGCGGCGACCAGCCGGCCGGACCTGTCGCGCAAGGCGAGGTGCTGTGGAAGCCAGCCCTGGGACTCCCCCACGCACCCGTGACGCTCCATGGCGGACAGCAGCTCGTGTCGCAGGAAGGGGGTGTCGGGATCTACCAGGCGATTCCAGTCTGCCGCCGGGATTCGGTCGATCGCGTCGTGGGTGCTCAGGGTAAACATCGATGCGGCTGCCAGGTCTGACCGTCGCATCTGAGATGCGGGCGATCGGATCGAAGCAAAGCAAGCGCATCGTCGAGCCGACGCGCCGGAGCCGGCAGGAGGGGATTCGTCCCCAGAATCCGGCGCCTCGCTGCCGCCCTACTTGCCCTGGGCGTTCAAGGCGTCGAGATACTTCTCCGCATCCAGGGCGGCCATGCAGCCGGTCCCCGCGGAGGTGATGGCCTGGCGATAGACGTGGTCCATCACGTCTCCGGCAGCGAAGACCCCTGGGACAGAGGTCGCGGTGGCGTTGCCGTCGGTGCCGCCGCGGACCTTGATGTAGCCTCCGGCCATCTCGAGCTGGCCCTCGAAGAGCTGCGTATTCGGGTGGTGTCCAATGGCGATGAAGACGCCATGGAGCTCGATGTCCTGGGCGCTGCCGTCCCGGGTGTCTTTGATGCGGATCCCCGTAACCCCGGTGGCGTCGCCCAGGATCTCGTCCAAGGTGCTGTTCCAGCAGATGCGTACGTTGCCGTGCTCGGCCTTCTCGAACAGGTGGCGCTGCAGGATCTTCTCGGCCCGGAGGCTGTCCCGGCGGTGCACCAGGATCACCTCGGCGGCGATGTTGGACAGGTACAGCGCCTCCTCCACCGCGGTGTTGCCGCCGCCGATGACTGCCACCTTCTGCCCGCGGTAAAAAAACCCGTCGCAGGTCGCGCATGCGGAGACCCCGCGCCCGCGGAACTGCTGCTCCGAGGGCAGGCCGAGATAGCGGGCGCTGGCCCCGGTGGCGACGACCAGTGCGTCGCAGGTGTAGACCGCCGAGTCGCCGACAAGCCGCAAGGGTCGGCCGCTTAGATCGGCTTGGTTGATGTGGTCGAACAGGATCTCGGCCTCGAAGCGCTCCGCGTGGCGGCGCATACGCTCCATCAGGTCCGGACCCTGGACCCCATCGGGGTCCCCGGGCCAATTGTCCACATCGGTGGTGGTCATAAGCTGTCCACCTTGCTCCAGCCCGGTCACCAGCACCGGGTGTAGATTGGCGCGGGCGCCATACACGGCCGCCGTGTAGCCGGCCGGACCCGAGCCCAGTATCAATAGTCGGCAGTGCTTGGTTTCGCTCATGGTCTGTGGTCTCAGGTCGCGAGGCTCCGAAGGCGTGGATCGGCGCTGGTCCCTCGGGCAGATCGCTGACCGCGCCCAGCGCAACGATGCGAATGTAAGGGTTGACCGGAGCCCCGTAAAGCGCGCGGGAGACGATGCCGACGCGCAGGCGCTCGCGATCCTCAAGAGAGGGCGGCGTTGCCGGGTGCTGGATCGCGGCCGCTACCGGGGCCTCGCGCGGGCGACGGGTGGACCGCTGGCCGCGAGCTACGGATGTGAGCTGCGTCAATCGACCGAGTTCCCGGCCCGGGCAGGCCCCGTCCCAATATTGACAAGCCGAATGCAACGGACTAGAAGTATTAGAAACAAAATATTAGAGAAACAATCGGGAGTAAAGTATGACGGCTCAATGGCGGGTCGTGTTGGGGCTAGTCCTGGCCTGGGGTGCACTCGCGCTGGTTGGCTGCGCCGGGACTAGTGAGTTGAGCGAGCAGCGGGCCGCGGTGGTCTCTGCCGCCCTGTCCCAGATGGGGACACCCTACCGCTACGGGGGTAACGAGCCAGGACGGGGACTCGATTGCAGCGGGCTCACCTACTACGCCCACGGCGCCGCTGGCGTGAAGATTCCCCGCAGCTCCTGGGACCAACGGCGGGATGCGCGGCCGGTGAGCGCTCAATCCCCGCGGCCCGGCGATATGGTCTTTTTCCTAACCAGCCCCAAAGACCACCACGTTGGCTTGATGGTGGACTCGGAGCGATTCGTTCACGCGTCTTCGTCTTCCCGCCGCGTCAAGCTCGCTAAGCTGCAAACCCCTTACTGGAGGTCGCACTTCGTGGGTGCGGGCACTTACCTGGAGTAGGCTCCTGCCGGGCACGGGTAGGGCGGCAATCCCGGCTCGCCTTTTCCCGCGTGCTGTTGCAGAATGCCGCGCGGTCCCCTGGCAGCGACCTGGGGCGGGTACTCATCACACCGTGAAATTGTAGGAGCTTCACATGTCCGATAAGCCAATGAGCCAGAGCCGTCGCGACGCCGTCAAGTTGATGGTCGGCACTGCCGTCGCCATCCCGGTCATCAACCTGGTCGGTGTGGGCACCGCCCGCGCTGCCGCTCCGGCCAACGCAGTCGCCGCGGACGATCCGACCGCCGTCGCCCTTCAATACCACGAGGATGCCACCAAGGCCGACCGTGCCGCCGCCGCCCGTCCAGGCAAGCCCCCGGCAGAGCAGGTCTGCTCCGGCTGCCAGTTCATGCAGGCCGATGCGGGCGAGGGCGACTGGAAGGGTTGCAGCCTATTCCCCGGCAAGCTGATCAACGTCAATGGCTGGTGCATGTCCTGGACCCTGAAGGCCGCTTGATCCGCCATATCGGCACCCCCCTCGGTGCTGAGAAACGGGGCCACGGGGCCCCGTTTTGCGTTTCTGGGCGTCCAAATTTGCTGGGTGCCGTCTGCATCGCCTGCGGCCGCGATGTCCGGCTGCGCTTTGGGGATGGCCGGGTCTCTCGGGCGCGGCGGCGCCGCTCGATGTGATAGCCTAGGATGCAACCGAAGCTCTAGGACCTTAGGAAGGGCGAGCGCTCGCCAGCGGTTGTCGCGGTCTCAAGGCCCAATGTCCGAGCTCACCACCTAATCCCGCCCATGTCCCGCACCAAGTCCAGCCGCCGCTGGCTCGAACGTCAGCATAGCGATCCCTTTGTGAGGCAGGCCCAGCAGGACGGCTTTCGCTCCCGCGCGGCCTACAAGCTCCTGGAGATTCAGGACAAAGATCGGATACTGGGTGCGGGGATGCGGGTGGTGGACCTGGGGGCGGCACCGGGGAGCTGGACGCAGATTGCGGCACGTCTCACGGGGTCCCAGGGTCGGGTGATCGCCCTCGACCTCCTCGACATGGAGCCCATCCCCGGGGTGCGTGTCTTGAAAGGGGACTTCCGCGAGCCGGAGGTTCTCGACGCCTTGCGGGCCGAGCTCGGCGGGACGCCTCTGGACCTGGTTCTCTCGGATATGGCCCCCAACATCTCGGGGACGTCGGCGGTGGATCTGCCGCGCGCCGTCTACCTCCTTGAGCTGGCGTTGGATCTTGCTCGGGAGACCCTGAAACCGGGTGGGGGGCTGGTGGTCAAAGCCTTTCAGGGCGAGGGTTTCGATGGATTCCTGCGATCGTTGCGGACTGAGTTCGCGCAGGTCGCGAGCCGCAAGCCCAAGTCTTCGCGACCTGAAAGCCGCGAGATTTACCTGGTGGCGAAGGGCCGTCGCGCATGAGCGTTTCCAGGTCGCTGCTGCCCAGCGGGGGTGAGACCGGCCGCCAACTCGGATTGCGGCGTTTCCTACACAGTGGATCGGTGATAATTTCCGCGGATCGAGCCGGATGCAGATCATGCGGCACTAGACGACAAGAGGCCAGATGCCGTGAGCGATATGGCGAAGAATCTGATTTTGTGGGTGGTCATCGCCGTCGTGCTGATGTCCGTTTTCAACAACTTCACCACCACCAAGTCCGCGCCGCGCTCGCTGAACTATTCCGACTTCATCGAGCAGGTCAAGGATGGGCGGGTGAAGGAGGTAACCATCCAGGGTCGTACCATCGAGGGGATCGACGATCAGGGCCAGCGGTTCTCCACCTACAGCCCCGGCGACGATGGCCTGGTGGGCGATCTATTGAACAGCAACGTGTCGATCAAGGCCGCTCCGCCGGATAAGCCATCGGTCCTGATGTCGATCCTTATCAATTGGTTCCCGCTGTTCATCCTGGTCGGGCTTTGGGTGTTCTTCATGCGGCAGATGCAGGGTGGGGGCGGCGGCCGTGGCGCCATGTCCTTCGGCAAGAGCCGCGCCCGCATGCTCTCGGAGGATCAGGTCAAGGTCACCTTCCAAGATGTCGCCGGCGCCGAGGAGGCTAAGGAGGAAGTCTCCGAGATGGTCGACTTCTTGCGCGACCCTTCCAAGTTTCAGAAGCTCGGCGGCAAAATCCCGAAAGGCGTGCTCATGGTGGGTCCCCCGGGCACCGGTAAGACCCTGCTCGCCCGCGCCATCGCAGGCGAGGCCAAGGTACCCTTCTTCACGATCTCCGGGTCTGACTTCGTCGAGATGTTCGTGGGAGTGGGCGCCTCGCGCGTGCGCGACATGTTCGAGCAGGCGAAGAAGCACGCGCCTTGCATCATCTTCATCGACGAAATCGATGCGGTAGGCCGCCACCGGGGCGCGGGACTGGGCGGCGGTCACGACGAGCGGGAGCAGACCTTGAATCAGCTCCTGGTGGAGATGGACGGGTTCGAAGGAAACGAAGGCGTCATCGTCATCGCCGCCACCAACCGCCCGGATGTCCTAGATCCCGCGCTGCTGCGCCCCGGGCGCTTCGACCGCCAGGTTGTCGTTCCCCTGCCGGACGTGCGGGGGCGCGAGCAGATCCTGAAGGTGCACATGCGCAAGATCCCGGCGGCGGAGGACGTGAAGGCGTCCGTGATCGCCCGTGGAACTCCCGGCTTCTCGGGCGCGGACCTCGCGAATCTGGTGAACGAGGCGGCCCTCTTCGCCGCCCGCGCCAACAAGAAGCTCGTGGATATGGAGGATATGGAGAAGGCGAAGGACAAGATCATGATGGGTGCCGAGCGCCGCTCCATGGTGATGTCCGACGACGAGAAGAAGCTCACGGCCTATCACGAGTCCGGCCACGCCATTGTGGGTCGCCTGGTCCCCGAGCACGACCCCGTGCATAAGGTCAGCATCATCCCGCGCGGGCGGGCCTTGGGCGTCACCCTGTTCCTTCCGGAGGACGACCGCTTCAGCTATAGCAAGCTGCGGCTGGAGAGCAGCATTTCCACCCTGTTCGGCGGGCGGCTCGCCGAGGAGCTCATCTTCGGTGCGGACAGCGTCACCACGGGCGCCCAGAACGATATCCATCGGGCCACCGACATCGCTCGCAACATGGTGACCAAGTGGGGCCTGTCGGACCGTCTCGGCCCGCTGACGTACAGCGAGGACGAGCAAGAGGTCTTCCTCGGCCACTCGGTGACACAGCACAAGAGCGTCTCGGACGAGACCAGCCACCTGATCGACGAGGAGGTGCGGCGGGTCATCGACCGTAACTACCAGCGGGCGCGTCAGCTCCTGACCGACCACATGGACAAGCTGCATGCCATGGCCGCCGCCCTGATCAAGTACGAGACGATCGACGCCGATCAGATCGACGACATCATGTCCGGACGCGACCCCCGGCCACCCAAGGACTGGAGCGAGGACGAGCCGACCCGCTCCGGTCGGAGCACCCGCGCCGACGACGGGCTCGCACGGCCTGCAGGCGACGGCTCCCTGGGGC
>JBGSOR010000039.1:0-4244 GCA_041738985.1 Chromatiaceae bacterium | reverse complement strand
GCTCCGCGGTACGCGCGGCAGCCTCGCGCGCCTGACGCGCCCGCCTGATGACCTGGGAGCGCTCGCGAAGCTCCCCTACCGTCCTGCGCGCACTCGAGGCGGCCTCGGGATCGACCGGATTGAGCTCGCGCTCGATCCGCTGCCGCAAGACCGCAAGACCGCAAGACGCTGCGGTCGCTCGTCCGCCAGTAGCTCGGTGAGCAGGGCATCTTTCTCGGCGCCCGAGCGCTCCGCCACCCAGCGCGCGATCTCGGCCCATCCCATCCGACTCGCTTGCAGCGGGGCGCTCGACTCCGACGCGGCGGCAAGCAGATCTTCAGAAACGCGCAGAAAATCGGCCAACGCGCGCAGCGTGGCGTCCAGCTCGCCAAGTCCAGGCGGAACGGGCGGCTCGGGAGACGCCTCGTCGACAGACCCGGCCCAGGCCTGTGCCAGCCAGCCGAGATAGAGGCCGCGGCGGTCGCCCCGCATCAGGCCCACGCGCGCACCGATCAGAGACGAGAGCCGGCCACCGCCCTCCTCCCACTCCGGCTCCTCGACCCGGAAATCTTGCCACGACAAGCCGTGTGTCCGTCACATGCGCTGGCCGGTGGAAGTCGTCCTCGACCTCGTGTCCGCCGTTATGGGGCTGGACGAGATCCTTGCCGATCACCGGGAGTTGGAGCGCGAGGACATCCTTGCCTGTCTGCACTACGCCCGGTTGGTGGTCTCCGGCGAGCCGTTGCGACGAGTCGCCTGATGAACGTGCTGTGCGACTTCCATCTGCCTTATCGGTTGGTGAACCAGCTTCGGCAGAGAGGCGTAGACGCCACTCATGTGAACATGAACAGGATCTTGGACGGCTCCGAGACCAAAGGATGTCGCTGTAGCCGCGTTCGCCGATGCGAACGATATGGTCCTCGTTACCAAGGACAGCGACTTCCGGGATAGCCATTTCCTGACAGGATCTCGGTCCCGTCTGATCCGCTTGACCATGGGTAACCTGCCCAATACCGCATTGCTCGCACTGTTCGACGAGCATTAGGAAGCGCTCGCAGTTGGCAGATACCCGGCCTTCGCGCTATCTATAGGACGGTCCTGCATCGGAGGATCGCTCAAAGGCTCTGAGCCGCGGGCGTGCTCTTGGACGCTGCCGACAACTTCGTCGGCCGTGATCCCTGGCAGCGCCTTCGGCTCCGCGTAGCGTTGCCGGAGACTTTCCGCCAACTCCTCTCCAAAGCCAGGCGTCGGCCAGTCCGCCAGCAGCATCGCGACAGGGCCTCTTTTCGGCGCCCCACTCGTAACAGCACGAGCACCTCGAAGGAGAACGCGTTGGTTTCCAGCTTTTCCTACGCAAGCTCCATCAGGTCGGCAAAGAGGTCCTGAAACGTATTGCCTTGCGCGTCGCGCAGGCGATCACGACACCAAACTCGGAAACGGATACGGCTCAGCTCATCCATGCACGGTTCCCCACTCGGGCCTATCGGCGCCTTGCCTTTCAGAATCCCGTCCGCCCGTTATGCAGCGCGGGGAGACACCTCGGCCTCGATGGATTGACCCACCGTCCGCTTGGCCACCTCCAGCTCGTAGTTCTTCTGTAGATTTAGCCAGGATTGAGGAGTGGTCTTGAAGTACCTCGCGAGCCGGAGAGCGGAGTCGGCGGTGATCGAACGGGTGCCGTTCAGGATGGCGGTGATCCGGTTGGGTGGGACGTGCAGTGCCTTAGCGAGGGCGTTTGCCGACAGGCCGAGGGGCTCCATGAAGTCCTCGCGCAGGATGTCGCCCGGGGTTACCGGTGGCATCAGGTCGGTGCCGCCGGCCACGTCGGAGAAGTCGATCTCGTCAAGGTGCTCTCTTTGGATGGTCATGGATCTCTGGGCGCAGTCGATGGTTAGGGACGCGCGGGCCTCAATGGTAGTGTGTCACCTCGACGTCATAGGCGTCGCGATCTTCCCAGCGGAAACAGATGCGCCATTGGTCGTTGATGCGGATGCTCCAAAGGCCTTCGCGGTCGCCGCTTAGCTGCTCCAACCGGTTCGCCCGCGGTACCCGCAGGAAGTCGAGGGTGTCCGCCGCATCAAGGGCCTGAAGCTTGGCGTAGGCTCGCCGATGGATATCGGGCGGAAGGCTGCGCACAGGGCGTCCGGAGAAGAGGGCGGCCGTAGCCTTGTCGGCGAAGCTCCTGATCACGTGCCGAGAATAGTATGTGTTACGTGTGTCGTAAAGGCTTTCGTAACTCCGCTCACGCCTATGCGGACGGCGCTCTCTCTGGTCGCCGGCCCATGCAGGCTGGTGGACAGGGTCGCGCGCTTGCGGTTGAAGGAGCGGGCGTTAGCAAAGATCACCCGGACCAGCCGAGAGCCATTGGTACCGAGATGGATGGGCAGAATCTTGTAGAGCTCCAAGCGGTCCGGCGCGGGCTGGACCCCAGGGTCTGCCCAGCGGCAACCGGCGGGGAGTTGGTCTTCGTTCGTTTCCGATTCTCGATGTCACCCCATCCAGGGATCGAGTACGGTTACGCCGGTCGGTGTGAAATCCTGGCTGTTGCGAGTCACCACGGTCATATCGTGCACCATCGCGGTCGCGGCGATGAGTGCGTCGCGCACCGGGCGCGAGTCGGGCACGTGTAACCGCGCGCTGGCGCGCGCAACCTCGGTATCCACGGGGAGGAATCGGCCCGAGAAGGCCGGTAGCACATGGCCTTCCAACCAGATCCGCAGAATTCGTCCCTTGGTCACATCCCTTCTCTCCGCCAGCAGAACGCCGATCTCCAGCTCCTGGACGACGATGACCGAGACGAACAGCTCCGCGGCATCCGCCTGCTCGGCCCAGCGTGCTACGTTCGCATCCGCCTTGCCGGACCGGACCTTGCGAAGCTCGGACACGACATTGGTATCGAGCAGGTACATCAACTTAGATCGGCCGCGCGGGGGAGATCCCGAAGGCTCGGCAGCTCCAGGTCGATGTCCTCCGCTCCCGGCATCGCCAACAGATCCGCGATGCTTCTGCCGGTGCCGGTCAGCCGACGGTACTCGTCGATCGAGAGCAGGACGTAGCTAGGCCGCCCCCGATCGGTGATGAAGACTGGACCCTGTTCAGCGGCTTTCTTGGCCCGGCCGGTCTCCTGATTGAACTCGCGGCTTGTCAGCGTAGGCACGATGGGGTCGCCTCATTCAGAATGTAGCAACGTTACTACTTGGTGGAGCGCGGGGCAACCGATACCGGCGCTCTCAGAAATTGCCGCTCGGCGGCGATAGCCATCATTCCTGCTCGTAATTCTGGATGACCAGTCCGGGGACCTGTGCGAAGGCGCGTTCGGCGGTGATCAGCGTGGCGCCTTCGGCCAAGGCGTGGGCGGCGATCATCGAAGCGGAGCCCCGCCGGCAGCCGCACGGCCTGGCTGCGGCCATTCTTGAAGAGTGTGGCGGTCTGCATGTCAACCTCCCGCCTTGATCGCGGTATATACCGCGATCAAGTCTAGCGCGGCGGCACCTCGTTTCAACACACGAGGCCGACTGGGCGAGGGCTTACGGCGGAGACAAGCGGTCGATCCGGACCCGGCGACCCCGAGCCCGCTCGGGTACGCGGCCTCGTCGAGCCCGTTGTCTACACTTGTCCATAGGCGCCGTGCCAAGACTTGGGCACGCGCCGCGATAACGACCTTACGGAGGCGCGGAGGACCAACGCGGCGATCACGGCGAAGTGGACCCGGCATCCCGGCTATTGTCGGACGCTTCGGCGAGACGCCCCTAACCGAACCTCAGGAGATTGTCATGGCAAAGAGCTTTAGAGACGTCCTCGAAGCACTGGTCAACGAGCGAATCGCCGACGGAGAGGACCCCGCGGCCCTCTTCGAGGAGCTGCACCGGGAGGCGAACCAGGTGTTCGGTCATTACAGCCTCGAATACGAGCTGGGCATGATGCTCAAAGAGGGCCAGCAAGAGTAGGTGCAGCGCCCGCCCCAGTGGTCGTCGCCTACCAACGGGATCGCAACACCCCAGCGTTGGCTCCTACACTCGCCGACGCCGCGCCCGCGGCTCGTCCTCGTCCAAGTCGCCGTCGATGCGGAAGGTCGGTCCCAGGTCGATGTCCCCTGCACTCGTCAGGGTTGGCTCCATGCGGGGCGGCTCCACTGGAGTGGCGACGAGTGCAGGCTTCGTTGGCGGCGCCTTGGCGTGCGCACGCGTCGCTTCCGACTGGGCCGATGCGGAGTTGGCTGGGGCACCCCGGGCGGGCCGTCGGATGGAGAGCCGGCCGCGGCCGGC
>JBGSOR010000015.1:0-6681 GCA_041738985.1 Chromatiaceae bacterium | reverse complement strand
TGCGCTACCAAGACCGACCATTTTACCGACTTCCCAATCCCTGTCAACCGCCTCATCGCGACGCGGCGCCCCAGCACCCCCGCCACCTCCCTCTCTAACCGCCAGTCCGTAGCGAGCCAGGCATACTAACCGATTCGGGCGCGATATCAAGGCAAGATTCACGAAGTCGTCGTAATCGTGTTGTGCCCCGAGAGCGAAACACGATCTAGAAGCCCATCTTTTCGAAGAAGCTCTTAACCCCATCGACCCAGGTGGACGACTGGGGGCTGTGCCTGGAGCCGCCCTCCTGGACGCTCTGATCGAGCTCCCGCAGCAGCTCCTTCTGGCGCTCCGTTAGGTTAACCGGGGTTTCGACCATCACCCGGCAGATCAGATCTCCAACGATGCCGCTACGCACGGGCCGCACACCCTTGCCGCGGACCCGAAACATCTTCCCCGTCTGGGTGCCAGGCGGAATCTTAAGGCTGACCTTCCCGTCGAGCGTGGGAACCTCCATCTCCCCGCCGAGGGCCGCGATAACGAACCCGATCGGCACCTCGCAGAAGAGATTGTTGTCCTCCCGCGTAAAGATCGGATGCTCTTTGACCTGGATCTGGACATACAAGTCCCCGGGCTGGCCACCGTGCTCGCCCCGCTCGCCCTCCCCCGAGAGACGGATGCGGTCACCCGTGTCGACGCCTGCCGGAACCTTGACCGAGAGTGTCTTCTCCTCTTGCAGCCGCCCGCGGCCTCGGCAATGACTGCAGGGCTCCTCGATGATGTGGCCGCTGCCCCGGCATTGGGGACAGGTTTGTTGGATGGAGAAGAACCCCTGCTGCATCCGGACCTGGCCGTTGCCGTTGCAGGTCGGGCAGGTCTTGGGCTTAGTACCGGGTTTGGCACCGGAACCGCCGCAGAACTGGCAATCCACCATGATGGGGATACGGATCTTGACGTCCTTGCCAGAGACCGCGTCCTCCAAGCTGAGGGACAGGTCGTAGCGGAGGTCGGACCCGCGGCCGCTGCGACGGCCGGCCCTTCCGCCGAAGATGTCGCCGAACACATCCCCGAAGATATCCTGGAAGGAGCCGCCGGCGAAGTCCCCGGGGCCACCGAAGCCCCCTGGGCCGGCCTCCACGCCGGCATGGCCGAACTGGTCGTAGGCCGAGCGCTTCTTCGGATCGGACAACACATCGTAGGCCAGCTTGGCCTCTTTGAACTTGGCCTCGGCCCCGGAGTCGGCGGTGTTGCGGTCCGGGTGGTGCTTCATGGCGAGCCGCCGAAAGGCCTTCTTGATGTCGGCCTCGCTGGCGTTGCGCGCAACCCCCAGGACTTCGTAATAGTCGCGTTTTGTCATTGTTTTCCTTCGGCGACCGGTTTCCAGCGCCCGCCCCCAGACCTGGCGAGAGCCAGTCTAAGGGCGGGCGAAAGGCGACCGACCCGACTCACTTCTTGTCGTCCTTGACCTCTTCGAACTCGGCGTCCACCACATCGTCCCGGGAGCCCCCGCCCGACCCGGCCTCCGCATGCGGACCGGCCCCGGCAGTCGCATCTCCAGTCCCTCCTTGTGCATACAGACGCTCAGCCATCTTGGCCGACGCTTCTCCCAGCTTCTGAGTCAGGGAATCGATGCGGTCCTTGTCGTCCCCCTTCATGGCCTCCTCAAGGTCGCGTATGGCGGACTCGATTGCGCCTTTCTCGCCGCTCTCCACCTTGTCCCCGAGCTGGGACATGGATTTCCGGGCGGCATGGATGGCGTTGTCCGCATGGTTCCGCGCGGAGACCAGCTCGTGGAAACGGCGGTCTTCCTCCGCATGGGCCTCGGCATCCTTGACCATCTTGGCAATCTCGGCGTCGGAAAGACCGGAGGACGCCTTGATGACAATGGACTGCTGCTTACCTGTGGCCTTGTCCTTCGCCGAGACGTTCAGGATGCCGTTGGCATCGATGTCGAACTTGACCTCGATCTGGGGCACGCCCCGCGGGGCGAGCGGGATGTCGGAGAGGTCGAAGCGCCCGAGCGACTTGTTATCCACCGCCCGCTCGCGCTCGCCTTGAAGCACATGCACCGTCACGGCCGTCTGGTTGTCGTCTGCCGTGGAGAAGGTTTGGCTGGCCGAGGTCGGGATGGTGGTGTTCTTCTCGATCAGCTTGGTCATGACCCCGCCCAGGGTCTCGATACCCAGCGACAAGGGGGTGACATCCAGGAGCAGCACGTCCTTGACCTCGCCACCCAGGACGCCACCCTGGATGGCCGCACCGATTGCGACGGCCTCATCCGGATTTACGTCCTTGCGGGGGGACTTACCGAAAAACTCCTCCACCTTGGCCTGAACCTTGGGCATGCGGGTCTGTCCGCCCACCAGGATGACCTCGTCGATCTGCCCGGCGGAGAGGCCGGCGTCCTTGAGGGCGATCCGGCAGGGCTCGATGGTACGGTCCACCAAGTCCTCCACCAGGGACTCCAGCTTAGCCCGGGTGAGCTTCACGTTCAGGTGCTTGGGTCCAGTCTGGTCGGCCGTGATGTAAGGCAGATTGATGTCGGTTTGCTGGCTTGAAGACAGCTCGATCTTGGCCTTTTCTGCGGCCTCCTTCAGGCGCTGAAGGGCGAGCGGATCGTTGTGCACGTCCACCCCGGATGACTTCTTGAACTCGGCCGCCAGGAACTCGATGACCCGCAGGTCGAAGTCCTCGCCGCCCAGGAAGGTATCGCCATTGGTCGAGAGCACCTCGAACTGGTGCTCGCCCTCGATCTCCGCGATTTCGATGATGGAGATGTCGAAGGTGCCGCCGCCCAGGTCGTAGACCGCGATCTTCTGATCCCCGCGCCGTTTGTCCATGCCGTATGCCAGGGCCGCGGCGGTGGGCTCGTTGATGATGCGCTTGACCTCGAGGCCGGCAATACGTCCGGCATCCTTGGTAGCCTGGCGCTGGGAGTCGTTGAAATAGGCGGGCACGGTGATGACCGCCTCGGTCACCGGGTGGCCCAGGTAGTCCTCGGCGGTCTTCTTCATCTTCTGAAGGACCTTGGCCGAGATCTCGGGCGGGGCCATCTTCTTGCCGTTGACATCCACCCAGGCGTCGCCGTTATCCGCCTTGACGATCTTGTAGGGCACCATGCTCTTGTCCTTGGCCACCACCTGATCCTCATAGCGCCGGCCGATCAGACGCTTGATGGCGAACAGGGTGTTACTGGGGTTGGTAACCGCCTGGCGCTTAGCGGACTGGCCCACCAAGACCTCGTTATCGCCCGTGTAGGCGACGATAGACGGCGTGGTGCGGTCGCCCTCGGCATTCTCGATGACCTTGACGCTGTCGCCCTCCATGACCGCCACGCACGAATTGGTGGTGCCGAGATCGATACCGATGATCTTTCCCATTATTTTGCTCCGAATTCTCTATCTGACCGATGTCTCTCTATGCGGCGCAAACGCGCCGAATTGCCCTTTCAGTTGGGGGGAAACCGCCAGCCGTTCAAGCCTGTGGATGTCAGGGTGCACGCGACACCATGACCAGGGCCGGGCGCACCAGGCGCCCGTTCAGGGTGTAGCCCTTCTGCATGACCCCCACGACGGTGCCCGGGGGAAGGTCTTCTCGGGGGGTCATGGTCATCGCCTGGTGCAGCTCTGGGTTAAATGGCTCGCCCTCGGGCTCTACCGGCTCCACCCCGAACTTGGCCATCGTGTCGCCGAGCAGCTTGAGCGTGAGGGCGTTGCCCTCGCGTAGCTTCGCGATATCCGTCCCGGGCTCCAGGGCAGCGATGTGGCCCAGCTCCAGACTGTCCTGGACCTGGACCAGCTCGCGCACGAAACTGTCGAGCGCGTATTTGTGGGCCTTTTCAAGCTCCGATGCCTGGCGCCGACGCAGGTTTTCAAGCTCGGCGCGGGCGCGCAGGAGCTGGTCCCAGGTCTCGTCCGCTTTGGCGCGCGCAGCGGCCAGCTCCGCGCCGAGCTCGTCCAAAGAGGGCGCACGCTGCTCGATGGCCTCAGGCTCGGGAGCCGGGCCGGTCTTGAGCCCCGCGTCCGGCACGGCGTTGGGCGCTGGGTTCTGGCTTGTCGCCGATTCCGTCGTCATATCGACCTCCGTTAACGGCCTGCGGCCGTTGGCACCCCGCGCCGCGGGCTGCCCAACGCGTTGCCGCAAGAAAAAACATCTACTGGCGAAGGGCCGCGGCCAGCAACCGGGCGGTCACGTCCACGATCGGGATCACCCGCTGGTAGTCCATCCGGGTGGGGCCGATGACCCCTAGCACGCCCACCACCTGCCCTTCCACACGATACGCCGTCGTGACCAGGCTACAATCGTCGAGCAGACCATAGCCAGACTCGTCGCCGATGAAGATCTGCACCCCCTCCGCCTCGATGCAGCGGTCCAGGATGTGCAGGATCTCGCGTTTTTGGCTGAGCGCCTCGAAGAGCTGCTTCAGCCGCTCCATGCTGGCCAGCTCGCCGAACTCCATCAGGTTCGTCTGACCCGCGATATAGCAGTCGTCCGGGCGCTCCGCAGACTCCACCACCTCCTGGGCCAGGGTCAGGGCACGCATCATCAGCGCATCCATGTTCCGGTGGGTGTGCTGGAGATCCTCCAGGAGTCGTTTTCGCACGCCCTTAATATCTTGACCGGTAAACATCCGGTTGAGGAAGTTGGCCGCCTCCTCCAGCTGAGAGGGCGTGAAGGTGCGCTCAGTAACGATGACCCTGTTATGCACCTCGCCCTCGCTGGTCACTAGGATGGCCAAGACCCGCGACCCGGAGAGCGGCAGAAGCTCGATCTGTCGGAAGGCATTGCGCTCGTGGCGCGGAAGCATCACTACCCCGGCCAGGTGGGTTATGCCGGAGAGCAGCCGGGAAGATGTCTCGATCAAGGTCTTGGCGTCCGAGACCTCGGCGAAGCGCAAGCGCAGGGTCTCGACATCCTCTTCGGAGGGCGGACGCACGGTAATCAGCGAGTCCACGAACAAACGATAGCCGGCCACCGTCGGCACCCGACCCGCGGAGGTGTGCGGGGACAGTACCAGCCCCAGATCCTCAAGGTCCGCCATCACGTTGCGGACCGTAGCTGGACTCAAATCCAGGCCCGTATCCTTCGCTAGGGTGCGCGACCCGACCGGCTGGCCGTCTTTGATATAACGTTCGACCAGTGCCTTCAGAAAGTGCTGGGCGCGCTCGCTGACCTGGGTCTCGCCGTGTCGTGACTGCGTTGCCAATCGATGCCTGCCGGTTTCTAAAGTGTGGAACGATTCGCGATAATCCGAGCCGTCGTTAGCACTCCCTCCAATAGAGTGCTAACGCCGCCAATCTAGGGACTCGCCGCCAGGCTGTCAAGGCGAAGGCTTCCCTCCCCTCGCGAGGTCCGGTCGCCTCCCATCCGAAGCTGGAGCGCCCAAGGAACCCTTGGCGGAGACCCGATCGGCGAGACCCGCGCACCCGACTTGAGCATCCGCGCTCATACAGCGCTATTGGCGGGCCTGGCGCCCCATGCTACCGTTTCGGCGACAATCCCTGCCCGCAATTCCTTCAACGGAGTCCATGCCGCAGTTCCGCACCGTCGGCATCGTCGGCAAGCGTAGCGACGCACCGGAAGTCGGCGCCACCCTTCGGCGTCTGTCCGGCCACTTGCGCCTGCGCGGTTGTCAAGTGCTGCTCGACGGCGAGAGTGCCCGTCTGCTCCAAGGGCGGGCCGAGATCGGATTGCCCGTGTCCGTCCTCGGTGCCCGTTGCGACCTGATTGTGGCGGTGGGTGGGGACGGTACCCTGCTCCACGCCGCCCGCGCCATGGCCGAGCACCGGGTGCCCCTTATGGGAATCAATCTAGGCCGGCTCGGGTTCCTCGTGGATGTCTGCCCGGACGACATGGAGTCGGCCCTTGACGCCATCCTCGAAGGCGTCTACGAGACCGATAGCCGCGCCCTGCTCAGCGCCCAGCTCGTCGGCGAAACCGCCCCGGAGCGCGCCTATGCCGCCCTGAACGACGTCGTAATCCACAAATGGGGCACAGCACGCATGATCCAGCTGGAGACCTACATCGACGGTGTCTTCGTCAACGCCCAACGTTCCGACGGGTTGATCGTCTCCACCCCCACCGGGTCTACCGCCTATGCACTTTCGGGCGGCGGACCGCTGGTGGACCCGGCACTGGACGCCATCCTCCTGGTGCCCGTCTGCCCCCATGGCCTGAGCAACCGACCCCTGGTGGTGCCCGGTGCAAGCCGCATCGAAATACGGGTATGCGGCCATGACCATGGGCACGCCCGGATGACTTGCGACGGCCAAACGGAAGTGCCGCTGCCGCGGGAGACCAAGGTGCAGGTCAAGCGCCACAAGGAGCGTGCCTGCCTCCTCCACCCCCGGGGGCATGACCACTACCAGATCCTTCGGGCCAAGCTCGGCTGGGGCGGACACCCGCAGGCCAAAGGACCATGCTGATTGCGACGAGCGAGTGGCGAGCGGCTAAGTCCGAGCAAAGCGCGCACCGGAATCGGGACCGGTGCGGATGCGGACGGGAAACTGGCGCATGTTGACGCACATTCTCATCCAGGACCTCGCCATCGTAAGCCGTCTGGAGCTCGAGTGCGGCGGCGGACTCAGCGCGCTAACCGGCGAGACCGGGGCCGGCAAGTCCATCCTGATCGACGCCCTGGGGCTTGCGCTCGGGGACAAGGCGGACGCCGCGGCGATCCGTGCCGGACGGGAGCGGGCCGAG
>JBGSOR010000008.1:0-2118 GCA_041738985.1 Chromatiaceae bacterium | reverse complement strand
ACGATGCGGCCATCGTGCAGCGTATAGGTGTGGGTGGTGAACTGATCCTCGATCTCCAGGTCCTCGATTGGGAACACGAGCTGACGTCGTTGCATGGCTCCAGCAATCAAGGTGGTCATGAATTCTTTGGTCCGCTTCCTGACCTCGTGGCCGTCTCGCACGGCCAGGGTGGTCATGCCCCCGAAGTCGTAACCGCGCAGCCGCCCTTGGAGAGCCAGGTCCTTGTACTTGTCCAGGGTCAGCAGCTCCTGCACGACAGCCATCCCGTTGCCGCCGTTGTCCACGCCGATGCCCGCGGCGGTGTAATACCGGTCCAAAAGGGCGATGGCCTGGGCGATGTGGGGATAAGCCACGTGCTCCATGCGGACCCGCAGGACCAGCTTGATGATTTTGCGCTCGGGCAGTTCGATCTCCTGGAACACGACGAGCTCCGTCGGGTCGTTGGTGTAGCCCAGGTCTCCGCCGATCCAGAAGACGCCAGTCCGCGGCATGAGATCGAGCAGCATCTCCAGGCGGTCGTGGGATTCCTCCTCGGTGGCGCAACCGCGCAGTTCTTCGCCGGTGACGACGACCTTCTGGTACTCGACCACGTCCTGTCGGCAGAGATTGAGGTGCTCGATATTGAACGCGCCGTAGGAAGGCTTGCCGTGTTCGCCGGCCACCTCGTGCTGCCAGCCCGCGCTGTCCCGCCCGCCGTAGAACTCCAGCAGCTCGGCCTCGCGCTCCTGGGTCCACGATGGGTGCATCCAGGAAGGCCAACGGAACACCCGAAACTGGGTCGAGCCGGTGAGGCGGTAATAGGTGGTGTCCCGCAGGCCGTTGGGCGTCGAGTAGATGCGCAGTCTGCCACCCGCCTTCAGGCACTGGCGCAGGGCTTTCCAGGCCCGCTCGGTGAGCCACGCCCCTTCGTCCACCCAGACCCGGTCCACATGCAGCGAGCGGAACGCGTCGCCGTATGCACCGGCTGGGCGGAAGTAGAGGATCGCGCCGTTGGTGAATTCGAGCCTGAAGTATGGTTTGCGGTGAATCTTGGGCTTGCCGTATTTGGTGAGAGCCACGCTGACCATAAGGTCCGGGTTTGTGTCGAGTTGGAATTCGATCTCCTCGATCAGCGTATCGAGATGTCCCTGGTGGGGCGCGCCGACGAGTCCCTGGCAGCCCCGGTTGGTGAAGGCGAAATGCAGTGCGTCGGTGGTGATGCAGACGCTCTTGCCCACGTCGCGCCCGTCCAGGTGGATGATGTTCCTGTCCGGACAGAGCAGGTCCTCGGCTTGGTGAGGCCAGTAAATGCGTTGCCCACCGTCGCGGTTGCGCAGGTATCCCTGCCCCCAGAGGACAGGGTCCGCCAGGGTCTCCGCCAGCCTGCGCTCCTTGGCGGATATCCGGGCCATCAGGGCAGCCTCGACCTCAAGGCCGACCCGAGGACCGTGCCGACGATCTCGGCCAGGATGTGCTGGACGGCGAGCATCCCTTCGCGGTCGTGGATCGCCCCTTCGATGTCCGCCGCGGCCTGATCGAGCTCCTCCCATTCGGGATATGCCTGCCGGGCGTCGTCGAGCCGGGCCAGTGCATCATCGATTTTCCCGGCAGCCAGCTCCGCGCCGATCTGCACCAGTTGCCGTCCAGCCTCGCGGACGGCCTCGCTGTTCCGTTCCAGGATTTCCTTCATCGCTTGTCCTCCTCCGGCGTTTTTTCCTGCCCCGACGCCCAATGGTCCAGGGCGTCCAATACCTCGGCCAACCGATCACCGATGCCGGCCAGGCGCTCCCGGTCCGGGTGCTCCGCGTCGGCCAGGGCTTTGTTGGCCTCGGCCACGTACTCGGGCATATAGCGGTTCGCCGTGTGTATGGCGTCCTGAATCCGCTGAGGCGGTCTGGCAACAGCGCAACCCAACAGTGCCGCAGCCAGACTCGCTGCCAACAGCGCCTTCAGGATCATCTCGACCTGTCTTCTCATGATTCCCCTCCCGGCCCGCCAGGGGCCTGATTGTTTCTCTGGAATGTGCATGGAACGCCTTGACTTCCGGCGCACACGAAGCCTGTATGTGAATGTGCGTAGAGCCTTGATTTACAAGGACTTGAGCCGTTTGAAAGGAGGTGCCGAATGCGCGTTTTCGAC
>JBGSOR010000570.1:0-7632 GCA_041738985.1 Chromatiaceae bacterium | reverse complement strand
TGGCTGCCATCCGACTTGGCGCCCACGCCAACACCGCTGGCCCAACCTGGCCCGGCAGTCGATCCGTCGGCCGCCCGGTCCAGGGTCGCCTCCTTGTCCTCGGCGCCGAGCACCTGGACTGGCTGGGGCGATCGAGGCACGGCGGCGACCTCCGGAGTCGGGCGCGCGAGGGCTAAGGCCGACTGCGCCGCATCCAGCTCCAGGGCAGCCGGTCGTGTGTGCGCGTAGAGATGGGGTATCCACGCCTCCCCCCAGGACAGGTAGCAGCTCGTCTCGGCCTCCAGGATCAGGCGACGGGCGCGCTCCAGGGACTCCGGTACGCCGCCAGCAGGTACTCGTCCGCGAAGCTCCCAGTAGCGCCTGCTCAGCCGATGGATCTCATCCACCGCGGCACGCTGGGTGTCGCTGCCGGCCCATCGTGACATACCGAGTCCGGATTGAGAGCCCGGGCTCCAGGACCCGGTCTGGACCTGGGCTTGGGCTACGGGAGGGTGCTCCCGGAGAAAATCGCAGATCGAGATCGGGGTCACCGGACACCCACCGCCCCGGAAGTGCTCCATGTAGGGCGCGAAGTAATACCCAAAGAAACCCGATCCCTCGGCGCTCTGCCGGAACCAGCGACCGTTCTCCCCGTCGGACCAGGTGGTTAACAGACGCGCCTCCTGAGGTCGCGCCGAGCCCCTTACGCGCCGGCACACCTCTTCCTGAAACCAGGTGGCGTCGAGACCGCTCTGCTGGGCGTTGGAGACATCCCGATCCCGCGGCACCACGACGATGCAGACACCCGCATGGCAGGCAAGATAGGGCCGGAAGCTATCGGCGATCCCGTCCTCGGGAAGCACGTGCACGCCGTCCACTACCACGTAGTCGTAGCCCGCCTCCACCAGGTCCGGGACCATCTCCATGGTAAAGGCCGTCTCCGACGGCCAGAATCCGTGCGGGATGCGGCCGAATGCGCGCGCCAGGGCCTCGCACCCACGCTCGAGCTGCTCAGGCCAGTCCGCCCTGGGGATCAGTGGAAAGATCGGATGGTAATACCCCATGCCAACCAGCTCGATATTCTCGGCACGCGCATAGCGGTCGAGCATCTCGGGTATGTCGAGGATATGACGGTAACGGTCGACGATCTCGGGGTCCAAGAGCTGCTCCAGGAGGACCCCGGAGAACCCGATATGCAGCCGTCCTACATCCGGGTACAGTCCCGCATAACGGGCCGGGCGCTCGTAGCAGCGGATAATCTGCTCGGCCGCCCAGGGGTCTGCATCGATCAGCAGCCGGAGGTTGCCTGGCGGCTGATGCATATGCAGACCAAGGGCGTGAAAGATCGTGCTCCGCGTCATCGTTCCCCACCGTGGACAGGGACGGCGCAGGAAAGGCCGCCTGTTACAGTCCGATCATCGCACGGAGAGTGTCGAGTGGCGAGGACAAAGGAGGAGCCTGTCGGCGAGTGCTTCGGCCCTAAGCCTGTCCCTCTTTCCCTTCTAACGCCACGACGCTGCGCGAGCGCAGCACGAGGAGGTCCCCCTGGTGCCGGACCTGATCCGCCGGGGCCGTCACATCGGTGGTGGCGACCCCGCCCGTGTCCAGTGCGCGGTACCAGGAGAGACCGGGAATGCGCGGAACGGCAAAGCGCTGGACCTCCGCGCTCATGTTGATGGCGATATAGAGGGCCGCCTCGCCCGGACCGAACGGTGCCAACGCGAAGGCCAGCACCTGGGCCTGGGGGTGTTCCCACGGCGGCTCGCCGAGCCGGGTGCCGTGCCAAACCACGTCCGGGACCTCCGCCCCGTTGCGGGCTTGACCGCTCAGAAAACGGCGGCGGCGCAGGCTCGGGTGGCGGCGGCGCAGCGCGATAAGCCCGCGCACGAAGCGCAGCATGTCGGCATTACGCTCCATAAGCGACCAATCGAGCCACCCGATGGGATTGTCCTGGCACCAGGCATTGTTATTGCCGCCCTGGCTGCGCAGGACCTCGTCGCCCGCCAGCAGCATCGGGATGCCCTGGCTCAAGAACATGAGCGCAAGCAGGTTCTTCGCCTGGCGACGACGCAGGGCCAGGATATCGGCGTCGACGGTCTCGCCCTCCACGCCGCAGTTCCAGCTCAGGTTGTGGTCGCAGCCATCGCGGTTTCTCTCCCTGTTGGCCCGATTGTGCTTATGGTTATGGGAGACCAGATCCCACAGGGTGAACCCATCGTGGCAGGTCACGAAGTTGATGCTATTGATGGGCTGCCGCAGATTCGCCCCATAGAGGTCGCTGCTGCCCGCTAACCGGGTGGCAACCTCCGGTACCAGGCCCGGGTCCCCGCGCACAAAGCGGCGGATGCTGTCCCGGTAGCACCCGTTCCACTCCATCCAGCGGTAGCCGGGGAAGCTGCCTACCTGATAGAGACCGGCCGCGTCCCAGGCCTCGGCGATGATCTTGGCGGCGGCCAGGGTATCGGAGAGCTCGATGCCCCAGAGTACCGGCGGATGCTCCATGGGCCGACCGCTCCCGTCCCGGGCCATGGCGCTCGCCAGGTCGAAGCGGAAACCGTCCACGTGCATCTCCCGCACCCAGTATTCCAGACAGTCCAGGATGTACCGGGCGACGAAGGGATGATTGGCGCTGACCGTGTTGCCACACCCGGTGAAATCGAGATAGATCCCTTTGTCGATCTGGTCCAGGCAATAAAAGGTCTCGTTACCGAACCCCTTGAAGCTCAGTGTGGGACCGTCGCCGTTACCCTCGCAGGTGTGGTTGAAGACCACATCCATGATCACCCCGATACCCGCCCGGTGCAGGGCCCGCACCATGTCCCGAAACTCCTGCCGGTGGCTGCCCCGCTCGGGCGTCACGCAGTACCCCGGGTGTGGCGAGAAGAAGCCGAAGCTGCTGTAGCCCCAGAAATTCCCGAGCCCCGCCTCGCGCACACCGTCCGGCACGTCTTGCTCGTCGAAGGCCATGACCGGCATCAGCTCCACATGGGTGATCCCTAAATCCCGGAGGTAAGGGATCTTCTCCACGAGTCCGGCGAAGGTCCCCGGGTGGCGCACTCGCGACGATGGGTGGCGCGTGAAACCGCCCACATGCAGCTCGTAGATCACCATCTGCTCGGACGGCACCCGCAGGGGGGTGTCGCCACCCCAATCGTACTCGTCCGCCAGAACCACAGCGCGCGGGGAATCGTGCGGTCTGACCCCCTCCCGCTGGCGGCGCTGGCGGTCCCAGCCGCAGGGATTCACCGCCCGCGCCCAGGGGTCCACCAGCTCCACCTGTGGATCGAAGCGCCAACCGTGACCCTGGGGATCCTTGGGGCCATCCATACGCCAGGTGTAATGGGTCCCCGGCGGCAGGTCCACGACCAGGATATGCCACGAGAAAAAGGTATGGTTGACGTCCGGGTCCAGACGAACGACCTGAAACGGTTTCTCGCTCGCTGCCCCCGAATAGAGGAGCAGCTCCGCCCCCATCGCATGGCGGCTATAGACGGAGAAATTGACCCCGTTCTCCTCGACGCTGGCACCCGGCGGATAACGCCATCCCGGGAGGGTTCTGAAAGGCCCTGGCGACTCTGGCATGCTTGCTGTAGGGTCCTGGCACCGACGGGAGGGATGGGCTTTCGCCGACGATTATTCGCCTGTTACGACTCGGAGGTCAGGCAGCCTTACGATCTTGCCGCTATGGAAGCTTCGTTGCCACGCATTGAATGATCGATGGACCCGTTTCCCTCATTGTGAAGCTGATCGTTTGCACGTTCATGATTGGCCTCCGGCCATTCGATCGATGACCCAGGTATCCGCCGTCCAATGAGCATACTGTGCCGTGTAGGCTTGGGGCATGGCGGCTGACTCTGGCAGGAGCAGGGCGACGAGAGGTTAGCCTGTCGCTTGATGCGGCGCAATGGCGGGGGCGGACAACGCACTGGCCTCAAGACCACGACGTCGCCCGCTTGCCGTCGCACACTGTCGATGCGAATTGACCCCCGTTGCCGCGCAGACGAGCCGTCTCGTTGGAAGAATCGCACCACAAACCGGGGCAACGGCTCCCCTGGCCGGATCTGAGCAGCAAGCCCACCCCGACTTCGCTCGCATGTGGTGGAATCGGCACCGCAACCCCGGCCCGCCAAGCCGGGGCGTCAAAGCCTTCGAGCCAGGCCAGAACAGGAGAGCGACTCTTGCACGAGGATGTCACGAAGCGCTATTCGCTGACCTTGTTCGGTGACCTGATACCGGGTGCCGATCGGGCCAGGGCCATTACGACCATGACCGAGCTGCTCAAGCTGTCGCCGCCACAGGCGGAATCCCTGTTGAACGGCCGCCCCAGAAGGCTCAACGGTCTGTTGTCACTGGAGCAGGCGCAGCGGGTGCAAGCGCGGTTCAACGACGTCGGCATCGCTTGCGTGATCCGCGACGATCCGGTCGAGCCAGCGGCGGCGGCGACGGCTGCCGAGGCCTTCGTGAGCCCGAGCGCACTGCAGATGGAATCCGCCACCCTGCGCTGCCCCAAGTGCGACGAGGAGCAGCCGCCCGGCGAGATCTGCCGCCGCTGCGGGATCGTCTTCGCCAAATACGGGCGAACGGGAAGGCATGCCGGCGCGCCAAGGCGCCCGATCGCGACGCAGTCCAGGGACGAGACCTTTCCTTACCGGCTAGTCAATCAGCTGGTGCTCCTGGTGTTTCTCTCCGGTCTAGGGCTCGCGATCTGGAGCCATTGGAAGAAGGACCAGCTCCCGCCGCCGAGCTTCTACGACACCGCACGACTGCAGGAGCCGCTGCAGACACCGACCGACTCGCTGCCATTCCAGATCGAGGCCCAGGGCATCCGCTATACCATCGAGCCCCTGTTCGACTATCGACTCGAAGGCGTGGTGGTCAGCCTGCACGACAGCGATGAGCTGGGAGGGATCTACCACTTCAAGGAATGGAAGGACTTTATCAATATCCGCGACCTCTGCGTGGTCTGGGGGGACAATGTCGCCACGGGTGCCTTTCGGGACATGCGGTACCGAAATAGCACCTGGACCTGCTGGATCTCCACCAACGACACCCTCGCGGCGCAACGTTTTGCCTGGGACCAACTCTCCAACAACCACCTGCTGAGCCACGATCCCGCCATCCAGGAGGCGATCCAGTCCGCCGAGATCGGCGATCAGATCCGCCTGACCGGCCAATTGGCCCGGTACTCCCACGCGGGTGGCTTCAGCCGCGGGACCAGTGTCACCCGCACCGATACCGGAAACGGGGCCTGCGAGACCATCCACGTGGATCGGTTCGAGATCGTCCGTAAGTCGAACACCGGCTGGCGCATGACCTACCGGATCTCGGTCGCCGTCACCCTTGCGGCCCTGCTAGGGCTCGCGGTGCTCTTCTTCGTGGCGCCTTACCGTCCGACCAAGCGATAACCGTCAACGGCAGATCGCCCTGTTGGCGATCCGCCCTGTACATCGGACGCGGACTCGGGGACGCAAAGACGATCGCGTCCGAATCAGGGGCTGGCGAAAAGCTCCCGCACCGTATCCGGGATCGCACCCTTCGGGACCAGCCGAACGCCGTCCTCCAGGGCATAGATGCCGAACCACTCCTCCGGGTCCGCATCGAGCAGGGTCTGGGAGTCGTCCAGGGTATCGCCGCTCTTCCACCATTCGTCATGCAGCTCGAAGAAGGCGACGCCGACGACGCGCTCGTGGCCCTTGGCGGTGTGGATGTCCGCCCACAGGGATCGCAGCTTCTTCGGCACGTCCTCCACCCGGTGGCCGCCGAATCCCGGCACCCAGGGCTTGGGCTCGTAGGGCGAGGTCGCGAACCCGACCTGAGTGACGAAGATCGGCTTGTTCGTGCTGGCCGTCAGGCCCTCCAGGTACCCCTGATAGGTCGTGCCGGTGACCGAGCCCGGAAGCGAGGTGACCACCCCCCGCGCATAGGTATAGAAGTTAAGACAGATCAGGTCCGCGAGATCGGGCAGCAGGGCGCTCTCTGGCGGGACCTCCAGATCAAGGTCCGCCAGCGGGCCGACGTGGGTGAAGCTGGTGTGACAGTAGAGATGACGCCGGCCATAGCGGGTCAGCTCATAGTCCATAACCCCGTCGATCAGGCGTGCGAGTGCGATCTCCGTGGGGGTGCGTCCGGTCACCCTCAGGTGCTTTCCCTGAAAATCGTGCACGTCCGGGTGCAGGCGATCGGTCTCAGCGATGGACTTGGGGCTGAGCTCGTCGCCGACCGAGAAGAGCACCAGACGATCCGGTCGGCCCACCTCGTACGTGTGGTCGATGGTGGCACGGAGCTTGGCTAGGATCTCCCGCTGGATCTCCGCGTCCAGGAAGTCCCTGGACTGCTGCTTGACCCACAGGTCCTGGCCGTAATAGAGATCCGACTCGTCGAGCGCCCTGAAGAATGCCTCGGGCATCCGCTGAGGGAAGACGTGGAGGTAATTCGCATTGAGATTGCGAACCTGGGCCAGGTGCTCGCTATAGCGTCCGTCGTTCGGCAAGGGCATATGGAGCACGGGCGATTCGCCGCGCAGATAAGGCGAATAGCCGATGCCGCGCAAGCGGATCGGGGCGTCGCCCCGGGTACGGTCGACGATCGTCCAGCCGCGCACCGCGAAACGCTTGGGCTCCGGGGTCTCCGCGGTGACTTGCGAGGTCTTTTCGGCAAGGGTTGGGAGAGAAATCCCCGTGAACAGAGCAAGAAGTGAAAGGCGGAGGGCTCGGGCAATCATCCAGGGTCCTTGAGGGGGTGGCGGATGTGGGTGGGCGTGGCGCAAGAAAACAGTCGTCGGAATACGCTGCGCTATTCCGCCCTACGGACCTACGCGTAGTGGCTCCACATCCGAAGCACCTTGACCGCATGCTCGGCATCGAGCACCTGATACACCAGCCGATGCTGAATATTGATCCGCCGGGAGCATGCACCGGCCAGGTCGCCGACCAGTTTCTCGAACGGCGGCGGGGTCTTGTAGGGGTCTTCGGCCAGGATGTCGAGGAGGGCCTGTGCCTTGGGCTTAAGACCTGTGGACGCCAGGAGCTGGGCGTCCTTCCGAGCCGCTTTGGTGAAAAGGAGACGCCAGCTCACCAGTCGAGCTTGTCGTCAAGCTCGCCCACCGGCGTGGCCATCCCCTCGAGGATCGACTCGCGCATACCCGGTATGCAGACGAGGTGAAGCGTCTCTTGCACGGCGCGCCAATCTTCCTCGGAGACGAGCACGGCACTGCCGCGCTTGCCGGTGATATGGATCGGCTCGTGCGAGTCCCGGACCTCGTCGACAAGCCTGTAGAGCTGCTTGCGCGCCTCTGTGGCGGTGATACTCGTCATGGGGCCCCCGATTCGCTAACGTACGGTATAGCGTATGCACTGCAAGCGATTGGGTCAACCAGGCCAGCGCTAACGGGGGGATGGGTTTCGCGGCGCACTACCCAAGCCGCGGATAGAGCTCCGGCAGCGGGTCCTTGGACCGATCCGCAGTCTCGCGCTCCGCCGCAACAAGAAGAGGCTCAAGGACAGCCCAGGCAGAGGGGCCGTCCCAGTGCTCGGCGGAAGCGGAGTAGTTGGCTCGGTCGATCCCCGTGAGGATGGCTTCCGGGGGACCTTTGCCCAGGCGGGCCGCCAGCTCTGCGAGCCCGCCCGGGGCATCCCCCCGCCAGCGCGCCCGGCC
>JBGSOR010000569.1:0-3460 GCA_041738985.1 Chromatiaceae bacterium | reverse complement strand
CGTGACGGACGGCTCGCGGGGCCGGTTGCCAGCGCCACCTATCGGGGCCGGCTCTGGGCCGCGCCGTTCACCAGCAACACCCAGCTGCTCTGGTACCGCACCGACCGGGTTCCGGAGCCGCCGACGACCTGGGACATGCTGATCCGCCAAGCCGAAGCGATCGGCGATGGGGGCCGCATCCAGGTGCAGGGCGAGCGTTACGAGGGGCTGACCGTCTTGTTCGTATCCCTGCTCGCATCGGCGGGTGGGGCTGTCCTCGACCCGAGCGGGCAGCAGATCTCGTTGGAGCCCGCGCCCACCCGCATGGCTCTGGCCCTGATGAAACGGCTCGCCACGTCGCCGGCCGCGGATCCCGCCCTCGCGACCAGCCGGGAGGATCAATCCCGGCTGGCCTTCGAAAGCGGCAGCTCCGCCTTCATGGTCAATTACACCTATGTCTGGCCGAGTGCGCTGGCCAATGTACCGGCGATTGCCGAGCGTATGGGGTGGGTCCGCTGGCCCGGGGTCGATCCCGAACGACCAAGCCGTGTGACCATCGGCGGGATCAACCTGGGGGTCGGCGCCTACTCCCGGTACCCGGCGCTGGCCTTCGAGGCCGCCGCCTGTCTCGTCTCCGACGATAGCCAACGCATTGCCGCAGGGCTCGGCGGTCTGCCGCCGACCACCGCGGCGCTTTACGACGACCCGCAGGTGCGCCGCACCTTTCCCTTCGCCGAGGTCCTGCGGGCCACCCTGGAGGACGCGGTGCAGCGACCCCAAAGCCCGGTCTATAGCGACATCTCGCTCGCGATCGCCCGGACATTGCACCCGATGAGGGACATCGACCCGGAACGCGATACCGCGCGGCTACGCGCGGCCGTCGACCGCGCCCTGCACTCGGAGGGGTTGCTGTGAGGCGCCCTGACCTCGACGAGCGGCGCCTCGGCCTGCTGCTGTGCGCGCCCGCGATTCTGGCGATGCTCCTGGTGACCGCGTACCCGGTGCTCTACGCAGTCTGGCTCTCTCTGCACCGCTACGACCTGCGCTTCCCCGCGGAGCAGGCCTTCGTCGGCCTCGCCAACTATTCGAGCGTGCTGACCTCCGAGGTCTGGTGGCGCTCCCTCTCCAACACGCTGACCATCGTGACAGGCTCCGTGATCATCGAGCTCCTGCTCGGCTTCGCCCTGGCGCTGGTCATGCACCGCACCCTGTTCGGCCGGGTCGCGGTCCGGGCCGCGACGCTGGTGCCCTATGCGATGATCACCGTGGTCGCCGCCCTGGCATGGCGTTTCGCCTTCGATCCGACGACCGGCTTCGTCGATGGCCTTATGCGCCTTGATCACGCCTGGCTGTCCGAGCGCTGGTCCGCCTTCGTCGTGATCATTGCCGCCGAGGTGTGGAAGACCACGCCGTTCGTCGCCCTGCTGCTCCTGGCCGGCCTGACCCTGGTGCCCCCCGACCTACTGCGCGCCGCTCGGGTGGACGGCGCCTCGGCGTCCCAGCGGCTTCTGCGCATCACATTGCCCTTGATGAAGCACGCCATCCTGGTGGCGCTCCTGTTTCGGACACTCGACGCCTTCCGGGTCTTCGACTCCGTCTTCGTGCTGACGCGCGGTGCCCAGGACACCGAATCGGTCTCTATTGTGGCCTACGAGACGCTGATCGCGCGGCTCAATCTTGGGCTGGGGGCCGCGGTCTCGGTCCTGATCTTCCTCGCCACGGTGGTCGTTGCGCTGCTCTATCTGCGCGCCTTCCGGCCCGGCCTGCTCGGCCAGGGCGCAGGGCTGGAGACCAGCCCATGACCGGTTACGGGGCGGCTGTGTCGGCCGGTACGCGACCCCCGCTGACGGAGCGAATGTTCTGGCGCTTCACCGTCCTGGTAGCGATCTGTTACGCCCTACTGCCGGTGATCTGGCTGCTGTCCCTGTCGCTCAAGCCGTCGGGCAACCTCGGCGACGGCCGATTCGTTCCACGCACACTCAGCTTGGAGCACTATGTCGCCGTATTCCGGGACCCGCAGTTCCCGGCGGCGCTGGTCAACTCACTGGGTATTGGGCTGATCGCGACCCTGATCTCCGTCGCCGTGGCCGCACTGGCGGCCTATGCAATCGTGCGGCTGCGATTCCCCGGCCGCCGTCTGGTGCTGATCGCCGCCCTGGCGGTCGCGATGTTTCCGCCCATCGCCATCGTCGGTCCCTTGTTCGAGCTGTGGCGTGTGGTCGGCCTGTTCGACACCTGGGCGGGCCTGGTCATCCCCTACATGACCCTGACCCTGCCGCTCGCCATCTGGACCATCGCGGCCTTCTTCCGGGAGCTTCCCTGGGAGCTGGAGCGGGCGGCCAGGGTCGACGGTGCCACGCGCCTGGGGGCCTTCCGCCACGCGATCCTGCCGCTGGCCGCGCCCGGGGTCTTCGCCTCCGCGATCCTGGTCTTCGTCTTTGCCTGGAACGATTTTCTGTTCGCCGCGTCCCTGACCTCGACCTCGGCCGCGCGCACCGTCCCCGTAGCCATCGCCTTTTTCACCGGCAGCTCCCGGTTCGAGCAGCCGACCGGCTCCATCGCCGCCGCCTCGGTGGTGGTGACCATCCCCGTGGTGCTGCTGATCCTGCTCTTTCAGCGCCGCATCGTCGCCGGTCTGACCGGCGGGGCCGTCAAGGGGTAACCATGCACCATGGCTGAAATCGTCCTCGAGCATGTCAGCAAGCAGTTCGCCGACGGCACTGCTGCCGTTCGGGATGCGACCTTCACCGTCCAGGACGGCGAGCGCTTCATCCTGGTCGGCCCCTCCGGCTGCGGCAAGTCAACCCTGCTTAACCTGATCGTGGGACTGGAGGAGCCGTCCGGCGGGGAGCTCCGGGTCGACGGTCGGTCCATGCGGGGCGTCGACCCGAAGGACAGGGACATGGCGATGGTGTTCCAGAGCTACGCCCTCTACCCGCATATGACCGTGGGCGAGAACCTCGCCTTCCCCTTAAAGCTTGCGGGACTGCCGAAGGCCGAGATCGCGGCGCGGGTGGCGGAGACCGCCCGCTTGCTGGCCATCTCGGAGCTGTTGGGGCGCAAGCCCGCGAGCCTCTCCGGCGGCCAGCGCCAACGGGTCGCCATGGGGCGAGCGATCGTGCGCCGCCCCAAGGTCTTTCTGCTCGACGAGCCCCTGTCCAACCTCGACGCCCAGCTCCGTTCGCAAATGCGCGCAGAGCTGGCCCGTCTCCAGCACCGGCTGGGCACCACGACGATCTACGTGACCCATGACCAGACCGAGGCTATGACCTTGGGAAATCGGGTGGCCATCATGCGCCGCGGGGAGATCCAGCAGATCGGCACCCCACGGGACCTCTACGACCGTCCGGCCAACCTCTTCGTCGCAGGCTTCATCGGCACGCCGCCGATGAGCTTCCTGCCCGCCCGGCTCGCCGCCGACCGGCTGATCCTGCCGATGGCCGAGCTGCCGCTTGGCGCCGCGCAGCGGGGGCGGATCGAG
>JBGSOR010000536.1:0-2534 GCA_041738985.1 Chromatiaceae bacterium | reverse complement strand
GACCCCGGACGCCGCCGCCATGGCCCTGATCGAGGCGGCTGCGGACGAGGGCGCCGAGGCGCTCTATGCCGTTCTCGGCCCGGACCTGGACGACCTGGTCTCCGGGGATCCGGTGGCGGACGCCGCGGACCGCCGCTGGTTCGTCGAGCAAGCGCAGAAGGCCGCCGATATCGAGGACGAGGAGGCCGACAGCGCCATCCTGGTCGTAGGCCCGGACGACTGGCCCTTCCCCATCCCGCTCGCCAAAGACGAGGCCGGCTGGTACTTCGACACGGAGGCGGGCATCGAGGAGATCCTGGACCGGCGCATCGGCCGCAACGAGCTCTTTACCCTGGCCGCCATGCGCGCCTTTGTGGACGCGCAGCGCGAGTATGCCGCCGCGGATCCGGATGGGGACGGGGTCCACGCCTTTGCGGACCGCATCCTGAGCTCAAAGGACAAACGCGATGGGCTTCACTGGCCCACCAAGGAAGGCGAGGCCGAGAGTCCCCTGGGGCCGCTGGTAGCAGAGGCCGTGGCGGCCGGCTATGGCGCGCCTAAGTCCAGCGAGGAACCACGGCCCTTCCACGGCTATTTCTACAAGGTCCTCGCCGCCCAAGGGGATCGCGCGCCCGGCGGGGCCAAGAGCTACCTGAACGATGGCCGGCTCACCGAGGGGTTCGCCCTGGTCGCCTGGCCCGCAAGCTACGGCAATTCCGGCATCATGACCTTCCAAGTCAATCAGAAGGGCATGGTCTACGAGAAAGACCTGGGCGACGACACCTCCAACGCGGCGGCGGCCATCGATGCCTACAACCCGGGGGAGGGGTGGCAGGCGGCGGTGGACTAAGCGACGCTCCGCGCTGACAGTGATCGGCCGAAATCTATCGGCCGATCGCTGGTAGCCGATAGCCGATCGCTCTCGAAGGTCCCGACAGGATGTCGGCGCTCCCAGTTTCTCGGTTTGCAGTGGGCGGCGGAAGAGAACCGCCACGGGATCTGGGATAATGGCCGGGTCACTCGACTACCCAAGGAGCCGGCCCCCTGTCCCTCGAGACCCCCTTGCACGTCTTCGGCTCCCTCGTGAGCTCCCCGGCCTGGCCCGCATTGCGGACGCTGCTCCACGCGGCCTTCTTCGTGGCGGCCTGGATGGTCCTGAAGCGCATCTATGACCTGGGGATCCTGAGCCGCGGACGGCCGGCGCGGGCCGCTGGCAAAGGGACAATGGGCGGTGCCGTCCCTTGGCCCGCGATCGGGCTGGCCCTGCTCTTTGTCGCTGTGCTGCTGCACCAGGCAAGCTGGCAGCTCACCGGGCTCTTCCGGCCTCAGTTCGTCGCCTTCATGCAGTCCCACGACCGGCGGGAATTCAATCCGGCCCACCGCATCCAGCGCGGGCGTATCCTGGACCGGGAGGGTCAGGTCCTGGCCTATAGCCGGGAGGAAGCGGGTCAGGTGCGGCGGGTCTATCCCTTCGGCCCGGCCTTCGCCCACACCGTGGGCTATAGCGACCCCCGCTACGGGGCCACCGGGGCCGAGGCCGCGGCCAATGCCCAGCTCAACGGGGCCACCCCGGAGCGGCTGGCGTCCTGGGGGGAGCTCACCCGCCAGCTGCTGATCCAGTCCAAGCGCCCCCGGGGCCAGGACCTGGTACTGAACCTGGACGCCCGGCTCCAGCATCTCGCACTCCAGGGACTAGGGGAGCGATTGGGGGCGGCCGTGCTGATCCGGCCCAGGGACGGGGCCGTGCTGGTGCTCGCCAACAGCCCGTCCTTCGACCCAAACTGGCTCGACCCCGTCCTCTTCAGGGGCGGGGACCCGGCCACACCGCTGCTCAACCGGGCGACCCAGGGCCTCTATCCCCCAGGGTCCACCTTCAAGACGGTCATGGCCGCCCTGGCAATCGAGCGCGGATTCGCCGGCACTATCCCGTGCCCGGCGGAGGGCTTCACCACCTCCGCCCGCTATCCGCGCATCCGCGACCACGGCTACTACGAGGCCCGACAGGGCGGCCGCAGCTTCCGCGGCTACGGGAATCTGGACCTAAACCGGGCCTTCGCGGAATCGTCCAACGTCTTTTTCGCCCAGCTCGGGGTGCGTTACGGTCTGGATGCCCTGCTGGAGACGGGCGAGCGACTCCAGTTCGATCGCAAGATCCGTCTCTATCCGGGCCGGGACCGGGCGGGCAATCTGAGCACCGGCCGCATCCCCCGGCTCAAGGAGCGCGACCTCTACGGCCTCGCCCAGGCATCGATCGGCCAGGGCCGGGTGTTGGCCACCCCCGCTCATATGGCGATGATCGCGGCGGCCGTCGCCAACGGCGGCCTCGCCATGCGCCCGCGCCTGCTTGCCCAGGACCCACCGGAGCCACTCGGCCAGTTCATGTCGGCCCCAACCGCCACGCGTCTCGCCCGGATGATGCGCCAGGTGGTCACCAAGGGGACCGGCCGTGGCATCGACGGACCCGATCTGGCCATCGCCGGCAAGACCGGGACCGCGGAGAACCCGCGCGGTGCGGCCCACAGCTGGTTCATCGGGTTCGCCCCGGCGGATGACCC
>JBGSOR010000497.1:0-3785 GCA_041738985.1 Chromatiaceae bacterium | reverse complement strand
GCGGGAAGCGGGTGCCGATCGATCTTTTCTTCCGCACCCTCGCGGAAGCGTATGGACCGAAAGGGTACGCCGTCGTGCTCTCCGGCACCGGGACGGATGGCACGCTCGGGATCAAGCGTGTGAAAGAGACGGGCGGCATCGTGCTCGCGCAGGATCCGACGGAGGCGGAATACGACGGCATGCCCCGCAGTGCCATCGGCACCGGGATGGTGGACATTGTGCTCCGAGTCGCGGAACTCCCGGCGCGGCTCGCGCGGCGGGTCCTTGACCTCCAGGGGCCGCTCCCGCTGGATCAGGAAGCCCAAGGCGGCCGCGATGTTCATCGGCTCCAGCTCCTGCTCCTTGCTGATCCGCGCCATGAGCCGGAAGAAAAAGTCCAGGTCCTGCTCGGCCACGGTCTCCCGGACCTGCTCGATGAAGCGGTCGATACGGGTGGCGCTGAGCTGGGCAGCGGAGGGCGGGGCCATCTCCGGGATGGGTCGACGGATGGTGCGCTCGATGGCGCGCAGCAGGCCGCGTTCCCGGGGCTCCACCAGCAGGATCGCCTTGCCGGCGCGCCCAGCCCGTCCGGTGCGCCCGATACGATGGACATAGGCCGACGGGTCCATGGGGATGTCGAAGTTCACCACATGGCTCACCCGTTCGACGTCCAGCCCCCGGGCGGCCACGTCGGTGGCCACGAGGATGTCGAGCTGGCCGCCCTTGAGGCGATCGACGGTGCGCTCGCGCATCTCCTGGCTCATGTCGCCGTTCAGGGCCTCTGCCGCGAAGCCCTGGGAGCGCAGCTTGTCCACCAGCTCCGTGGTGCCGCCCTTGGTGCGCACGAACACCAACATGCCGTCGAATGGCTCCAGCTCCAGGATGCGGGTCAGCACGTCGACCTTGTGGAAGCGGGTGACCACGCAGTGCTGCTGGTCGATGGTGTCCACCGTGGCGGTGGCGGACTCGATGCGGATCTCCACCGGGTCGATCAGGTGGTCGCGGGCGACTCGCAGGATCTCAGGGGGCATGGTCGCGGAGAACAGCGCCACCTGGCGATCCGCCGGGGTGTGCTCGAAGATCCAGTCGATGTCCTCCGAGAAGCCCATGTTGAGCATCTCGTCGGCCTCGTCCAGGACCAGGGTCTTGAGCCCTTCCAGCGACAGCGTGTTGCGACGCATGTGGTCCATGATCCGTCCCGGGGTGCCGACGATCACCTGGGGCACCCGCTGGAGCTGGCGAACCTGGAGCCCATAACTCTGGCCGCCGTAGATAGGCAGCACATGGAAGTCCTTGAGATTGTGGGCGTAGCGCTGGAATGCCTCCGCCACCTGGAGTGCCAGCTCCCGCGTGGGGGTCAGCACCAGGACCTGGGGCTCCTTGGCCGCAAAGTCGATGCGCGACAGCAGCGGCAGCGCGAAAGCGGCGGTCTTGCCGGTGCCCGTCTGGGCCTGGCCCAGGAGGTCGCGGCCCTCCAGCAGATGGGGGATGCACTGGCGCTGGACCGGGGTCGGGGTCTCGTAGCCCAGATCGGCGACGGCATTGGCCACGGCGGGGGACAGGCCGAGGGTGGCGAATCCCGGGTCTTCGGGCTCGGCCGCCGAGACTGCGTCGGCGATGGCCTCGGCCGCTACCTCGGCGACCTGCTCGGCCGCGTTGGACTCGCCAGCGACGCCGTCGTCGGGCTTTGCGACGGCGCTGGCCTCGAGGTCCGTCTTGGGGTCGGTCGCATCCACGTCAGGGCCGGTGTCGGCAATTCTCGGCTCTTCCGTCGGCTCGTGCGCCTGCTCGGACTCGGGACCCAGCTCCTGGGTAGACTTGGGGGTGTCCATGAGGGACCTCGTATTTATCAGTGGTGCCCCGGGGCGCGCGGATGGCGGGATCCTGGCAGGCGCAGCGGGGGAATGCTTCCGGGTAGGCGTCCGGGGAGGGGTGCCGGCGGGGGGAAGCGCGGAAAACCGCCTATTATCGGTTAAGGCGAGCGGCCGATCAAGGCTTGAATCGATGATGGTTGCCTGGGCGCAACTGGCCTAGCGCTCCAAGCTGCCCTTCGTCCACCGCCGTCGCGCTGGCCGCGCTCGCCCGGCATCTGCCGGTCTGCGAGCCACCGCAGCCGTCGATTCGGCGGGATAGGGCGCCCTTGAGACACGCAAGCTTGCTCTCACGCCAAAGGCGAGCTTACCTCAACCGGGCGCTTTCGGCTTCTGCCTTGGCGCACGGCGCCTGGGGGCGGGCTTGTCGGCAAGGCCCGGGGCAGGCGCGGTCCTGGGTTGTCGCGGAGGGCGGGCCGGGGCCGCGGGCTCCCCGTCGGACACGGATAGTAGAAGACCGATCGCCGCGAAGGCCGTGAGCAGACTGGCGCCGCCATGGCTGATGAAGGGGAGGGTAAGACCGGTAAGCGGGACCAGCTTGGTGACGCCGGCGATGTTCAGGAAGGTCTGGGTGGCGAGTACGGCGACGATGCCGACCGCCAGGAGCCGGCCGAATGGGCTGCGGCTGCGACCGGCGATCAGCAGTCCGCGCTGGAATAGGATCAGGAAGAACAGCACCACCGCGGCGCAGCCCAGGAACCCCAGCTCCTCGCCGATCACCGAATAGATGAAATCCGATCCGGCGATGGGCGTGTAGTCCGGCCGGCCCTCGCCGAACCCCTCGCCCCAGAGCCCTCCCGAGTACATCCCGGAGAGCCCCTGGAGGATCTGCCAGCCGTCGCCGGTGGGATCCTGGAAGGGGTCCAGCCAGGCATCGATGCGGCGTTCCCCGTGCTCGAAGACGCCGAGCATGAGCCAGCCCAGCCCCGTGGCGGCCATGACCCCGTAGATCAGGTAGCCCAGCCGGCCGCTTCCCGCCACCAGCAGGACGAGCAGGGCGACGCCGAGGATCGTCGTCATCCCCAGGTCCCGTTGCAGGACCAGGAGCCCGGCGAGCAGGACCCAGAACAGGGCCAGGGGCCACAGGGGCCTCCAGGGCGGCAGGGGCCAGCGCGGGTGCCAGCGCCCGAGCGCCCGACCCTGCCGGTCGAGGTAACTGGCCAGAAACAGCACGACCGTGAGCTTGAGTGCCTCGGTCGGTGTGGTGAACCCGAGCCCGAAGACTGCCCCGCGAAAGCGCTGTCCCGTCGCCAGGAGCACGCCGACCAGGATCAGGGACAGGCCAGCCCAGACCCAGGGCGCTGCACCCAGCCACCGGTAGCGTCCGCCCGCGAAGGCCGCGGCGATGCCGGCCATGACCAGCATCCCGGCGGGGAATAGGAGCCGGTCCGGGCTTAGCGGATCCGTGCCGTCGAAGGCCCCCATCCGGGTCTGGGCCAGCAGCCCCAGCCCGGCCAGGAAGGCGACCGTCGCCACCAGGGTCTGGTCGGCCCTGAGCCCCCCGCCGACCAGTATCAGATGCATCGCGGCGAGACTCAGGGCATAAACGCCGAGGGGAACCAGGTCCGCGAGGGTCGGGGTCCGCTCGGCCGCCTGTCCGGACCCCAGCACCAGCAGGAGCCCGATGGCCACGCAGGCCAGACACCAGAGCAGCAGGTGTCGCTCGGGCTGGCGAAGGTCCCAAGCGGCGGCTGGGTCGAATGGCGTCGAGGCGCTCATCGCTGGTTCCGAGACGGGAGTACCCGAGGAGCCAGTCGCGCACAGGGTGGGTATGAGCGCATCCCGATGTCTCCGTCAGTCTCGGAGCGACGCGGAGAACCCGCGGAGATCGGCGCTCCGCCTGGCCTCCAGCTCGTCGCCGCCCGGCGGGGCGGCCGGGATCGGAGCGCCTTCGCCTATGCCCTGACCGGCGATCAGCAGGTCCCGGGCGATCGG
>JBGSOR010000420.1:0-5108 GCA_041738985.1 Chromatiaceae bacterium | reverse complement strand
CCGAGCGAGGCCGTGCGGGCGCGCGTGCAGGCCGCCGCGCCGGACACCCTGTTGCGCTGGTCGGCGCGGGTGCTCACGGCCACATGTCTGGAGGAAGTCTTGGCGGAGGGCGACGAGCGATGACAGAGGTCATCCCGGGCCCATGGCGTTTTTCAACACCTGACCCGCACCCTTCCCGGGGAGACCCCGCTCGGCGACCCCCTGCACCACACGAAGCTCTTCGGTCTGGACATCTGCCGCCCCATGGCCCCGGAAACAGACGCAATCGCCGCCGACGCACTGCGCTGCGGGATACGGGATCCTGCACACGGCCGAGCGAGGTCCCAATCGCCCGATTTTCGGCTTGAGTCTGTCTGTGTTCAGACGATGAGCGAGAAAAACCCATGACGACTGAAGAAGCCATCATCGAACGACTCAAATCGTTACCGGATGCCGCGCGGCGCGAGGTGTTGGATTTCGCCGAGTTTCTGGCAACCCGCACGGATGAGCGGGCGGCACGCGAAGAAGAGGCTCAATGGTCTGATCTGTCGCTGGATTGGGCAATGCGCGGAATGGAAGACGAGCCGGAGATTTACACCCGGGCTGACTTGAAGGAGTCGTTTCGATGACCGCGGAAGGCCAGATTTTTCTATTCGGATTCCCGCGCACCGATCAGACCGCCGGGAAACTGAGGCCGGCGCCGGTGCTGCGTGCCCTGCCAGGACGTTATGGCGATTGGCTGGTCTGCATGATTTCCACACGCTTGCACCATGCGGTACCTGGCATCGATGAAGTCATCCCGAATCCGACGTGGATTTCGCTTCCACCGGCCTGAAGTCGACGAGTCTGATCAGGCTCACGTGCTTGGCCGTGGTCTGCGCGGACATCTTGGAAGGCACGTTGGGCCAGGTTGCGGAGCCGCGCTTGAACCGTCTCCGAATCCGCCTTGGAGATTGGATTGCTGGAAGCGGAGGAAAATGCGTCGTCGCGATCTGGAAACCGATCGAACCGATGCGGACACGAACGGGCACTGACAGGTCGCACCGCACATGAACGTCAGGTTGCGGTGAAAGTACGGCGGGCTCGGACGCGCAAAAAACCCTCGTAGTCTCGTCGAGACACGATCGGAGTGCGGAGCGGCGCGAGCCCGCGGCGGTCGGTCAAGCGCCACCCCGAGGGTGCCTATAACCTCGCGCCTTGGGCTGAGCACCGGTAAGGATAGCGGGACGTTCATGGGTAGGGGTGAGCGAGCCGATCATGACCGTTGGGCCGAGGAACGAGGCCCAACGTGCGACCGAGCAGGTTCGATTAGGCCGGCAACCGAACCCTAACCGAGACCCTCGCGCCCCCTTTGGGCCTCCCGCGTCGGTCCAACCTACAAAGCGCCCCGCCAGCATCTCCCGCGCGGCATTGAGCACATGCGCTGGTAGGTTGTCTCGCGCACTCTTGGCGTAGATCAGAAGGAGCCAGCTGCGCCCGTCAATCAGCCGGTTGTAGTAGATGCCGTCGCTCGCCCCGATCGTCAGATCGGCCGCCTCGGCGGGCGCCGTATTCGGACGCACCCCCATGCCGAGCAGGACCAGATCGGCCGGAAACCGGGTGCCGTCGGCCATGACCACCGTCGCCTTGCGTTCTGCCTCCTTGATCGACGCAATATGCCCCATACTGGTCGCGCGATCTGCGGATACGGCGCATGAGTCGACTCGTCCACTTATCCAAGCCAGCGCAGGATGGCGTCGATTGAAGACTCCGGGGGCATCTGCGCTGTTTGCAGATGAATCTCAGGGGCTTGCGGGCGCTCGTAGGGACTGTCGATGCCGGTGAAATTCTTAAGCGCTCCCTTTCGCGCCTTGGCGTAGAGTCCTTTCACATCGCGCCGCTCGCATTCCTCGATGGGCGTGTCGACGAAGACCTCGACGAACTCGCCCTGATCGAAGAGGTCCCGTGCCATTCGGCGCTCGACGATAAAGGGCGAGATAAAGCTGACCAGCACGATCAGGCCCGCATCGGTCATCAGCTTCGCGACCTCGGCAACGCGGCGAATGTTCTCCACCCGGTCGGCTTCGGTGAATCCCAGGTCGCGGTTCAGGCCGTGACGTACGTTATCGCCGTCGAGCACATACGCGTGTTTGCCCTCTGCGTGCAGCCGTTTCTCCAGCAGGCTGGCAAGCGTCGATTTGCCCGAGCCGGATAGTCCGGTGAACCAGATGCAGCGGGGCGTCTGGTGCTTTTGCGCGGCCCGTTCGGCCTTGTTCAACTCCAACGCTTGCCAATGGATGTTGCTCGCCCGACGCAGGGCGAAATCGACCATTCCGGCTCCTACGGTTTCGTACGTGAGCTTGTCGATCAAGACGAAACCGCCCAGAACCCGGTTAACCCCGTAGGGCTCGAAGACCAGGGGTGCGCCGGTGGAGAGGTTTACCGTCCCGATCTCATTGAGCCCCAGGGTCTTGGCTGCAAGGTGCGCCCCGGTGTTTACGTCCTCGCGGTACTTGATCTCGGTAACCGTTGCGGTGGTTTCCTTGCATCCGAGCTTTATCAAGTACTGGCGGCCAGGCGCCATGGGGTGATCGACCATCCACAGCAGCTTGGCTTCGAACTGGTCCGCTGCCTCCGGGGGCTCATCGGCCGCCACCAGGACGTCGCCGCGGCTCGCATCGACTTCTTGCGCCAGTGTCACGGTCACAGCGTCGCCCGTGTGGGCGCAGTCCACCTGGTCGAAACCGGCGAGGATCGTCTTCACGTGAACCTGAACGCCAGAGGGCAGAACGCGCAGGTTATCGCCCGGACGCAATGTGCCCTCTGCGATCCGGCCGCAGAGCCCACGGAAGTCCAGATTCGGCCTGTTCACCCACTGCACCGGCATTCGGAAGGCGCCCCGATCGCGCGTATCGCGGACATCTACTGTATCCAGGTACTCCATCAGACTGGGGCCGCTGTACCAGGGCAGGCGGGCGCTCCGATGGAGCACGTTGTCTCCATCCAGGCCCGACATGGGGATCGCCTCGACGCTCAGAAACTCGAGGCCGGCCGCGAAGGTCCGGTAGTCATCGACGATCCGATTAAAGACGTCCTCGTCGAATCCCATCAGATCCATCTTGTTGACCGCCAGGACCGCGTGGCGAATACCCATCATGGCTACGATACGACTGTGGCGGCGGGTCTGCGTCAGCACGCCTTTGCGTGCGTCGATCAGGATGACCGCGAGATCCGCCGTGGAGGCGCCGGTGGCCATGTTACGGGTGTACTGCTCGTGGCCGGGCGTATCGGCGACGATGAATCGGCGTCGGTCGGTCGCGAAGAAACGGTAGGCCACATCGATGGTGATACCCTGTTCCCGCTCGGCTTGTAGACCGTCGACCAAGAGTGCCAGGTCGGTGCTCTCGCCTTGGGTGCCGTACTGGCGCGAGTCGCTTTCGATCGCGGCAAGCTGATCGTCGAAGATGCACTTGCTCTCCAGCAGCAGGCGACCGATCAACGTGCTCTTGCCGTCGTCGACGCTCCCGCAGGTGATGAAACGGAGCGTCGGCTTATTGCGCTGGCTTTCCAGAAATGCCGCGATGTCGCGTGCTTGTAGGGTGCTCATTAGAAATAGCCCTCCTGCTTCTTTTTCTCCATGGAGCCGGGGGTATCGGAATCGATCAACCGACCTTGACGCTCGGAGCTTCGGGCGTTGAAGGTCTCGGCGATCACGGCCTCCAGCGTATCCGCATCGCTGTCGATCGCCGCAGTGAGCGGCCAGCAACCCAGGGTGCGAAAGCGCACGCGTCGCATGACGGCCTGCTCGCCCGGGGCAAAAGGGAATCGCTCGTCGTCCACCATGATCCACTGCCCGCCGCGCTCCACGACAGGCCGCTCAGCCGCCAGGTAGAGCGGCACGATCGGAATGTCCTCGGCGTGTATATATTGCCAGATGTCGAGCTCGGTCCAGTTGCTGAGGGGAAAGACCCGGATCGTCTCCCCGGGCTTGACGCGGGTATTGTAGAGGTTCCATAGCTCCGGGCGCTGCGACTTCGGGTCCCAGCGGTGGCCGGCAGCGCGAAACGAGAACACGCGCTCTTTGGCCCGGCTCTTTTCTTCGTCGCGCCGGGCGCCGCCGAAGACCGCATCGTAGCCCTGCGCATCCAGCGCCTGCTTCAGCCCCTGGGTCTTCATGACGTCGGTGTGGTAGTTGCTGCCATGGGTGAAGGGATTCACTCCTGAGGCGACGCCTTCGGGGTTGATGTGGGTAATGAGCCTCATCCCGCTCTCTTCCGCCATCCGCGCGCGGTGAACGTACATCTCTTGGAACTTCCAACCCGTATCGACGTGCAGCAGCGGGAATGGGGGCGGCGCGGGATAGAACGCCTTCCGCGCCAGGTGGAGCATAACAGACGAGTCTTTCCCGATCGAGTACAGCATGACGGGGTTGCGCGCCGTCGCAACGGCCTCGCGGATGATTTCAATGGATTCTGCTTCAAGGGGGGTCATTGGTCTGATCGCATATTCATGAAGACGAGTTGAATGTTTTGAACGGATTGAACAAGCTCAGCGAAGGGGAACGCGCAACGTTCGGGCCCTTCAGGCCGCGCCGGATGCCAGCAAATCGAACGTGGAAAATCAGCGTTTGCGAATGAAGGTCTGCGTCTCGCTTCGCCCAAGCGATGCTCGCGATTCTATCGCCATATAGTGCCTGGTTGGAAACCGCGAAACGTTTTTTGCTCAATCTGTTAAGAGCTACTCGTTCCAGAGATCCTGGATCGCATCAACAAGGTGGTAGTCGCTGCCTGGCACGCGTTGTCAAAGAGAGCCCCGAAAGCCGGCTCGAGGTCCGGGCTGATTCCCTCCTGGTGGATGCCGATGTGTATTATCCCACGACCATCGATCCGTTGTGGGATGCGATGCGCCGGCTGGTTAAGATCGTCGCTGGACTGTGTTCCGGCATGGCTTCACCGAGTGGCGTCAGAGTGCCAATCAACCGCGCCAGCTCAAGAAACGGTGTCGGCAGGTGCAGCGTCTCAAGCACTCCCACGCCAAGGACCCGGAGAAGTGGGCGGCCACGCAGGAGGCGGTGCGCCAGGAGCCCCGCGACTACCTGGACGCGGCCGAGACCGTGCTCGCCCGCGTCCGCGAGACGCCCCAGACCTTGC
>JBGSOR010000397.1:0-7960 GCA_041738985.1 Chromatiaceae bacterium | reverse complement strand
CGCCGGGGCGAGAACATGGCGATGCTGGCCGCCATGGACGTCTTCAAGCGTCTGTTCGGCAATGAGCTCGCCCCCGTGGCGGCGGCGCGCAGTCTGGGCCTCGATGCGGCGGATCGGCTCATCGCGGTCAAGCGGCTCTTCATGGAGTATGCGCTCGGGCTGGGTGGCGGCCTGCCGACCCTTGTGCGTCCCTGATCCCCAAACCAGGTCCGCACGGACGATCCGGGGACCCGTGGCACGAGCAGGCAGTTGGCGTCCGACCAGCGCGCTCGATGACCCCCATCAAGGGATTCAATCTTTTCGATTTGGACCGTCAGGGGTTTTTTCGGTAGCCTTGCGGCCTTTCCCGCGCTGGCCGTGTGCCAGATGCGACCGGACGGTCTTCCCGGCGGGGCTCGACGGCACGGCAGGTTACCTCCGCCCGATCGCGCGGCGTCTCAAGCGCGCAATCGACCACCAACACTGGGCCATCCGTAGCAAGCACCACGACCCCATGGATCCTATCCCGGACATCGACGACACGGAGTTTTGGGTCATGGGGACCACGTTGCGGGAGCGTTATGCGCGTGAGGTGGAATTGCATCTGGCGGACGCGGAGGTCCGGCTGCATCCGTCCGACCGCGAGCTGACCCCCTGTCAGGCGATCGTCTGGCAGGCGGACGACGGCTGCCATTTCGCGCTCTTCAAGAGCGGCGATCGCAGCTACCGCTGCCAGTTCTTCTGCAAGCGCTACCAGCAGATGGGCACCGGCACCGCGGAGCTCGACAACCTGGCCGTGGCACTGCTGCAGGCTCAGGCCGATTCTGTCGCCCAGCAGCGCGGCGACCTATTTGGTCCCGGGCACTGAGGGTACTCCCAGCGATGCACCCGTTGCTTCGCGACACCCGCCGCCGCAACCCTGCGCCCGGAGGGTCCGCCTTGGCCCCCTGCCCGTGTCGGGGGCGCTTCGCAAACCATCCGAAAGCCAATCGAACGAGGGGACATCCATGACCGCCAAGAATGCTTTCTACGCCCAGTCCGGCGGCGTCACCGCGGTAATCAACGCCTCCGCCTGCGGGGTCATCGAGACCGCCCGCCAGCACCCGGACCGCATCGCCAACGTCTACGCGGGTCGCAACGGCATCATCGGGGCGCTGACCGAAGACCTGATCGACACCGGCAAGGAGTCCCCCGAGGCCATCGCGGCCCTGCGCTACACCCCCTCCGGCGGTTTCGGCTCCTGCCGCTATAAGCTGAAGAGCCTCGAGGCCAATAAGCGCGAGTACGAGCGCCTGATCGAGGTCTTCAAGGCCCACGACATAGGCTACTTCTTTTATAACGGTGGGGGAGACTCCGCCGACACCTGCTACAAGGTCTCCCAGCTCTCGGAGACCCTGGGCTACCCGGTGCAGGCGATCCACGTCCCCAAGACCGTGGACAATGACCTGCCGATCACCGACAACTGCCCGGGGTTCGGCTCGGTGGCCAAATACATCGCCACCTCCACGCTCGAGGCATCCTTCGACGTGCGCTCCATGTGCTCAACATCCACCAAGCTCTTCGTGATCGAGGTGATGGGGCGGCACGCCGGCTGGATCGCCGCCGCTGGCGCCCTGGTGGCCGATCAGGGCATCCCTGTCGTCACCCTGTTCCCCGAGGTCGAATTCGACCAGGCCCGGTTCCTTGCCGCCGTCAAGGCCAAGGTCGATGCCTACGGCTATTGCACCGTGTGCGTCTCCGAGGGCTGCCATTACCCGGACGGGCGCTTCATCGCCGAGCAGGGGACCCGCGACGCCTTCGGCCATGCCCAGCTTGGGGGTGCCGCGCCCGTCGTCGCCAACATGGTCAAGGAGGCCTTCGGCTACAAGTTCCATTGGGCGGTGGCGGACTATCTCCAGCGCGCCGCGCGCCATCTGGCCTCCAAGTCCGACGTGGAGCAGGCCTATGCCCTGGGTAAGGCAGGGGTGGAGTTTGCCCTGGGCGGACACAACGCCATCATGCCGACCGTGGTGCGCAAGTCCTCGGATCCGTATCTCTGGGAGATCGGCTACGCACCCCTGTCGCAAGTGGCCAACGTCGAAAAGTTCATGCCCGCGGACTTCATCTCCGCCGACGGCTACGGCATCACGGACAAGTGCCGCGAATATCTCTATCCGCTGATCCAGGGCGAAGATTACCCGCCCTACGAGAAGGGTCTGCCCAAATACGTCACCCTGCAGAATGCCGCGGTCGCGAAGAAGCTCCCCGCATTCGAGCTGTGAGGCTTACGAACCGAGGGGGCTGCCGCCCCCTCTCTCGTTACCGGCCGCTCCAGCCAATTGTTCCCGGAAGATTGCCAAGCCCCCAATGACCTTGGACCGCGTCCGCGAGCCCATCCGCACCCAGGTGCAGCTGCGTAGCGGCTACAACCGCAATGCCGTGCGCTTGATCCTGGGGGAGATCGGGCGCGAGCATGGCCAGGGGACGGTGGACGGGCTGATCCGCGAGCTTGACCTCGAGGCCGCCTTCGGCCTTAAGCCGGGGACCGATTCCAGCGGCGTCGGCCGGCCCCAGGCCGGTCAGACGCCATCCAAACCCACTCAGCCATAACGATCGAGGAGTCTTACGCCATGACATTCGGTGTGTTTTTTGCCCTCCTGTGCGCCCTGGTGGCCATAGGCTACGGCGTCTGGTCGATGAAATGGATACTCGCGCTACCCGACGGAAATGAGCGTATGCGCGAGATCGCCGCCGCCATCCAGGAGGGCGCCCAGGCCTACCTGAACCGCCAATACATGACTATCGGGATGGTCGGTCTGGTGCTCGCCGTCGTCATCCTGATCTTCCTGGGCTGGGCGACCGCCCTCGGCTTCGTGATCGGTGCCGTGCTTTCCGGGGCGACCGGCTATATCGGCATGAACATCTCGGTGCGCGCCAACGTGCGCACCGCGCAGGCCGCCCATAACGGGCTCGATGCGGCCCTCCAGGTCGCCTTCCGCGGCGGCGCCATCACCGGTCTCCTGGTGGTGGGTCTGGGGCTGCTCGGGGTCGCCGGCTATTACGCCCTGCTCGGCGGTGCCGGCGGCGATCAGGACCACATCCTGCACGCCCTGGTCGGCCTGGGCTTCGGCGGCTCCCTGATCTCCATCTTCGCGCGGTTGGGCGGCGGCATCTTCACCAAGGGCGCCGACGTGGGTGCCGACCTGGTGGGCAAGGTGGAGGCCGGCATCCCCGAGGACGATCCGCGCAACCCCGCGGTCATCGCCGACAACGTCGGCGACAATGTGGGCGACTGCGCCGGCATGGCCGCGGACCTGTTCGAGACCTATGCGGTGACCACGGTCGCCACCATGCTGCTCGGCTGGCTCCTGATCAAGGATACCGGCGCGGTCATCTTCCCGCTGGTGCTGGGCGGCGTGTCCATCGTCGCCTCGGTCGTCGGCACCTTCTTCGTCAAGGCGAAAGAAGGCGAGAAGATCATGAACGCGCTCTACCGGGGCCTGATCGTAGCCGGCGGCATCGCCGCGGTGGCCTTCCTGCCCTTGACCTTTATGATGGACCCGGTGGGCGATGGCGCCTACGCCGCGGCCCACGGCAACTTTGAGCTCTACCTGGCCGCCCTGGTCGGTCTGGCCCTGACCGCGGCCCTGGTGGTGATCACCGAGTATTACACGGCCACCGAGTACAGCCCGGTGCGCCACATCGCCGCCGCGTCCCAGACCGGCCATGCCACCAACATCATCGCGGGCCTGGGCGTCTCCATGAAGGCAACCGCCGCCCCGGTGCTGGTTATCTGTCTGGCAATCCTCCTCTCCTATTGGCTCGGCGGTCTCTACGGCATCGCCATCGCCGCCACCGCCATGCTTTCCATGACCGGCATCATCGTCGCCCTGGACGCCTACGGTCCGATCACGGACAACGCCGGCGGCATTGCCGAGATGGCCAAGATGGACGAGAAGATCCGCGCCATCACCGACCCGCTGGATGCGGTTGGCAACACCACCAAGGCGGTCACCAAGGGCTATGCCATCGGCTCCGCCGGTCTCGCTGCGCTGGTACTGTTCGCCGACTACACGCATGCCTTGGGCGACAGCACGCTGGATTTCAGCCTGAATAACCACATGGTGATCATCGGGCTCTTCATCGGCGGCCTGGTGCCCTATCTCTTCGGCGCCATGGCGATGGAGGCGGTCGGACGCGCCGCTGGCGGTATCGTCAACGAGGTTCGCCGTCAATTCCGCGAGATGCCTGGGATCATGGCCGGCACCCAGAAGCCGGACTATTCCAGGGCAGTCGACATGCTCACCAAGGACGCGATCAAGGAGATGCTGATCCCCTCGCTGCTGCCGGTGCTGGTTCCGATCCTGGTCGGACTGCTGCTGGGCCCGGTGGCCCTGGGCGGCCTCCTGATCGGTACCATCGTCACCGGGCTCTTCGTGGCCATCTCCATGACTGCCGGTGGCGGTGCCTGGGACAATGCCAAGAAGTACATCGAGGACGGCAACTTCGGCGGTAAGGGGTCGGAGACCCACAAGGCCGCGGTCACCGGCGACACCGTCGGCGACCCCTACAAGGACACCGCCGGCCCGGCCGTCAACCCGCTGATCAAGATCATCAACATCGTCGCACTCTTGATCGTGCCCTTGCTGCACTGATCCCCGGCGGGGCCGCCGATCCATCCTGAGGATTTTCGGCGGCCTCCTGGACTACAATCGGTGCCTCTGGCGCTGGCGAAAGGACCCGCAAGGGTCCTTTCCCTTTTTGCAGCGCCCACCAAACCAACAGAATACTCACCCGAGGTCGATCCATGGATCTGAGCAAAGTCCCCCGCGGCGCCAACGTGCCCAATGAGATCAACGTCATCATCGAGATCCCATCCCACGCGGAGCCCGTCAAGTACGAGATGGACAAGGAGACGGGGGCCATGTTTGTGGACCGCTTCATGTCCACCGCCATGCACTATCCCTGCAACTACGGCTATGTCCCTCACACCCTGTCCTCCGACGGGGACCCCGTGGACGTATTGGTGGTGACCCCTTATCCGCTGATCTCGGGCTCGGTGATCAAGTGCCGTCCCGTCGGTGTCCTCAAGATGACCGACGAGTCCGGCGACGACGCCAAGGTGCTCGCGATCCCGATCGACAAGCTCTTCAAGGGCCATCGCCAGATCGAGAGCTTCCGCGATATGCCCCCCTTTCTGCTGGATCAGATCGCCCACTTCTTCGAGCATTACAAGGACCTGGACGAGGGCAAGTGGGTCCGGGTGGGCGGTTGGGGCGGCGTGGACGAGGCCCGTGCCGAGATCCTGGCGAGCGTCAAGATGTTCGAGGAGGCCCCGGAGAAGCCGGCATTCTGAAGAAGCAGCGAGTGGCTGGTGGCGAGGAAAGCCTCGCCCCGATTTTCCTCGGCCCTAGCAACTCGCCACTCGCAACTTCCTTATGAAAATCTGCATCCTTTCCGACAGCCACGACCATATCCCGCTGCTCGATGCGGCCGTCGCCCGTGCCCGTGACCTGGGGGCGGAGGCGGTGCTGCATTGCGGGGATGTGGTGGCCCCCAGCACCCTGGGCTGCCTGCGCAAGCACGCGCTGCCTGTGCATGTGATCCACGGCAACAACTCCGGCGACCAATATACCCTGGGCCGACTGGCCGCGGACCCGGAGAGCCTCATCGAGTATCACGGAATGGACGCCGGGCTCACCCTCGGCGGCCGGCGCATCTTCCTGGTCCACTACCCCCATTACGCCCGGGCCATGGCGGCTACCGGGGACTGGGACCTGGTGTGCTGTGGCCACACCCATCGGATGCAGGAGGAGTGGCTGCCTAACCTGGCCGGCGGGCGCACCCTGCTGCTCAACCCCGGCACCGTGGGCGGGGTCGGCGGCGCTCCCGCCACCTTTCTGGTGGGCGATCTGGATACCCTGACATTCGAGCCCCAGGAGCTGGACAAGGCCCTGGAGCACCGCGCCCCGATGTGGACCGGGAGCTGATCGGAGCTTAGCGTGTCGGGACTTACCCATTTCAATCCGGCGGGCGAGGCTCGCATGGTCGATGTGGGGAGCAAGCCGGTCACCCGTCGTGCGGCGGTGGCCGAGGGATGGATCCGGATGGATCCCAAGACCTTGGAGCTGGTCGCCCAAGGCGGTCACCGCAAGGGCGATGTGCTGGGGGTTGCTCGTATCGCCGGCATCATGGGCGCCAAGCGGACCTCCGAGCTGGTTCCGCTTTGCCACCCTCTGGGGCTGACCCGGATCGAGATCGGACTCGAGGTCCAGCCCGAGCGATCGGCGGTATACTGCCGGGCGACTGTCGAGACTTCCGGTCAGACCGGGGTCGAGATGGAGGCCCTCTGTGCCGTTCAGGTTAGCCTTTTGACCGTGTATGACATGTGCAAGGCGGTGGACCGCGGCATGACCATCGAGGCCGTTCGACTGCTTGAGAAGACCGGCGGCAAGTCGGGAACCTGGTCTCGAGGCCCAGAGGCTTAGGCGTTGTCCTCGGCGCCATCGCCGACGCGAGGGTGCACGATCGCCGGGTACTGGCCGGTACTTCGCGGCTGCCGGGGTCAGTGCCAGGCTCATGAAGCAGTCCTGGACCAGCCGACGCTGGGGCCGCGTAGCTATCCGAGCGTCCGCCAGAGCATTCTTTACCATGAATCCCTTTTATCAGGGCGCGCGCTTTCTGATCGCCGCCACCCGTATCGAGCAGGCGCCCGAGGATAGCGGGCGCGAGGTCGTGTTCTCGGGCCGCTCGAATGCGGGAAAGTCGAGCGCCATTAATGCGCTGTGTCATCAGAAGGCGCTCGCGAGAACCAGTAAGACCCCGGGGCGCACACAGCAGTTGATCTTCTTCGCGCTGGATTCGGAGCGCCGCCTCGTGGACCTTCCAGGCTATGGGTATGCCCGGGTCTCCGAGGCAATCAAGCTCGAATGGCAGGCCCATATGGCGGACTACCTGGAGCGCCGCCGCTCTATCGCCGGTCTGGTCATTGTCATGGATATCCGCCACCCGCTCGCGGACTACGACCGCCAGATGCTTGCCTGGGCACGGCGTGCGGGCCGCCCGGTGCTGCTTCTGCTGACCAAGGCGGATAAGCTCAAACGTGGGGCGGTGCAGGCCACCCGACTCGCAGTGACGCGGGAGGCGGCGGACCAAGGGGTACAGGTGGAAGCCTTTTCGTCGATGGACCGCGTGGGGGTGGAGCCGGTGCAGGCGATTCTGGATACCTGGCTGCAAGTGCCCTCGCCGGCGCCTGCGGCCGATGCGGGCTGAGAGGCGACTTCGTATCCGAAGGCCCTGTCGTTTTGGGCTAATGCGCCAAGGTTAAGGCAGGGATTTAGCGAAGCCCGACCCGGCCGGGACCGGGTCGGGCTCGGGGAAGACCTCAGTTGCCCGCACCCGGTGCGGGTACAGGCGGCTCGTCGCCACCCTCGTAGTAGGGCATCGGGGGCTGCATGGGCCCCGGGCCGCCCTGGTAAGGTCCATAGCCCGGGTAACCGCCCTGGGGTCCGTATCCGTAACCGCCGCCCATGGGGGGCATGCGACGTCCACACCCGGGTCCGCTGCCGAACAGGGCGCGGGCGGCTTCTTGCTCCTCCTCGGTCATGGCGTCCACGATCGTTTTGTACTTTGCGAACTGCTCCTTGGCGGCCTTGTAGCGCGCCTCCGCCTCCTTCCAGGGTGGGGTCTCGGGCATCTCGATGCCGCGCGCGGCGGCCCGCTCGCGCATCTTCTTCCAGTGCTCTTCGCGCATCGCCTCCCGCTCCTCGGGGGTCATGTTCTTGATCTTCTCGCGCATGGCCTCCCGCTCCTTGCGCATGGCCTCCCATTCCTGGGCGCTCGTTCCCTGGTAATCCGGCATGGCCGGAGGGGCGGGCATCTGCTGCACTCCGGACTCCCAGGGCGGGGTCTCGGGGAGCTCCATGCCCACCTCGGCCGCCCGGGCGCGCAGCTCCGCGTAGCGCTTGTTGCGCTCCGCGTCCATCTCGGCGCGTCGGGAATC
>JBGSOR010000376.1:0-5442 GCA_041738985.1 Chromatiaceae bacterium | reverse complement strand
GGCTCGACGGGCGCTGCGGGGCGGGTCTCGACCCCTGCCTCGCCCACCAGGTGCAGTTCACGCTCGCCCCGGGTGAGACGGCGGTCTGCGCCTTCCTGCTCGGGGAGGCCCTGGACGAGTCCGAGCTGGCCGATCTTGCCGGCCGTTACCGAAGCCTCGAGGCCGTCGACCGGGCTCTGGAGGAGTCGCGCGCCTTCTGGACCGATCTGGCGGACCGGGTCCGGGTGGAGACCCCGGACCCCGCCATCGACCTGATGCTCAACGGTTGGCTCCTTTACCAGACCCTGGGCTGCCGTATCTGGGCGCGCTCCGCCTTCTACCAGTCCGGCGGGGCTATGGGGTATCGGGACCAGCTCCAGGACGCCGCCGCCTTCGCGGCCATCCGTCCGAGTCTGACGCGGGACCAGATCCTCCTGCACGCCGCCCACCAGTTCCAAGAGGGCGACGTGCTGCATTGGTGGCACCCGGAGCCCCTGGGTCGGGGCCTGCGCACCAGGTTCTCGGACGATCTGGTCTGGCTGCCCTCCGTGACCGCGCATTACATCCGGACCACGGGTGACTCGGCCATCCTGGACGAGCTGGTGCCCTTCCTCTCGGCCCCGCCCCTGGCGGATGGCGAGGACGAGGCGTACCTGCTGCCATCCTCGAGCGGGGAGCTGGCGGACCTCTACACCCATTGCTGCCGGGCCTTGGATCGGTCCCTCACCCGGGGCCCCCACGGATTGCCTCTCATGGGCACAGGGGACTGGAACGACGGGATGAACCGGGTCGGGCGCGAGGGGCACGGGGAAAGCGTCTGGATGGGCTTTTTCCTCTATCGCAACCTGGGCGACTTTCTTCACTTGTGCGAGGCACGGGGCGACCGGGAGCGGGTCGATGCCTATAGCGCCTATCGGGCCGACCTGGTGCAGGCCTTGGAGGGCGCCGGCTGGGACGGTGCCTGGTACCGTCGGGCCTATTACGACGACGGCACGCCCCTGGGCTCAGGTCAGGACCCGGCGGCGGATCCCGAGTGCCGGATCGACGCACTCGCCCAGTCTTGGGCCGCCATCTCCGGGGCCGTCCCCAGGGAGCGCGCGGAGCAGGCCCTGGACGCCCTCGGGGAGCACCTCATCGACGAGCCGGACCGCCTGATCCGGCTCCTCGCGCCCCCCTTCCAGGACACCCCCAAGGACCCAGGCTATATCAAGGGCTATGTGGCCGGGGTGCGGGAAAACGGCGGTCAATACACGCACGCCGCCTGCTGGGCCGTCATGGCTACGGCGACGCTCGGTCGGCGCGATCGGGCGGCGCGGCTCCTCTCCATGCTGAGCCCCGTGACCCATACGGCCACGCCCGAGTCCGTCGCCCATTATCGTCTGGAGCCCTATGTGGTCGCCGCGGACGTCTACGGCGCCCCGCCCCATGTGGGCCGCGGGGGCTGGAGCTGGTACACCGGCTCCGCGGGCTGGTGGTACCGGGTCGCCCTAGAGTCCGTGCTCGGCATTGCGCTCGAAGACGGCCGGACCCTGGTCATCCGGCCCTGCATCCCCGCGGACTGGCCCGGCTTCCGGGTCCTCTACCGGCTCCCGGACGACGAGACCCGCTGCGAGATCCGGGTTGAAAACCCCGAAGGCGCTGGAGCGCCGGTCGCCGCGCAGCTCGACGGGGTAGATCTCCCGGTGCAGAACGGGGCGGTCCGCGCAACCCTGCCCTCAGGTCCCGGGGACTACCGCATCCGGGTGCTTCTCGGCTGACCGCCCTTTTTGTCCCCAGTCGATTGGGCCGTCGTTTGCCGTCCTGGAGGCTGGAGTCCAGGGCCGGCGACGGCGGTTCGCCAGCCTCTTGAGCCCCCGGGGCGAGACCTGCCACAAAGACCGGGCCGGTGCGTGGACCCCCAAGACCCGGATCGCCATGGTTGCCGTCTCGGTGTCCGAGCAGGGCGATATCGACCTCTACACGGACCTGGAGGTCAAGATGTACCAGTGCAACGGCGCCGACGCCCCCGGATGCATCTTCCGCGCGAAGTACGCAGGTCCGGGTTGGGCATCCCTGGCATCCTGTGCGCGGAGTTGGGTCTGTTTCCCTACACAGACCCCAACCGGCTCTGTGGCTCCGGCATGGTCATCGTCAACCCGCACTGGTAGGCAGACCTCGCGCTCTCGCGGATGCCTGCCGAGATCCTTCCACGGGTACGCCTTGAAGATCTGGGCGAAACGCGCGTCGAGTGGCTGGTGGAGCCCCGCCGAACGAGCGAGTACGGCGGCTTGCGCCTGGACATGCCATTTGTCGAACAAAAATAGCAATTCAGCCGAAAGCTGTGACAACTGTCACGCTTAAACTGTTACGATTTTTTCCTGAAAGACTGTAGACGAGAAATTTGACAAGCGGTGGCAGAAACACGACAAGGCGTTCGCCCATCCGGCTGCACACGAACCGCGCGACTTTGGGCTCGCCTGGTTCATAGGGGGCCGATCCTGCCCGAGATACCCCATTCCGAGGACGCGGTGATGACAACCAATCGATCGCAAGCGTTTCGGGGCTCTGTCGCCAAGGGCTCCCCCTTGCGGCCTACGAGGCGGCTAAGCAATGGGAGCGGGGACAGCCTTTCGAGCTGAGAGATGGCGTCCGGCTTGCCCGGTACCTCGAGGCCCTGATTTGTCAGTGTAACTGGGGGGTCGATTGGAAAGACAAGCGATAAAGCGACATAGACAGAAATAGTTTCCACATACAGCGTTTGAGCCTAACAATCGTGAATAGGAGAGCAAATATGCACAGCACAAGAATGTTAATAGCTGCGGCAGTTATGACCGCAGTCTCCACCCCCACACTGGCCTATGAGCGGTCGATGGTCGCAGGCCAGACGTTGACATCGCCGGAAAGCTGGCTAGTCGTAGAACAGCCACTGAAACTTCCCGCCCAAGCGCGCAGTCAGGCCCCTTCCCAAGCGCGCAGTCAGGCCCCTTCCCAAAGCTTCGTCACAAGTAATACACCATCGAATCAGCGCCGCCCGACCCCGTCGGTCGTTCCGATCCCGGGCGCCGCCTGGCTGTTCGGGTCGGCCATTCTTGGGCTTGCAGGAATTGGGTTGCGCGGACGGCGCCACCAAAGTAGCGGGGGCCTATAGCGGGCCTGTTACGTTTCCTGTCTAAACCACAGCGGGGCTACGGCGTCGGTCCAAACCTGATCGATAGTGGCTGACCCCTAGCCCACACCAAATGTAGGAGAGTCCTTTTTCTTCGCCACCTTGCAGGCGAAAAATCGAGGCCCTCGATCTGCCGCCCACGGTGGATTCCGCCCTGGTCGAGCAACTCGTTCGGGCGCTCTATCTCGATCGCGCTGCCGTTCGCAGCACCCGCGCCGAGCCCCGGCACCGCTTGCGGGCATTGAGCGCGCAGTTGCTCGAGACGGCGTGCCAACCCGACCACCCGATCTCTGCGCTTGCATCCGAAGACAGTCAACGGCTCGAACAGGTGGCCGGCGAGTGCGCCGACCTGTTTCAACGCAGCAACTCCTGCATGGAGGGTCGAAACGGCCAACTGGCCCTGCACCATCACGCTCGCCATCGCCTGAGCGACCGCAAGCTCGCCGCGCTCACGGCCGTGCACAATTTCCAACTCCGCCGCCCCGACCACCGCCGAGTATTCATGTTTCGATGTTCCTAGCGGCGGAAGGCCCATGGATGGCAATGGTTTCAGTTTCATTGAGGGCAAGGATGGGAGAGGATTGAGCCAGGCAGACGGTAGATCAAGGGAACCGTCACATACGTCCATAGATCGGCAAGTGATCCGTTGCACGTCTGGCCGCCGAATCTGCCCTAGGGAGGAGGAGCGCAAGATAGACGTTCTCCTCCCTCGGTCAATGGGGTACCAAGAATTTCCGGCTTTTGCCGCAGATGCTATGTGCGGCGAAGGTGCCGACGAAGACGCAGGGCTCGCGCCAAGGCGAATCGCGTCTTCAGGCACGATGCCAACGTCCTGGCAACGCGCGCCACCCCACCGTTGGATGGCCCACTTGCCCGACCCTTCACGCCGACGCCTTCGTGCCCCCACCGTACCGGAATCCTCCGGCCCCCGTGTAGACGATCCGGATCGAGCCCTCGCGCGCCCCGCAGGCTGAGCATCGCAGCCGCGGGCATGTCCTGGACCCTGACGCTGGCTCGGCTCCGAGCTGTTACACGTCGGCGTAGCCGGAATCTTTGGCGACTTCGCGCACGTCGCGCGGGCTGGACGTGCCGTGATCGCACACTCGCGACCCTCGAACGCGCATCGACGAATGAAATGCGCTTTGACGGCGGGCCGGTATTGAGTTATACCATTAAGTAAATCGACACCCGCCTTTACCCGAGACCGACGGGATAATAATGCTGCATTGCACCAATTCGATGGGTGCGGCGCAAAGCAACAATTCGGTCTTAATGACGCACTGCAGCATTCGAGGGATTATGGTGCATTGCACCATCTCCACAGGGTCGCACCGAGGTCGCTTGCATCGCCTGGGTCGCGCGCCGAGCCGGCGGCAAGCGCGCTCGTGCGGATCGGTCGCAACGCCTCGCCGAGGCGTCGATCCGTGCGCCGATCCCAATCAACACTACGAGGATGCTCCATGCATACCCTAGACGGTTACCTCAGCACCTACTCGGAGCTGCGCCGGATGATCGACGATCTGCGATCCATCCTCACCACGGAGCAACTGCGCATACGCCCTAACGCTCAGACCGCTTACGAATCGTTATGCGACCTGGGCGAGCGTGTGCGTCGACATTTGAGCGAAGAAGATCACCGACTGTATCCGACGCTACTGATCCACGAGGATCCCGACGTCAAGTCGCTGGCGTGGGGATTCCTGAGCGGGGAGAAGCCCCTGCGCCAGTCCTTCGACGATTACTACAACCGTTGGCTGAAGAACTGCGACCACAATTTCAGCGACGACTTCCTGGCCGAGACCCACGAGGTTTTCGCCTTGGTCGCGCAACGCATCGATCGCGAGGAGCAGGTACTGATCCCCAAGCTGATCGAGATCGGTCTATTTCGACCGGCGCGTCTCTAAGAACGGCGGGCCGAAGACCCCGAGACCGCACCCATCCCCACCGAGGCCTGCGACGCTGGCGTCTCGCCTGCCGCTCCAGCGCGGGCCGCGGATTATCCGCACTTTCTCCCCATGGCGACCGGGGCGCTGATCGTTTGGCCCTCGCGCGCGGCGCCTAGTCGCTCTCCTCTGAAGGCACAGACGCGTCCTCGATCAGCTTGGTTAGCGCAGCCGCCCGCCCGCGGGCGCCCGTGCTCATGACGATCCGGTCTAAACGACCGACCACGGCCGTTGGCAGCCACGCTTGCACCAGCTGCAATCCGGTGCGCTGGCGCCACGCCTTGTTGGAACGTAGCTGCGCCTCTTTCGAGCGCATGGCGGGCGAACCCCCGGGACTTATGCAGTCGCCGCGCGCGCGCAGGTCGCGGTCGCCTC
>JBGSOR010000375.1:0-2553 GCA_041738985.1 Chromatiaceae bacterium | reverse complement strand
GCAGGCGTCCGCCCCGGCCCGCACCGCGGCATTCACGGCGCCGGTCTCCCCGCGCACTAGCACGGTGACGTAGCCGCCGCCGACGAATTCGCGGCCGATCAACCTCACCTCCGCGGCCTTGGTCATGGCATCCGCCGCCTCGATGGCGGGCACCAGTCCACGGGTCTCGATCATCCCCAGGGCAATTCCAGTCACGTCAGCCATGTGCTTCCTCGATCGGTGTGCGTCAGAGTCCGCCTAGGTCCCGGCAGCGGGGTAAACCGCCGCCACGCGGCCCACCTCAGGCGACCGGGGCATTTCACGCCTCGGGGGCCTTGGGCAAGATGTGCTCCACCTCGTTGTGGACGCGGGCGATGATGTGGGCGGCCACCAGGCCGTCGCCGACCCGCTCGCAGGCGTCTGCCCCGGCGCGTACGGCGGCGTTGACGGCGCCGGTCTCCCCGCGAACCAGCACGGTGACATAGCCGCCGCCGACGAACTGCCGGCCGATTAGGCGGACCTCCGCGGCCTTGGTCATGGCGTCTGCCGCCTCGATGGCGGGAACCAGCCCACGGGTCTCGATCATGCCCAGCGCGATACCTGTTACTTCAGCCATTTGCTTTCTCCTGAACGACAACGATTGGGTTTGTGTTTAACGTGTTGTTGACTAGTGACTTAGCTCATTGGCCGCTTCCCTCCTCCCACCGGTCGATGATGCCGGCGATAGTCAGGTCGGTGAGGACTTGGACATCGCCGGCGGCGTACCGGGCGGCGGAGCCGCTGACGGTAAAGACCCATTTGCCCGGCGGGACCCCGACCGGGTCGCAGGCGACACTGAGCGCGCCGCGCGCATCCGTGAGCACCCGCAGGGACAGATTTTTCAGACCCGGCGAGCGGCGTGTTGCGACCAGCTCGGAGGTCACCTGCATGATCTCCATCTCAGGCCCCCTTCCAGTGGTCGATGATGCCGACGATGGTGAGGTCCGATGGATACTCCTTGCTGCCGGCCGCCTCCCGGGCGGCGGAAGACCCCACGCAGATCACCCAGTCGCCCGGCATGCAGCCAATGGCATCTACCGCTACCTGGCGCGTGCCGCCGGCCTTCTCGCGCACCACCAGCAGGGGCCGATGGCCCAGCTCGGCGATGCGATTGGTGGAGACCAGGGTCTTTTCCACCTGCATGATTTTCATGGCGTCCCTCCGTCAACCAACTCGAGCGGGCTGCCCGCGGGCCGGTCCTGTACCGACAGCTGGCAGACCAGCAGACCCTGGGCGTGCAGGTCCGGATAGCGTGCAGCGATCGCCGCCGCGACGCGTCGCGCCTTCTCGATGGTGCGCTCGCGGGCGCCGGGGACCTTGCTGTCATAGCGGTAATGCACCGCGACCGGGATCGGCAGGCCCCGTTCGAGGTTCAGCCCTTCGAAGATCTTGATGCCGACGTCCAGATGCGCCGCCCCCTCCTCAACGGTATGGAGATGGGCGTAGTAGGAGATGTTGCGCAGCTGCACCTCCTCGAAGCCGTCGCCGACGCTGATGTAGCGCTCCGCGTGGCCCAGATCCGGGTAGCGGCCGTCGTACAGCTCCTGCACGTAGTCGATCTGGGACAGGTTGTTGATCAGCAGGTTGGCGATCAGCCGGCGCATGCCTTCGTGGGGCTCGCCCTGGCCCGCGCCCCAGCCGTTGGTGGCCGCGGCCGTGCGGATTGCCTCATGGACGGCCAGTCGGGCCTGATCGGCCGATTGCCCATGGGTGTCCCGAAAGACCTGGGCGTTATCCACGTAGCGATAGGCGTTCAGCTCGCCCCGAGCATCCGGGGTGTGGACCCGGATGGCGTCGGTATCGGTATCCACCCCGATCAGCAGTAGATCGGTACTGGCGCCGCAGCAAAAGGAGCTCTCGATCGCCTGGCGGAACTGATTCAGACGCTCCAGCGTCGCCTCGATGGCCTGACGGTCGTTGCTGCCATGGGCCGCGCAGCCCTCTCGGCCTGGGGCCGAGCCGCTGATGTGGTAGACCGCCACCTTGAGATAGCGGGTGTTGGCGTCGGCGGTGCTCGGCACGCCCTCGCGGTAGCGCCGCAGCTCCGCGGACATCCAGTGGCGCACGTCGGTCTCGATGTCGAACAGGGCGCCGGCGTAGGCCTTGTGCCAGGTGAAGGAAGACAGGGGCAGGCGCAGGATGTAGCGCAACAGGCCCTTGAGCCGGCCGTCCGCGCAGGGGCTCAAGTCCACCGCGTGGAACCCGCAGTCGAGAAAGAAATTGCTGGCGTCCCGGGCGCTCTCGCGCTGGTCCTGCAGGTCGCGGGTGAACTGCGCGATGGCAGCCCGTAGCGCGGCGAAGGTGCAGTGCGCGAACAGGGCCTTTAGGTCCGGTCCGGCGACCCAGGCTGACTCGAGCACCGACGGGTCCAGTGCGTAGCCCAGCCGCTCCTGGGCAAGGGCCTGCGCCCGGTCCGGGAAGTCCGCGCCGCGGGGCAGGCCGGCGATCGCCTGCAGGGCCGGGACGATGGCGTCGAAGCGGCCCTTCACCGATTCCTCGCAGTAGGCCAGTCGGGCGTTGGCGGCCCCATCCGTC
>JBGSOR010000364.1:0-1821 GCA_041738985.1 Chromatiaceae bacterium | reverse complement strand
GGTCCCATCGGACGCGACGCGGTACCGCATGGATGCGGACCAGCGACGCACAGGACCCGCGTGCGGGGCCAACCGGCCCCGCCGGGCGGGACCGGTGCCGATGCATGCGCCCATGACAAGAAGGAACACGATGAAAAGAATGCTGATCAACGCGACTCAGCCGGAAGAGTTGCGGGTAGCGACCGTCGACGGTCAGATCCTCTATAACCTCGATATCGAATCCCCCGGCCGCGAGCAGAAAAAAGCCAACATCTACAAGGGTACCATCACCCGGGTGGAGCCGAGCCTGGAGGCCGCCTTCGTGGACTACGGGGCGGAGCGTCATGGCTTTCTGCCGCTAAAGGAGATCTCCCGCTCCTATTTCGAGCCCGACACCGCCAAGCCCGGGTCCCGCATCAACATCAAAGAGGTGTTGAAGGAGGGCCGGGAGGTCGTGATCCAGATCGACAAAGAGGAGCGCGGCAGCAAGGGTGCGGCGCTCACCACCTTCATCTCGCTCGCCGGCCGCTACCTGGTGCTGATGCCCAACAACCCGCGTGCGGGCGGGGTGTCCCGCCGTATCGAGGGCCAAGACAGGAGCGAGCTGCGCGACGTTATGTCCCAGCTCGAAATCCCCGAGGACATGGGGCTCATCGTGCGCACCGCGGGTGTGGGCAAGAACACCGAGGAGCTCCAGTGGGACCTGGACTACCTGCTACAGCTCTGGAAGGCGATCGAGACCTCCGCCGCCGAGCGCAAGGCGCCTTTCCTGATCTATCAGGAGAGCGACGTCATCATCCGCTCCATCCGCGACTACCTGCGGGCGGATATCGGCGAGATCGTCATCGACGACCGGGCGGTCTACGAGCGCGCCGAGGCCTTCATGCGCCAGGTGATGCCCGGGAACCTGAAGAAGCTGCGACTCTACCAGGACGAGGTGCCACTCTTCACCCGCTACCAGATCGAGAGCCAGATCGAGTCCGCCTTCCAGCGGGAGGTGCGACTGCCGTCCGGCGGCTCCATCGTGATCGACCACGGCGAGGCGCTCACGGCGATCGACATCAACTCCTCGCGCGCCACCAAGGGTGCCGATATCGAGGAAACTGCGCTCAACACCAACCTGGAGGCCGCCGACGAGATAGCCCGGCAATTGCGGTTGCGCGACCTGGGCGGACTCTTCGTCATCGACTTCATCGATATGACACCGCCCCGGAACCAGCGGGCCGTGGAGGATCGGCTGCGCGATGCCTTGAAACACGATCGCGCCCGGGTCCAAGTGGCCCGGATCTCGCGCTTCGGGCTGCTGGAGATGTCGCGCCAGCGGCTGCGTCCGTCGCTGGGAGACTCCACCACCAGCGAATGCCCGCGCTGTCATGGCCAGGGCAAGATCCGCGGGGTGGAGTCGCTCGCCCTCTCGATCCTGCGCATCCTCGAAGAAGAGGCGATGAAGGACAGCACCGCGCGCATCCTCGCCCATCTACCGGTGAGCGTGGGGACCTTCCTGCTCAATGAAAAGCGCCGGATCATCACCGACATCGAGACCCGCCACGAGGTCCAGATCCTGCTGCTCCCGAACGAGCATATCCTGACCCCGGACTACCAGATCGAGCGCATCCGCACCCAGGACCTGGCCAAGCAGCCGGACGAGCGCTCCAGCTTCCAGATGGTCTCCGCCCCCCAGGCGTCGACACCTTACGGTCGTCTGGCCGATACGGCGCGCCCCGAGGAGCCGGCGGTGAAGCAGGTCACCCCCTCGGCCCCCATGCCCACCCGCGAGCCGCCGCCCCCGTCCTCCGAGGGCGAGCTCGAGAGCCGTTACGAGCCGCGCTGGGAGCCCCGGCC
>JBGSOR010000005.1:0-2767 GCA_041738985.1 Chromatiaceae bacterium | reverse complement strand
GGCTGGCCGGGTCGCGCCGGGGCGTCCAGGCGCCAGCCGGGAAGCTCCGCATTGCCGTTCAGCTCGCCCAGGCCCTTGAGGGGCAACCCCAGCCGGATTGCAAGTGCCCGGGCGCTCGAATCCAGGACCAGCCGGGTCCCGGAGAAGTCCAGGTCCTCGGAGCGGCCGCCGCCCAGGGCCATGCGCAGACGGCCCTGGGGGATCTCCGCGACCACGTTGCCGGTGAGCACCGGTCCCTCGGCCTGGAAGCGACCCTTGAGCCTGGCTCCGCCCTCTGCCACCAAGTTCTCGGGGAGGAAGCCCTGGATCAGCTCGAACCCGAGCTTGTCCAGGTCAGCGCTCGCCGTCCATTTGCCCGGGCCGGCCTGGTCGTACTGGAGACAGCCCCCAGACCCGGCCTTGTTGCGCAGGCACAGGGGACCGGCCGCGGCCTGCGGCAGGGCGACCCTGATCGGCATGGGCCTCTGGAGTCGCCAGGAGCCGAACGCATCCTGATCCAGATCCAGTCGCGTCAGGCTCCCCTGGTAGGCGCCTCCTGCACCGAGGGAGCCGTTGGCCTCCACCCGCGTGGAGACCTGGGGTCCGCTCAGGGCCAGGCTCAGGCGGTGGCTGGGCATGCCCCCGTCGCCGCGGACGGTCAGGGTGTCGAATCCGATGGAGCCCAGCTCCAGGTCCTTGCCGTCCAGTGCAATCCGGAAGGGTCCGTCCGGGGTCAGGGCGACGTCCGCCGACCCGGAAAGGCGCGCAATCCCCTGGCCCGCCACCTCGGCGTCCTTGGCGGAGAGCTCGACCTGGACCTGGGGTGCCTTCAAGGTTCCACCCACCCGCCCCTTGGCCTGTACGCTGCCCTTGGCCTGGGGGGCGAGGCTCGCCAGGTCCGGAGATGACAGGTCGAAGGCGAGGTCCAGGGTGTCGCCCAGGGTACCGTCCACCCGCGCCTTGCTGGGACCCGAGGAGGCGCTGAGCCCTTCCACCTTGACGGTCTTGCCCGCCACCTGCACCTGGCCGGAGGCGGCGATGGGATAGCCGCGCAGGCTCCCCTGCACCCCGTCCAGGGCCACGCTCAGATGGGGGCCGTCGGGCTCCAGACTCCCCTGGCTCAGAATCCGACCGTCGATGCGGCCCGGCCAGTCCGGGGCATAGGCGCCCGGGTCGATCCCGGAGGCGCTAAGCTCCGCCTCCCAGGTCACTTTGGGGTCCCAGCCAGCGTGCGCTCGGCCCTCGATCCGGCCGTTGAGCGCCTCCAGGCGCAGGGTATCGATGTCTGTCCCTTTGATATCCCCTGTGCCGCCGACGGCCAGGCGCGCGGGAGGAAGACCGGGACCCTGGGTGCTCGCGACCAGATCGTAGCCGAAACCGCCCGGGGCACCCTTGCTATCCAGGGAGAAAGCGACGCGATCGTCCATGGCTTGAACGAAGCGGCCGGGATTGAGGTCCTGGCCCCGGACCTTGAGGTCCCAGCCCAAATCGGGAGACCAGGTCAGATCCCCGTTGGCCTGGAGCCGGCCATCCAGTGTCTTAACCAGGAGCTCGCCGATGCGCGCGCCCTTCTCGCTCCCTTGGCCCGCGAGCTTGAGATCGGCCGACGGAAACGCGGGGCCTTGGGCCAGGCCGGAGAGGCTGAAGTCGTAGTTGGCGAGGGTGCCGGAGACGCTCGCCCGGCCTTTCGGAGACTCGGCCAGGATGTCCCCGCTCAGGGGCCAGCGCAGACGTTCCCAATCGCCCTTGATCTCCACCAGGGCGGGGTCTTTTCTCAGGTCCAGGGTCCCGGAGGCCGCCAACCGGGCCCCGGAGACCGATTCCTTGAGGTCCAGCGTGTGGATGGACAGGACCCGGTCCCGCCAATGGAGATCGAGCCGAACGGCGAGGTGGCCAAAGTCCGGAAGCCGGGCCGCCTTGCCGTCCAGGGAGCCGGTCAAGGTGGCGGACTCCAGGTCGCCCCGGGTCTCCAGGCGCGCCGTCGCCTCCACCTCCGGCGCACCCGCTGCAAAGGCCGGGAGATCGACGCCGTGCAGCTGGATTAGACCATCCCAGCTCGGGCTCCCCAGGGCGTCATTCACCCTGAGATCGAGGCGCGCCCGCACCGAGCCGGAGAACTCGTTTTCGACCACCAGACGGCTCAAGTCCCCGCCGATTCGGCCCTTGCCTTTCAGACTCGCCGCCGGCTCCAGGTCCAGTTGCCAGTCCAGCTCGAGTCCCAGGGGATAGCCATCCGCCAACCGGGCCTGGCCCTTGGCCCGGGCCTGCAATCTGGGCTTACCGAGCGCGAGCTCGAGGCGGGCCAGCTCAAGGTCGCTACCTTTAAGACTCGCGGCGAACGCGGCCCGATCAAGGTCAAGGACGGGCTCTGCGGCCCCCCGCTCGATGACTTGGAGACGCTCGATCAGGGTCTCTTCGATCTCGATTCCGAGGGGTGGCGCCAGGTCCGACAAGACTAAGGGCTCCGTGGACCCCTCCCGCTGCGTAAGGATCAGGTCAATATCCCGAGCGACCAGACGGCGGACCTTGAGCGTTCCGGTGAGCGCTGTGAGCGGGGACCAGTCCAGCTCCAGGTCGCCCAGGGTCAGGTCCAAACCCGCCACATGGAGCTCCAGGTCGCGCAGGTGCAGGCGCCCCAGCACCCGCCCTTCCGCCAGGCCCACCCGAACGACCCCGGGGGCCAGGTCCTCGGCGACCGCAAGCGCCGTGCGAAGACCCGTCTGGGTGCCCAGCACCAGACCAGCCAGGATCGCGACCGGCAACAAGACGAGGAGCAGCCCCCCGCGAG
>JBGSOR010000319.1:0-3862 GCA_041738985.1 Chromatiaceae bacterium | reverse complement strand
GCCGGGTCCGGAGCCCGGGCCTCGATCACCGGGGCGGCGGCAGCCGGGGCGGGCTCCTCGGCAAGGGCGGCCAAGGGGAGCAAGGCAAGCAGCAGGGCAGCGGGCACGGGCATCGGACTCATGGGGGCTTCCTCCAGTGGGTTGTCGTTACGGGCGCCGAGGCGGATCTCCGGGTCCGAACGGACCAAGCGAAGTCGGATGTCCCAGGCGCGCCCTGGTATCCTTGCATGTCCGCGCCCCCCGGAGAAGACGCGCTTGCACCCATCCCGCCCGATCCTCTCGCCAACCCGTCGTCGCGGCCCCTGGGTCTGGCTCGCGGCTGCACTCGCCCTTGCGGCGGGCCTGTCCCTGGCCGGCCCATTGCCGACGGAGATCGACAAGGCCCTGCGCCAGCAGCAGATCGATCCCGCCGATCTGAGTCTGTATATCCGGGAAGTGACCGAACCGGAGCCCCGAGTGTCGTTCAACCCGGATAGCCCGCGCTCCCCGGCATCGACCATCAAACTCCTGACCACCATCGCGGCCCTCGACCGTCTGGGACCGACCTATCGCTGGCACACCCGGGCCTACTTGGGCGGACCCTTGAAGGACGGCCGCCTCAAGGGCGATCTGATTGTCCAGGGGGGCGGAGACCCGAGCCTGCGCCCGGAGGACCTGTGGCGATTCGTCTGGGAGATCCGGGAGCGAGGGATCGACACGATCGAGGGCGACCTGGTGATCGATTACAGCGCCTTTGCCCCCCCGGAGACCACCCGCGACGCCTTCGACGGCAAGGGCGAGAGCCCCTATAACGCCCTGCCCATGGCCTTCAGCGTCAACTTCCAGGTGACCCAGATCGAGCTGATCCGGGACTCCTCTTCCGGGAATCTGCGCTCCTTCCTGATGCCGCCCCTGGCCGGCGTGTCTCTGATCGATCAGGTGAAGGTCGTAGAGGCACCCTGCACAGCCAAGAACCATCGGCTCGGGCTCAGGGTGCTCGAGTCGGGTCCCAGCGCCAGCCTGACCCTGACCGGCACCTTCGCCTCCAAGTGCGAGCGGGACAGCATCGCCCGGCTGGTCCTGGACCCGATCCGGCACGCGGGAGCGGCCTTCCTGGCCCTGTGGCAGCAACAGGGCGGGACCCTGACAGGCCAGGTGCGCGAGGGCGTCAAGCCCAAGGGCGCCACCCTCTTCCATACCCATGAATCCCCGGAGCTGGGCGTGGTGGTTCGGGACATCAACAAATGGAGCAACAACCTGATGACACGGATCCTGTTCCTGACCTTGGGAATGGAGCAGGCCGGGCGGCCGGCGACCCTGGAAAAGGCACGGGAGGCGATCCGCGCCTGGTTGACCGAGAAGGGGCTCGACTTCCCGGAGCTCGCGATCGACAACGGGTGCGGGCTATCGCGGGAGGACCGGATCTCCGCGCGCAGCATGGGCCGGCTGCTGGACTGGGCCTATGCCAATCCGACCATGTCCGAGCTGATGTCCTCGCTCGCCATCGCCGGGGTCGACGGGACCCTTCATCGGCGCTTCCGCCGCACCCCGGTGGAGGGCCAGGGGCACTTGAAGACCGGAACCCTGAAAGGGGCCACCGGACTCGCCGGATTCGTTGAGGACAAGGCAGGGCGCCGCTGGGTCTTCGTGTCCCTCATCAACAATCCCCGGCTCCAGGGCTGGCGCGGCAAGGCCGTCGAGGGGTCCATCCTGCGCTGGGTCTACGACGGTGCCGGTGCGCCCGGTCCCATGACTGCCAAGCTCGCGCAGCCGGCCCGACCGATACCTTGAAAGGCGCACGCAGCGATGCCCTGCCCCCAAGCCGGACCGCGCACTCAGTCGAGAGGCCGGCGCCCAGGCCGGCTGAGGCGTTCGCCATCCGAGGCTTAGCGCCAGGCGCCGAGCAAATATTAGCAGTTGGTGTTAAACTCCCGCCCGCAGCGGAATCGCCGCCTGCGGCGGTCTTTATCTTGCCGGCTCCCCCAGCCGCGGTGCTCGTCGGTCGCAACGGTGGCAGGGTTGTCTTTCCCGGTCACGTGCCTGCGAGCCTGTCGGCGCCCGTTCTCGACGCGGTGATGCCACCCTTGGCCGACGGCGATCGCCGCCGCTGGCAACCTTGCACCCCGCGCCGGGAGACTCACCCGAGCCGCGACATCGGGCCAACCGCCGGCCTATCGCAACAGCGCCCGGAGGGGCGGTTACCGAGCCGCCCGCCAGTGCGGATTTGGCCAGTACGCCACTGGCCGTCGTAACCTAGGGTTGGAGCCATATCCATCAATGACAAAAGAAACCCCCCCGACCGGCGCGTCGCGCACGCGCATCGACTGGATCCTGATCCTGCTTGCCGCAGGCCTGTTCCTGGTCCTGGCCCTGAGGGCCGCCGTATCGATCGATCCGAGTGCGGACGCCTGGTTCTTTAGGCTCCCCTGGGCCGCTCAGCTGGCTGGAATGATGCCAGCGGACAGCTATGTCTGGAACGACTTCCTCGCGCAGCGATTCGCCGGCTATCCGCTCCTGATCGAATGGGTCCAGGGCCAGCTCTGGCGGCTGACGGGTCAGCCGGAAATGGCCAATCTGGTGGCCCTGGGAAGCCTGGTCCTGTTCGTCCTGTTCCTGCGGGTGCGCTTCAAGGTACCGATGACCCTCGCCCTGATCGGGCTGGTGGCCATCCCCCTGGTCCAGGTCCAGGCGACCGGCACCTCCGCGGAGCTTCCGGCCAACCTGGCCCTGACCGCCGCGTTCTTGATGCTGATGCCGCTCTATTCCACACGCACGCCGCCCCGCTTCAACGACGCGGCGCTCTTCTTCCTCGCCTGCGCCCTGGCCGCCCATGCCAAGCTCGCCCTGCTCCCCCTGGTGACCGTGGTCTTTGTCCTGGGTTTCCTGGGCATCACCCTGGGACGCCTGCGTCGCCCGGCCGAGGGCAAGCGGCGGGTCCCCCGGCTGCTTGGGGCCTGGATCTTTGCCATCCTGGCCGCTGGCCTGGTCTTCCTGGTTCCCATCAAGAATCTGGTCCTCCACGGGGATCCCGTCTACCCAATGGGTCTGAAGGCCGGCGCGCTTAGCTACGCGGGTCCCCAGGATTCCTACGAGCTGCGCGCCGATGGGCTTGCCCGCATCCCGGCCGAGACCGGGAGCCAGACACCTGCCGCGGTGCCGCCGCAGGCGCCGAGTGCTGGCACCCCGAGCTCGGGCGGAGAGGATCCGACAGAGCCCTTCCGGGTCCGCGCCGCGGCCTGGGCCGACGAGGTCTTCGACGTGGGGGCCGAGCCCCTCTTCGGCCATGCCCCCTGGGCGCAGGCCGGCGCCCAGAAGCTCCCACTGGCCGTCCGCGAGGGCGGTTTCCTGGGCTGGTACGCGATCTTCAACCTGGTCCTGTTCGCCACCCTGATCGTCACCGGCATGTTCTATCGGCTCGGCATTCTGATCCTGCTCGCCATTGCCACGGCACTGGCAATTCTGGCCCCCGACCACACCGCCCTTCAGGACTACCTGTTCTGGATGACCCTACTCGTCTCGCTCAACCTGATCATGCTGAGGCCCGGGGGAGACCGTAAGCCCTCCAGTGCGTCCACCACGTCCCAGCGGCTGTTCGGAGTTGTCGCCCTGACCGCCTTGGCACTGGGGATCTACGCGACCCACGGGGCGACGCTCCGGCCCACCTTCGAGTCCCTCGACGACTTGCTCGCAGCGAAGCGGGACCCCGCCACCCTGGCCCAGGTCCAGAGCCATCCGGCGAGCTGTCTGGTAGGCGAGGACCCCTCCCGAGTCTTCCTCTACGCCCCGATCTTTAACGAGGGCAAGACCTACCGCCTGAAGATGGGACCGGTCGCGGGAGAGCCCCAGGCCGACGCGGCCGCGGCCTGCGGCGCCGACTGGACCC
>JBGSOR010000286.1:0-23370 GCA_041738985.1 Chromatiaceae bacterium | reverse complement strand
AGCCGGCTGCGGGGCGGGGCCGACCGCCGGGGGGCGGTCCGTGCCAGAATACGCGTCCCTGCCCGGGCCCTGACGGACCATGCTACAGATCGTCGATCGCTACCTGCTGACCGAGGTACTGAAGACCTTTCTCACGATCGTCTTCACGCTCATGTTGATTGTGGCCAGCATGCTGTTCCTGCGCACCCTGGAGGAGGTCAGCCTGGGCGCACTTAATTCTGACCTGGTGCTGCGTTTCCTGGGGCTCCAAATCGTCAGGGATACATCGAGCCTCCTGCCTCCCGCCTTCTTCATCGCCGCACTTGCCGCCTTGAGCCGGCTCGCCCGGGACAGCGAGCTGATCGCGCTCCATGCCTGCGGGATCGGCCCCCGCCGCATCTATCGTGCCCTGTTCGTGCTGGCCGTCCCGGTGGCCTTGGTGACCGGCTGGTTCGCGCTTTCCCTGCAACCCTGGGCGGCCTCCGGGATCGCTCAGATCCGGCTGGAGCAGAAGGAGCAGGCCGCCCAGGTCGCAGGACTCCAGGCCGGGCGCTTCTACGTGGAGGAAGAGGGCAACCTGGTCGTCTACATCGGCGCCCTCGACCGCGACAAGGGTCTGGGGCGGGTCTTCATCCTGGATCGGCGCGACGACAAGACGCGTGTGGTCGTCAGCGAGACGGGTCGGCACCGCCTGGACGAGCCCACCGGCGACCATCTGGTAACCCTCTCCAATGGGCACCGCTTCGACGGTAATGCGGGTCAAGGCGCCTACATGATCGGGGACTTCGACGAATACCAGATTCGACTGCGTAATACCGGGGCGCGGCGTACCACCAATAAGCGCTCTACCGCCCCTACCCTGGAGCTGCTGCGCTCCTCGGGCATCGAGGACCGCGCCGAGCTGGAGCACCGCCTCTCGGCCCCGGTCGCGATCTTTACCTTGATGGTACTCGCCGTTCCCCTGGTCGCCATCTCGCCGCGCCAGCGGACCTCGGGGCGGCTCTTTCTCGCCTTCATCGCCTACTTCAGCTTCTTCAACCTCCAGCGCCTGGCCGAGAGCTGGCTCGCTACCGGGGTTACGCCGCCCTGGCTCACCAGTCTCTGGTACCAGGTCCTCATCCTTGCCCTGGTCTATGCGGTCCTGATACCCGACAGCCTTTGGTACAAGCGCATACGCGCGCGCCTGACAACAGGTCGCGCATCGCCCGCTTGAGAGGGTGCAGAACGTGTTGGTGCAATCGACTGCGCGTCGCGTTCCTCGGCATTCAAGCAATGGTCCATCGCCTTTCGTTTCGGTTTCCCGCTGCGGTCAACTCCCCGGCTGCCAAGCGCCCTTCAAGCTAACCCCCTGCGCCCCGTGCCACCCAGAGCCAAAAAGGCAGGGTGACCATGGAGAGCAAGGTCGTCAGGGTCACCTGGGCCGCGCTCACCCGACCGTCGCCGCCCATGCGGTTGGCAAGCACATAAGCGACCGTGGATACGGGGAGCGCTGCCATCAGGATTGCGGTATCGCGCCAGATCCCCGCGAGGTCAAAGGTCAAGGAGAGTGCCCAGGCGATGGCGGGCAGCGCCAAGAGCTTGACTCCGGTCCCATACCACAGGTGGCCGCGCGCATGATCCAAGGCGTCGAGCCGGAGGCCCGCCCCCACGGCGATCAGCCCCAAGGGCAGCGAGGCGCGGGCCAGCAGCTCCAGGGTCCCATCCGCCACCGCGGGCAGGGATAGCCCAGCGACCCCGAAGACCATGCCCCCGACGGTCGCGAGGATCAGCGGATTGCCCAGCAGCTCCCTGATCCAGCGCCCCTTCCCGTGTCGGGCCAGCACCGAGACGGCCGCCAGGTTCGCCATGGGCACCAGAAAACCCATGAGCAGCCCGATAGCCGCAATCCCCGCCTTTCCGTGCAGGGCCCCGGCTACCGCCAGCCCGATATAGCTATTGAACCGAAAGGAGCACTGGAAGGCGGCCGCATAGACCTGCGGCGGGTCGTGAAACAGGTTCTTGGAGAGCCGCCCGAGCGCCATGCCCGCCAGGGTGAATAGCATGCCGACCGCGACCATCGGCCAGGCCGCCCCCAGGTCGATGGACCCATGGGACAGGGAGTGAAACAGGAGCGCCGGGAAAAAGACGAAATAGATAAGCCGTTCCAGGTCCGCCCAGAAGGGATTCGCCAGCCTTCCCCAGCGGTGGATGGCCCAACCGAGCAGGATCAGGGCGAAGATCGGGAGGATAATCGGGACGATGGGCATCGAGACATTGGGGGCTAGCGGCGCGCGTCGCAGGCCCAGCTGGCCATTGTGCGACCGGCTCAGTCGTAGCGGGAGTCCTTCCAACGCCTGAGCGCGGCGAAGACCTCTGCATGCCCCTTCAGGTGGCGGCCCACGAATCGCTCGGCGGCGGCGATCGGGTCCGGCGCGTCGGTCCGCAGGAAGGGGTTGGTTTCAAGCTCCAGGCCGAGGCGGGATGGCACCGTGGCGAGTCCGCGGCGGCGGGTCTCTTCGACCTCGCGGACCCGTGCCTGAATCGCCTGGCTCTGGGGCTCCACCCAGAGGGCGAAGCCCAGGTTGGCGAGCGTGTACTCGTGGGCGCAATAGCACAGGGTCTCCGGGTCCAGGGCCGCGATGCGCCGCAGCGACGCGGACAGCTGCTCGAGGGTCCCGTCGAAGACCCGTCCGCAGCCGGCGGCGAACAGCGTGTCGCCGCAGAACAGGGCGCCCTCGTCCAGATAGCCGATATGGGTCGCCGTGTGTCCAGGCAGCTCAAGGACCGTGAAACGGCTGGCCAGTCCGGCCGGCTGGACGCGATCCCCTTCCGCGACCCGGTCCGTGAGGCCGCGGATGCGCGGGTCCGCCGGGCCGTAAATGCGCAGTCCGGCAAAGGCGCCCGCAAGCTCCCCGAGTCCGCCCACATGGTCGCCATGATGGTGGGTGACGAGCACGGCCGAAAGTGTCAGACCCTCGGTCGCGAGGGTCTCCAGCACCGGGTCTGCATCCCCGGGGTCCACGACCACGGCGGTGCATGCGGGCGGCTCCGTTAGCAGCCAGATGTAGTTGTCGTCGAAGGCGGGGATGGGTCGGATCTGGAGCATTCTTTGGCTTCGGTAAAGGGACCGGCTGCGTCGGCGGCGCCGCGATCCTGGGGCCGCTTGCGGCTCCGGTGGCCATGGGATTCAAAGATCGAGATCGCCGTCGCTCAGGTAGGAGGCCGGGGTCTCCTCGACCGCCCAGCGGATGGACTCCGCGGTCCTCTGCCCGATCCCGGGGACCGCGGCGAGATCGGCGGCCGGCGCGGCGACGACTGCCTCGATGGTACCAAACCGCTCGAGGAGCCGACGAACCCGCTCCGGACCGATGCCGGGCAATCCCTGGAGGACACGGCTCTGGACCCGCTGCTTGCCTCGCGGACGTCTTCCCTTGCGCGGCAGGGCGCCGGACGCGAAGGTCCGCCCCTGACGGGCCGCGAACAAGATCAAACTCGCCGTCTCCTCCGGGCCCAGGGACCTCAGCAGCGGCAGACCCAGGAACAGGGTCAAGGTCACCAGGGCGCCCTGGATCGCCTCCCGCCGCATCCGGCACTCTGCCAAATCCTGGGAGGTGCCCTCCAGGATCAAGGCCCCGCGCAGGGGCGGGGGCACGTTGGCGAGCCGCAGCCCCTGGGCGAACAGGCGACCGTCCTTGATGGATGCCACCAGATCCGGGAGCGTCTTGCGCTCGAACAGCAGGGTATCGTCCACTCGATAGTCGCCGAGCGGCAGGCGCACAACCTGCACTCGGACACACTCGCGTCGCTGCAAAGCCGCCAGGACGGCGCCAGTGGACTCGCGGTCGTCGACGAGAATCGAGAAGCGCTGGCGTGCGTCCATTGCCCGACTCGCCTGACTTGGGTCGAAACGGGAGCTTGGCCCGGCAGCCGGGTACGCGGTATCGCCACCTGCGTCAGCGTCGGGCGCATCGAGGCCAAAGGCCGGTTGGCCGGAGGCTGGGGCCCTCGGCAGTCTGGTTCTCCGTTCGCCAAGCTCAGCCCGCGCCTGCACCCTTGATCAGGGTGGCCACTGGGCCCTGGGATTGGATACCTGCGCCTAGGGCTGCACGGATGCGTGCCTCGATGCCCTTCGCGTCAAGCCCGCAGGCGGCGAGCTGGGAGGCACGCGTGGCGTGATCCACCCAGCGGTCCGGAAGCCCGATGTGGATGCAGCGCACCAGCTCGCCCCGCTCGGACAGGAGCTCGGCGACTGCGCTGCCGGCACCCCCGGCGACTGTATTCTCCTCGACCGTGACCAGGAGCTCGTGTCCGCGCGCCAGGTCCAGGATCAGGTCCGCGTCCAAGGGTTTGACGAAGCGCATGTCCGCGACCGAGGCATCCAGCCCGTCGGCGGCGGCCATCGCTGGCGTCAGCAGGGTCCCGAAGGCGAGCACGGCGATCCGCCGCCCCTCGCGTACCAGCCGACCGCGCCCGATGGGCAGCGGCGGGGCGGATGGGTCGATCACCGCGCCAGGTCCGGTATCCCGCGGGTAGCGGACGATAGCCGGGCCCGGGTACTCGTAGGCGGTACGCAGCATGCGTCGGCATTCGTTCTCGTCCGAGGGGGCGAGGATCACCAGGTTCGGGAGGCAGCGGCCGAAGCTCAAGTCGAAGCTGCCCGCATGGGTCGCGCCGTCCGCCCCGACTTGACCTGCCCGGTCCACCGCGAAGGTCACGTCTAGATTCTGCAGACAAACGTCGTGTATCAGCTGGTCGTAGGCGCGCTGAAGAAAGGTGGAGTAGATGGCGACGACGGGCTTGAGCCCGTCGCAGGCCATGCCGGCGGCGAGCGTCACCGCATGCTGCTCGGCGATGCCGACATCGAAAAAGCGGTCCGGATGGCGCTTGGCGAAGGCCGTGAGCCCGGAGCCCTCGCACATGGCGGGCGTGATGCCCGTCAACCGCGGGTCGCGCTCGGCGGTGTCGTACAGCCAGTCGCCGAAGACCTGCGTGTAGGTGGGGCCGCTTGCCTGGCCCTTGTGGAGCTTGCCGGTCTGGCGGTCGAAGGGGGTGACGCCGTGATAGGTCACCGGCTCCCCTTCGGCCGGCTCGTAGCCGCGGCCCTTCTGGGTGACGACGTGCAAGAGCCGACGCCTGCGCATCCCCCGCATATTGCGCAGCGTATGGATCAGTCCGCCGATGTCGTGTCCGTCCACGGGTCCGACGTAGTTGAAGCCCAGCTCCTCGAAGAGCGTGCTCGGCATCACCATGCCCTTCATGTGCTCCTCCCACCGGCCCACCAGCTCTTTTAACTGGGGCAGGGCACGCAAGGCCGTCTTGCCGCCCTCGCGCACCGTGGTGAAGAGCTTGCTGGTAAGGATCTGCGCCAGGTGATTGCTGATAGCGCCCACCGGCGGCGAGATAGACATCTCGTTATCGTTGAGGATCACCATCAGGTCCAAGTCCAGGGATCCGGCGTGATTGAGTGCCTCGAAGGCCATACCCCCGCTCAAGGCCCCGTCGCCGATGATGGCCACCACTTGGCGGCGCTCGCCGCGCTGGCGGGCGGCCAGCGCCATACCCATGGCGGCACTGATCGAGGTGCTGGAATGGCCCACCCCGAAGGTGTCGTAGTCGCTCTCGCAGCGCTTGGGGAAGCCGGAGAGTCCGCCCTCTTGGCGCATGGTCCCCATGCGTGCGCGCCGGCCCGTCAGGATCTTATGGGGGTAGGCCTGATGGCCCACGTCCCAGACCAGGCGGTCGCGCGGGGTATCGAAGACATGGTGGAGCGCGATCGTCAGCTCCACGACGCCGAGTCCCGCGGCCAGGTGGCCGCCGGTCTGTGCGACGCTGTCGATCAGAAAGCTGCGCAGCTCGACGGCAAGTTGGGTGAGCTGGGGCTCCGTCAGGGCGCGCAGGTCCGAGGGGAGGTCGATCGAATTTAGCAGTGGGTGCCGATGGGGCATGATCTGGCTGGTCGTAGCGATTGGTCCGGCGCCCGGAGGCGCACTAGGCCCGCGCAGATCCTGTTGGCGCGGGGCGATCCCGCCGGAAGGGCGGCGGGGGGCGGCCGGCCAGAGGGGCAGGCGACGGCCGGTTAGTTTAGTCCAAGGGTCCCGGACTTGTGCAATGCAATACCGAGGTTCTGGCCGAGTTTGCGGGCGCGATCCGGCGCCCGGCGTTGCTCGGGTCGCGTGCACATTGGGTATCGAGGGTTGTCGCGCGAAATCTAGGGAAATCCCCGATCGGCGTTCAGGGCACCAGGGAGATCGGCGCCGCGATGGCGGTGGCCTCGCTCACCACGAAGTCCCGGAAGGCGCGGGCGGCGGGGGACAGGCGCTTGCCCTTGCGATAGACCAGGTGCCACTGCCGCTCCAGGGGGAAGCCCTCCACGTCCAGGACCCGCAGTCGCCCGGTCTCCAGCTCCAGCTCGATGGTATGGAGAGAGACGACGCTCAGGCCCAGCCCAGCACGCACCGATTGCTTGATGGCCTCGTTGCGGGTCATCTGCATGCCGTGGCGCGGCGCGATCCCACGCTCGGCGAAGAATCGCTCCATGGCGAGCCGGGTCCCGGAGCCGGGCTCGCGGATCACGAAGATCTCTTGGGCCAGCCGCTCCAAGGGGATGGCGTGCTCGGCAGCTAAGGGGTGCTCCGGAGGGGCGATAACCACCAGGGGGTTCGGCATGAATGCCTCGGACTCGACCTCGACCTCGTCGGGCGGGAGTCCCATCAGGACCAGATCGACCGCGTTGGCCTCCAACGCGCGGACCAGGGACTCCCGGTTGGTCACGTCCAGGCGAAGGTTGATCCCAGGGAAGCGCTGGTGGAACACGGCGAGCAGCCGGGGGGCGAAGTAGTTGACGGTGCTCGCGACCGCGATGTTGAGCCGGCCCCGACTGACCCCCTTCAGGGACTCCATGACCTCTTCCATCTCCTGGAGCGCCCGGTTGATCCCGCGGCTGTACTGGTAGAGCTCCCGCCCGGCCTCGGTCAGCTCCGTCTGCTTGCCGAGCTTCTCGAAGAGCGGCAGACCCAGTTCATCCTCGAGCTGGCGGACCTGCATGGACACGGCCGGCTGGGTCAGGTGCAGCTCCCGGCTGGCCTTCGTGTAGCTCAGGTGGCGTGCGACGGCCTCGAAGACCCGCAGTTGGCGAAGGGTCACGTGCATGCTCTGTCTCCGAACCGGGCTGGCAGCTTGGCATTCCGATAACCCCAGGGTTATTGGACCCATAAAATACTTAGAATGTACTTATATGGCAAATCCCTGTATTTTTTACGCATACGAAATGCGCGGTTGGCGACCGGGGATCCACGAGACACGGACGGCTTGCGCACGGTACGAACCTCCCGGCCTCGGCCCACACACACTCCCAGGGGAACCCCATGGCGCTTGACCAGTCCGCCCGCTACTCCGACCTTAGCCTGAAAGAAGCCGACCTGATCGCGGGCGGCAAGCATATCCTCGTCGCGTACAAGATGAAGCCGAAGGCCGGCCACGGCTATCTGGAGGCCGCCGCCCACTTCGCCGCCGAGTCCTCCACCGGTACCAATGTCGAGGTCTCCACCACCGACGACTTCACCAAGGGCGTCGATGCGCTGGTCTACTACATCGACGAAGCGACCGAGGACATGCGCATCGCCTATCCGATCGACCTGTTCGATCGGAACATGACCGACGGTCGCATGATGATCGTGTCCTTCCTGACCCTGGTCATCGGCAACAACCAGGGCATGGGCGACATCGAATACGGTCAGATGATCGACTTCTACATGCCCGAGCGCGCCATCCAGCTGTTCGACGGCCCGGCCAAGGACATTTCCGACCTGTGGCGCATCCTCGGCCGCCCGGTCAAGGACGGCGGCTATATCGCCGGCACCATCATCAAGCCCAAGCTTGGCCTGCGTCCCGAGCCCTTCGCCCATGCGGCCTACCAGTTCTGGCTGGGCGGCGACTTCATCAAGAACGACGAGCCCCAGGGCAACCAGGTCTTCTGCCCGGCCAAGAAGGTCTACCCCCTGGTCTATGACGCCATGAAGCGCGCCCAGGACGAGACCGGACAGGCCAAGCTCTTCTCCGCCAACATCACCGCCGACGACCACTACGAGATGTGCGCCCGGGCGGACTTCATCCTGGAGACCTTCGGCCCCGACGCGGACAAGGTCGCCTTCCTGGTGGACGGATTCGTCGGTGGCCCCGGCATGATCACCACCGCCCGGCGCCAGTACCCCAGCCAGTACCTGCACTATCACCGTGCCGGCCACGGCATGATCACCTCGCCCTCCGCCAAGCGCGGCTACACCGCCTTCGTGTTGGCCAAGATCGCCCGTCTGCAAGGCGCCTCCGGTATCCATGTCGGCACCATGGGCTACGGCAAGATGGAAGGCGGTGCGGACGACCGCAACATCGCCTACATGATCGAGCGCGACGAGAGCGAGGGCCCGGTCTACTACCAGAAGTGGTACGGCATGCGGCCCACCACCCCGATCATCTCCGGCGGCATGAACGCCCTGCGTCTGCCCGGATTCTTCGAGAACCTGGGCCACGGCAACGTGATCAACACCGCGGGCGGGGGCTCCTACGGCCACATCGACTCCCCGGCGGCCGGTGCCATCTCCTTGCGCCAGTCCTACGAGTGCTGGAAGGCCGGGGCCGACCCGATCGAGTTCGCCAAGGAGCACAAGGAGTTCGCCCGCGCCTTCGCCTCCTTCCCGTCGGATGCCGACAAGCTCTTCCCCGGCTGGCGCGACAAGCTCGGCGCCGCGGCCCAGCACAAGTAGGCCACCTGGCCTTCTGAGCAAGAACCCCCGCCTCGCGGGGGTTTTTTTTGCCCTGGTCCAGCGTTGCGCTTAACCTTCCGATTAACCGACGCCCTCGAGAATCCCAGCGACCCCCACGAGCCCCATGAGCATCGACATCCAGCAGTACAAGGTCACCAAGGAGCCCTTCTATCAGCCCCACGGCAACGAGGTCGCGCTCTACGAGGCCGCCTACAAACGCCGCCTCCCGGTCATGGTCAAAGGACCGACTGGTTGCGGCAAGTCGCGCTTCATCGAATACATGGCCTGGCGTCTGGGCAAGCCCCTGATCACCGTCGCGTGCAACGAGGACATGACCGCCTCGGACCTGGTCGGGCGCTATCTGCTCGATGCCAGCGGCACCCGCTGGCTCGACGGTCCGCTCACCGTCGCCGCGCGGATCGGCGCCATCTGCTACCTGGACGAGATCGTCGAGGCCCGCCAGGACACCACGGTCGTCATCCACCCGCTGACCGACCACCGCCGCAACCTACCCCTCGACAAGAAGGGCGAGGTCGTCACCGCCCATGCGGACTTCCAGCTCGTCATCTCCTATAACCCGGGCTACCAGTCCCTGATGAAGGACCTGAAGCAGTCCACCAAGCAGCGCTTCTCCGCCCTTGTGTTCGACTACCCGCCAGCCGACCTTGAGACCCAGATCGTCGCCACAGAGACGGGCACCAGCCCGGAGTTGGCTAGCGCGCTGGTCAAGATCGCCGTCGCGGCCCGCAACCTGAAGGGTCACGGGCTCGATGAGGGGATCTCCACCCGGCTTCTGGTCTATGCTGCCAATCTAATGGACGAAGGGATCCCGCCGCGGGAGGCGAGTCGGATGGCCTTGGTGGACCCGATTACGGACGACGAGGATATTCGGTCGACGCTGCATCATGCGATCGATGCGGTGTTCCCATAAGCATTTCTCCGTCGTGCGCGGCAGGCGCCGTGCCGTGGTCTAGATCGTGGCAGGCGCACGCCGGACAAATGCTTATTATGAAAGAACAATTGGGGGCTTTGCAGGGGTGGTGTGCCCGCCCGTTAGCCCTTGTCTTATGCATCAAATTGATATCGTTGATGACGACCTGCGTCTGGAGGGGGGCGTGACCAAGACCGATGTGGCTGCCGGGATGGTCAAGTTGGCCTTGATCGTCGTTCCGGCCAAGGCATGCGCGATCTGCGGTCCTGGGAACGTGGGCGTCCCGCCCACCAACGGAAATTGGCGGGCGGGACGCCCGCGCTCCCGGGGGTGGCCGGAACGACGCTCAAGGCCGTCAAGTTGTAGGATAGGCAGAGCGAGAGCGATGCCCATCGAAGCCGCTTGGAGCTCGATCTTGGCTTTTCGAAAGCAGCCTGGGCCAAGTACTTCAAGCAATATCGCGAGGGCTCGAACGTCGTCGTGCTCGATTCCGATGTTGCTGCAGCTCAGCAGAACGCGAAAGCGGTCTACCAAGCACTGCGGGCTATGCCCCCATTTGCCAAGCAGACATCGAGTTTCACCGCAGGCTCGGACCGAGAGCAGAACGGAACGGGGGCGCGATCCTGAACACCCTACAGCGCTACCATAGGGGTATAGGAGACTATGAAAGCTGAATTCACAGCCATCGTAAAGAAGGATGGCGAATGGTGGGTTGGTTGGATTGAGGAGATCCCAGGCGCTAACGCCCAGGAAAGAACCAAAGACGAATTAATTATTAGTCTTAAGGAAGCGGCTAAGGATGTTATGGATCTTCATCGGCAAGCGGCAATAAGAGAAACAGAAGACGATTTTGAAGAAATCGCTTTGGTGATATGAAGAGGGGGAAAAGGGTCCTGGTTCAAATAAGTTAAACGAGAAAAGGGACGAGAAAAGGGGCCCGGCGCGAGGTATATCGGGGACGGACGACGGTTCTTCTTATTTCCAATAGAAACGAAGGCTAACCAGGACCCAATAGGCAACCCCAAGCCCCCCCGCGCAGCTCCGCAGTAGTCTGCAAGGCCGTGCTGCCCCGCTATTTGGATCGCTTAGGGTTTCGCGTTGAGCGCAGATACCAGGTATGACTACCGGCGCCTCAGATAATCCGTGATTTGCTTAATGCCCTGAAGCAGGCTGGGTTCAAACAAATCGCTGGAGGCGGAAAAGGCTCTCACCGGAATCTCGTTCACCCGAAGTATCCCGGTGCAGTTACACTGAGCGGACAGATAGGCGATGACGCGAAGCGCTACCAAGAGAAAGATGTTGCGCAAGCTGTTGAAATTGCATGCAAATGAAAGAGCTCGATAAGTACCATAAATGGGTGGATTGGAGAGAGGAAGAACAGGTTTATATCGGTCGATGCCCTGAACTTATCAACGGAATCCATGGGGATGACCCCGTTAGTCTATATGGCGAGCTCTGCGCCGTCGTTGAGGACGTGATCCGCCACTTCAACGCTGAAGGCCGACCCCTCCCGCAGCCACGGGTCCGCCCTATGCGCGAGGTAGCATAACGTCCATCAAGCTTGGTTGCTCCATCGGCCAGTCTGAGAATGCGACGTTGTAGGACAGTTGCCAACGACCGAAATCCGGGACGGACAAGGATTTTTCTTATTGCCGATAGAATCGATGCCTAACCAGCACTTAGAGAGCGACTCAAATCGCGCGCTCAGCTCCGCAGTAGTCTGCGAGAAATTGCCACCGCTCGATTTTTTGTCGCTTCAGGTTTCGCGTTGGGCGCATATAGAAGACAGGATTGTCAGTGCCTCAGAATATCCGTGATTTGCTTAAGACGCTGAAACACGCCAGCCTCAGAGAAATCGTTGGGGCGGAAAAGGCTCTCACCGGAAGCTCGTTCACTCGAAGTATCCCGATGCAGTTACACTGAGCGGACAGCCTGGTGAGGACGCGAAGCGATATCAAGAGAAAGTTTTTGCGCAAGCCATTGAAATGGTTGGCAAATGAAAGAGCTCGATAAGTACCATAAATGGGTTGATTGGAGCGAGGAAGATCAGGTTTTCATCGGTCGGTGCCCTGATCTTATCACCGGAATCCATGGGGATGACCCCGTTAGTCTATATGGCGAGCTCTGCGCCGTCGTTGAGGACGTGATCCGCCACTTCAACGCTGAAGGCCGACCCCTCCCGCAGCCACGGGTCCGCCCTATGCGCGAGGTAGCATAACGTACATCAAGGTGCTCAAGACGACCCAGCCCGGGCAGCGGAATTGGGGCCTGTCTCAATTAGGCCAACTGCGGATCAAGGTTGCCAGTCCGAGGCCTAAGTGTCATTGCCTTCTTCTGCGGGCTCGCCCCGACGGAGCATGGCATCACGTAGGTGATTAGTCGGTCAGGACAGCATTACAACCCCACATCGCTGTACATGAAGGTCAAAGATCTCATCAAGATGCTTGAGGCCGACGGTTGGGTTCTCGTGAGGACCCGCGGAAGCCACAGACAGTTTGGTCATCCGACTAAGCTTGGAACTGTCACGGCAGCGGGTAAAGCGAGCGTCGATCTTCCCCCAGGCACGCTGAACAACGCGCTCAAGCAAGCCGGAATTAGGAACTGAGGTGATCTACATGAAATACGCGGTCATTCTTGAAAAGGGTGAGACCAGCTTCGGTGCTTATGTGCCCGATTTGCCGGGTTGTGTTGCTGTGGGGAAAAGCAAGGAAGAAGCCCTGAAGCTAATTGCTGAAGCTATTGAGTTTCACATCGAGGGACTTCGCGAGAGCGGCGAACAAGTGCCCCTACCTCATAGTTTCGTGGAAACGGTTGATGTGGCTGCGTAAGACAATGCCCCAACGATGGGGAATGGAACGGGGTCGATTGATACGAGAATAGACTTGCGGCTTTCAACATCGATCCCTTGAAATAGGTGTTTGGTTATGAACCCGCGAGCTCGAGACGTTCAACCCAACCAAGACTACTCCCTTACTCTAACCTTCGAGAACGGCGAGATTCGCGTCTTTGACGTGTCTCGGTATCTCGAGAGACGACAATTCCGACAGCTCAAAGATCGAGCCGTTTCTAACTCGGTTAAAGCGTTCCTCGGGAGTATCCAATGGAATAACGGGCTCGATCTTTGTCCAGATGCCTTGTGCCTGGACAGCATCCTCCAGACATCCCTCTCATCTGAAAATCCGCGTACTGGAATTCATGAGACCGCATAGATGAGCAGGTTTTTTCCGGGGGACTGGTCGGGTGCTCCATTGTCCAGTCTGAGAATGCGACGTTGGAGGACGATTGCAAGAAGATGTGCCGCCGTGTTTCGGCAATCCGACATCGGTACTCCTGCCTCTGGTGAATGCTTGTTTTGTAAGTCGCGCCGCCCATGCTTAACCTGATCTGGGTCGGCTTCTTCCTTGTCGCCTTCGCCTCCGCGCTGTTCCAGTTCTTTATTGGCGGTCAGGCGGATATCTTCGCCCAACTGATGAAGGCCGGGTTCGACAACGCCAGGCTGGCCTTCGAGATCGCCCTCGGGCTCACGGGTGTGATGTGTCTCTGGCTGGGGATACTGAAGATCGGCGAGCGCGTCGGTTTTCTCGATCTGTTGGCCCGCCTGCTGTCGCCGCTCTTTGTCCGGCTGTTTCCTGAGGTGCCGCCGGGGCATCCGGCCTTGGGCTCGATTACCATGAACATGGCGGCCAATATGCTCGGGCTCGACAATGCGGCAACGCCGATCGGCATCAGGGCGATGACGCAGCTGCAGACGTTGAACCCGGACCCGGGTACGGCGAGCAATGCGCAGATCCTCTTCCTCGTGATCAATGCCTCGAGTATCACGCTGCTGCCGGTCACCATCTTCACCTATCGGGCACAGCTTGGCGCGACTGACCCCACCGATGTCTTCATTCCGATCCTGATGGCGACTTACTGCTCCACGCTCGCCGGCTTTGCCTTTGTCGCTGTGCGCCAGTGCATCCGTCTGAACTGGGTGGTGGTGGCCTGGGTCGTTGCGCTCTCCCTGTCGGTCGGCGGTCTGGCGCTATATTTCGCCAGCTTGTCCGCTACCGAGATGGCAGCAAGGTCTTCTTTGGTCAGCAATTTCCTGCTGCTGTCGATGATCGTGGCCTTTCTGCTTGGCGCCTTGTGGCGACGGGTAAACGCATATGAGGCGTTCATCGAGGGGGCGAAAGAGGGCTTTCAGACCGCTGTGACGATCATTCCCTACCTGGTCGCTATGCTGGTTGCGATCGGTATGCTTCGCGCCAGCGGTGCACTCGCTGTCGCCATTAATGCCGCACAGGGTCTGGTCGGCGCGGCCGGTTTCGACACCCGCTGGGTTGACGGCTTACCAACGATGCTGATGAAGCCACTCTCCGGCTCCGGCGCTCGTGCCATGATGATCGAAACCATGCGCACCGAGGGTGCCGACTCGTTCGCCGGTCGTCTGGCGTGTATCATCCAGGGCAGCACCGAGACCACGTTCTACGTCCTCGCGGTGTATTTCGGTGCGGTCGGGATCAAACGTGTTCGCTACGCGGTGGCGGGTGGATTGATCGCCGATCTGACCGGATTTACGGCGGCTGTTTTTGCCGCCTACTTGTTTTTTGGCAGTGGGGTTTAAGTCGCCCGGATTTACTCTCGCTAATCAATCAAAGAGTACAGAATGAGCGGTTTACCGATATGTCCGGCCTGTGGCTCGGAGCACACGTACGAAGACGGGGCCATGTACGTTTGTCCCGAATGCGCCCATGAGTGGGCAGTCGATGCGGTCCTAGAAGATCCCGATCAAGGCGTTGTCGTACGCGATGCCTTTGGGACCTTGCTGGGTGACGGCGACGCGGTCACGGTGATCAAGGATCTGAAGGTGAAGGGCACCTCATCGGTGGTTAAGGTCGGGACCAAGGTCAAGGGCATCCGCCTGGTCGACGGCGATCACAATATCGACTGCAAGATCGATGGCATCGGTGCCATGCAATTGAAGTCCGAATTCGTGAAGAAGGCGTAGCTGCTCGGCGACTAAGCAATAGTCGGCGTTGCTGCCCTGCGACCTTGATCCGCCCGTGATAGCCCTGTCGGAGCCGCCATGCCCGTACTAGCCCCACCCGCGCCCGAGACCCTGGTGTCCCTGCGCCAACAATTGCGCTGCAACTTCCCGCAGCTCGATCAGGTCTTTCCGGACTGCATGGCGGAAGCCCAAGCCCGGCTGAGCGAGGCGGGCATCAAGGACTATCTGGATGGGGCTTCGCTGATCTGCCGGATCGGGCGGGGCTTCGAGCCGGTCCTGGTCTATCTGGAGGAGATGCCCCAGGTCGCGGCCGATCTCGGAGAGGAGACTCTGGGCCTGATCTCGCAGACGGTCTGGAAGATCTCGCGCAGTCCCAACGGCAAGGCGATCCTGCCCTTCCTGCAGAGTATCGCCGAGGCGGCGCGCCGCCTCGCCAGTGCGGAGCTCCTGACGCGTTATACGGCGATGATCCTGGACTTCATGGAGCGCACCACCGGCTCCATCCACGGCTTCCACACGACCATTCCGAGCCCCAGCCTCCCGGACCTGCTGGAGCGGATCCCCTATCTCCTGAGTCAGCTCACCTGTCATGGGCTGCGCAATTGGGTGGACTACGGCCTTCGCCACTACGCCGATCACCCGGACCGCCAGCGCGACTATTTCGGCCTGCAATCGGCCGACAGTCGGGCGGTCCTCCAGCGCGAGCGCCACGGCACCCTGTTCGTCGACCACGAGCGCCAGCTGGATCTCTATCTGCGCGCCCTGTGGCAGGAGCATCGGCCGTTCGTTCCGTACTCGGACGCCTTCGACACGCTGCGCAAGCCCATGCCCTATTTCGATGCCTTGGGGGTGCGGATCCCGGATGTCTACGACGATCGCGACGGGGTGGCCGGGATCGACCGCTATCGTGCCCTCCTGGCCCATGTGGCCGCGCATCTGCGCTGGAGCAGCTCGCTGGTGGCGGACAACCTGAGTCCCTTCCAGCGGTTGGCCGTGGAGACCTTCGAGGATTGCCGGGTGGAGTCGCTGGCCCTGCGCCACTACCCTGGGCTGCGCCGTCACTTCCTGGCCTTGCACCCCAAGCCCGTGGAGGACGCCTGCGACCCCGAGCGCGAGTCCTGTATTCGCTATCGCTTGGCCCTCTTCTCGCGCGCCGTGCTGGATCCGGATCACGGCTACCGCAACCCGGACCTGCTCGACTTCGTTGCCCGATTCCACGCCGAGCTTACCCAAGGCGAGTCCAGCACCCAGGCGGTCGCCGATCTGGCGATCGCCTACATCGCCCGCACCCGTCGCCAGCAGGACCTTTCATCTAAGGTCTATTTCGCCGACACGGTCGTCGACTACCGCGACGACAACCGTCACCTGTGGCGCTACATCGAGCAGGGCGACGAGGAAGAGACCTTCGAGGAGCGGAAGCAGCGTCCGCCCGAGGAGATCGAGACGCTACCGCCGCGCCACTATCCCGAGTGGGACTACCAGAGCAAGACCTACCGCCCGGACTGGGTGAGCGTCTACGAGGGACTGCACCCGTCTGGCGATCCGGCCCAGATCGACGCCCTGCTGGACAAGCACCGGGTGCTGGCCAAACGCCTCAAGCAGATCCTCGACCTGCTCAAGCCTCAGCAGTATGTGCGTCTGCGCTATCAGGAGGAGGGCAGCGAGCTCGACCTGGACGTGGCCATCCGCTCGCTCATCGACTTCCGCGGCGGGGCCACCCCGGACCCGCGCATCAACATGAGTCACCGCCACGACGGGCGGGACATCGCGGTCATGCTCCTGCTGGACCTGTCGCAGTCCCTCAACCAGGTGCCGGACGGATGCAGCCAGAGCATCCTCGAGTTGAGCCAGGAGGCGGTCGCCCTGCTCGGCTGGGCCATCGAGCACTTGGGCGACGAATTCGCCATCGCCGGCTTCTCATCCAACACCCGGCACGAGGTCCGCTACCAGCACATCAAGGGCTACAGCGAGCACTGGGACGACCAGGTCAAGGCCCGGCTCGCCGCCATGCAGGCCGGCTACTCCACCCGCATGGGTGCCGCCCTGCGTCACGCCGCCCACTACCTGGAGGCGCGTCGGGCGGAGAAGAAGCTGATGCTCATCCTGACCGACGGTCAGCCCCACGACATCGACGTGACCGACGAGCGCCTGCTCATCGAAGACACCCACAGGGCGGTGCAGGAGCTCGATCGGCAGGGTATCTATACCTACTGCATCAACCTGGACAGCCACGCCGACGAGTATGTGCGCGACTGCTTCGGCAACCGCTTCACCGTCATCGACCGGGTGGAGCGGCTGCCAGAGCAGCTCCCGCGGCTCTTCATGGCCTTAACCAAGTAGGCCCCCGTCTCGCGGTGTCGGGCCCTGCCAAGGTCCTAACGTAGCGCGCTTCCGCGCGAGCGGTGGGCTGGGCGGGCCGATGCGCAGCCCGCCGGGACCTACCCGTCGCCTCGGAGCGGGACGAAGATCGTTCAGGTTACCTCGGTGGGCCGGTTTCAGCGTCACGTGCGCAAGGACACAGCTCCGTGCGATCCCCAATCGCATATAAGGTTTTTTATACTAGGGATATCAGGAAACGTTAGTTCCCTTTATCTTCGATTTCACTAAACTACGCCTCCAGACAAACTTGCTGGGTCTTAACCCAAGCAACCCTTGTCGGTCCAGGTGGGCCGCCGAAAACCTGCGGCGCCCCCCGCCACTGAAGATCAACACCTACGAGGAGCGAACATGGCCAAGAGCTACAGCGCGGGCGTGAAGGAATACCGCGAGACCTACTGGATGCCCGACTACACACCCAAGGACACCGACATTCTGGCGTGTTTCAAGATTACGCCTCAGTCGGGCGTCCCGCGTGAGGAGGCCGCCGCCGCCGTCGCCGCCGAATCGTCAACCGGCACCTGGACCACCGTCTGGACCGACTTGTTGACCGATCTGGACTATTACAAGGGTCGGGCCTACGCGATCGAAGACGTACCGGGAGACGACGAGTCTTACTACGCCTTTATTGCTTACCCGATCGATTTGTTCGAGGAAGGCTCCGTTGTCAACGTGTTCACCTCACTGGTAGGCAACGTCTTCGGCTTCAAGGCCGTGCGTCACCTTCGCCTCGAGGACGTCCGCTTCCCGATCGCCTACGTGAAGACCTGCGGCGGGCCGCCCCACGGTATTCAGGTCGAGCGCGACATCATGAATAAGTACGGCCGGCCGCTGCTCGGCTGCACCATCAAGCCCAAGCTGGGCCTGTCGGCGAAGAACTACGGCCGTGCAGTGTACGAGTGCCTGCGGGGCGGTCTGGACTTCACCAAGGACGACGAAAACGTCAACAGCCAGCCATTCATGCGTTGGCGCCAGCGGTTCGACTTCGTCATGGAGGCGATCGACAAGGCCGAGCGGGAGACCGGCGAGCGCAAGGGTCACTACCTGAACGTGACCGCCCCGACCCCGGAGGAGATGTACAAGCGTGCCGAGCGGGCCAAGGAGCTGGGTGCGCCGATCATCATGCACGACTACATCACCGGTGGTTTCTGCGCCAACACCGGCCTGGCCAACTGGTGCCGCGACAACGGCATTCTGCTGCACATCCACCGCGCCATGCATGCGGTACTCGACCGTCATCCCAAGCACGGCATCCACTTCCGTGTGCTGGCGAAGATACTGCGCCTTTCCGGCGGCGATCACCTGCACTCCGGCACTGTCGTGGGCAAGCTGGAGGGCGATCGCGAGGCGACCCTGGGCTGGATCGACATCATGCGCGACAGCTTCATCAAGGAGGACCGCAGCCGCGGGATCTTCTTCGATCAGGACTGGGGCTCCATGCCGGGCGTGTTCCCGGTGGCTTCCGGCGGAATCCACGTTTGGCACATGCCCGCGCTGGTCACCATCTTCGGCGACGACTCGGTCCTGCAGTTCGGCGGCGGCACCCTGGGTCACCCCTGGGGCAACGCCGCGGGTGCTGCGGCGAACCGCGTGGCACTAGAGGCCTGCGTGGAGGCGCGCAACCAGGGTGTTGCGATCGAAAAGGAAGGCAAAGAGGTCCTGACCAAGGCCGCGGCGAGCAGCCCGGAGCTTAAGGCCGCGATGGAGACCTGGAAAGAGATCAAGTTCGAGTTCGATACGGTGGACAAGCTGGACGTGGCTCATAAGTGAGTGGCGAGCGACAAGTGGCGAGTGGCTAGGAATTCTTCATCGCCGCGCGCAGTTTGTAGCTTGCTTCCAGAGCCTCTCATCCGCCCCCGGGCTTCGACTTCACCCAATTTCTCGCAGAGGAAACCCCATGAGCGACATGCAGGACTATCGATCCAGTCTCGAAGACGTCAACAGCCGTAAATTCGAGACCTTCTCGTACCTCCCCTCCATGGATGCCGAGCGCATCCGCAAGCAAGTGGAGTATATCATCCGCAAGGGCTGGAATCCGGCCATCGAGCACACCGAGCCGGATAACGCGTTCGACCACTATTGGTATATGTGGAAGCTGCCGATGTTCGGCGAGACCGACATCGACACCATACTGGCCGAGGCCGAAGCCTGCCACAAGGCGCACCCCAACAATCATGTACGCCTCATCGGCTTCGACAACTACGCCCAGTCGAAGGGCGCCGAGATGGTGGTATTCCGCGGGAAGCCAGTCTAAAAAAAAGATTTTCGCTCGCGCGAAAATCTTATGTGAAAACTTTTAAGGGAAAAGAAGATCCTCGCTTCGCCCTGTGGGGCGGGGATCCTTCTCGGCATCTCGTTCCCATGCCGTAAGGCTGAGCAGGTATTTCCGTAGGATGGGTTGAGCCTAGCGAAACCCAGCGTCTGCGCCATAACCGAATGTTCCATAATGGGTTTCGCTAGGCTTGACCCAGCCCATGAATTGGACGCGGATCGGACTTAGCAGCGAATACGTTCTCAGTCTCTGCGCGTGGGAATGCAATCAAGACCGCCATAGCGGTCCGTATGTCCACGCCACGCGAGGCGTGGGAGCGAGAATATTCACCATGAGCGATGTCGACGGCTCGCAATACCTGGTCCGCACCGAGCCCTATTACCGCCTGGTTGCGGACGAGGTGATGCTCTACGAGGCGGCCTATGCGGCGCGGATGCCCGTGATGCTCAAGGGACCGACCGGTTGCGGCAAGTCCCGGTTTGTGGAGTACATGGCCTGGCGGCTTCGGAAGCCGCTGATCACGGTCGCCTGTAACGAGGATATGACGGCCTCCGACTTAGTCGGACGCTTCCTCCTGGATATTAACGGCACCAAGTGGCAAGACGGGCCGCTCACTGTCGCGGCGCGCATCGGGGCCATTTGCTATCTGGACGAGGTGGTGGAGGCGCGGCAGGATACGACCGTGGTCATCCATCCGCTGACCGACCACCGCCGCAATCTTCCGCTGGAAAAGAAGGGCGAGCTGGTCAACGCCCACCCGGACTTCCAGATCGTCATCTCCTATAACCCGGGCTATCAGTCCCTGATGAAGGACCTGAAGCAGTCCACCAAGCAGCGCTTCGGGGCCATGGACTTCGACTACCCAACCGCGGAGATCGAGGCCGAGATCGTCGCCCACGAGGGGGCGGTGGACAGCAAGGTGGCTGAAAAGCTGGTCCAGATCGCGCAGCGCAGCCGCAACCTCAAGGGTCACGGGCTGGACGAGGGGATGTCCACCCGGCTCCTGGTCTATGCCGCCCAGCTCATCGGTAAAGGGATCGACCCCCAGTCGGCCTGTCGCATGGCCCTGGTTCGCCCGCTGACAGACGATCCGGATATGCGGGATACACTCGACGCGGCGGTGAATACCTTTTTCTAGCCGCCAGCCCCCAGCCGCCAGCCGTGCGAGATTACCGCCGACTCGTTGGCAAGACCGGAACGTTAGGATACAGCCGGAGGCTGGCCCCTGGAGGCTGGAGGCTCGCAACATGACCATCGACTTTCGTCAATATATCTCTTGCCTCAAGCTCGACCCGGAGCACCCTCATAACCAGGCCCTGGAGTCCAGCTATCAGGAGGCCGCGCGGGTCATGTCGCCCCAAGGGCTGGAGCATTACCTGACAGGTATCAAGGCCATGTGCACCCTGAACAAGGGCGCCGATCTGGTCATGACCTATGTCCAGGAGATGCCAGGGGTCGCCAAGGAAGTCGGGGAGGGCGTGGTCCCCGACATCGTCGAGGCGCTCATGAAGCTCGCCTCCCATACCTCCGGTACCGTGTTGACGCTCGTCATGGCCAATATGCCGCTCGCCGCCACCCGGCTGGGGGATGCGGAGGTGCTTCGCGGCTATCTCAACCTGCTGCATCTGCTGGCTGGCAAGGCGCCCCGGGCGCTGCGCCCCATGATGGAGAACATGGACGAGCTGCTGGGCAAGCTCACACTGGGCGGGCTGCGCCGCTGGGCGCTCTGGGGCGCACAGGCGCATGCGCGGGACTTGGACGGTCAGCTGGCCTATTTCGGGCTGAAGACCGAGTCGTCCAAGGCGGTGCTTCAGAAGGAGCGGCGGGGGACCCTCTTCGTCGATAACCAGCGCAAGCTCAACTTCTATCTGCGGGCACTCTGGGCGCGGGCATTCTTCATGCGGCCTACCTCGGGCGATTACGAGTCCAGGCAAGGACTGAAGCCATTCATCGAGGATTGGCAGATCCATCTCCCGGACGCATTCGACGCCTTCCGCGGAACCCCGGGGCTCGAGGTCTATCGCGCCGCCGCTGCCCATTGCGCCGCCCACCTGGTCTATACGCGACAGGCGATCAGCGCGGAGCAGCTCTCTCCCGCCCAGATGAAGCTCATCGAGCTGTTCGAGGATGCCCGGGTGGAGCATCTGGCAATCCAGGATTTTCCGGGCCTCAAGAAGCTCTGGCTGCAATTCTTCGACGCGCCAATGACCCCGGAAGACGACGCGACCGAGCTCCATCCCATGATGGATCTCATGATGCGTATGGCCCATGCGCTTCTCGACGCGGACTACCGGGATGGGCTCCCCGCGGTCCACGAGGCCGCCGCAGCCTTCCGCGCCCGATTGACCGAGCGGGCCCATGACAACCGGATTAGCTGGGACGCCGGGATCGATTTCTATAACGCGGTGACCGCAACCACCCACCTGCCCAACCTGCGGGTGCTGGAGCGCTGGCCGCTGCCCTACAGGGACGACAATCGCTACATCTGGTCCTTCAGCGATGCGGACTTCCGTGCCTACGGGGCGGAGTACCTGCCCGCCAGCCAGTCCCAGGTGCGGCGCCAGGTCAATGTCATGGAGATGGTGAACGAGGTGGATTGCGAGCTGGCGGGCGACGATGCCCAGGAGGTCTGGACCCTCTCCACCCCCTTCTGGCTGGACCAGGAGGGTTGCACCATCAACGAGCTGGAGGGCAAGGAGCCGGTCTCCGAGCCCTATCACTATCAGGAGTGGGACTATCAGGTTCAGCTCTATCGGCCGGACTGGGCGACGGTCCTCGAGCGTCGCCAGCCTAAGGGCGATCCGGCCCGCATGGACGAGATCCTGACCAAGCACAAGCCGGTGGCAAGCCGAATCCGCCACCTGATCGACGCGCTGCAACCTCAGGGGATCGTGCGCCGACGGGGCTACGAGGAGGGCGAAGAGCTGGATCTCAACGCGGCCGTGCGGGCCATGATCGACATCCGCCGTGGTGTCATGCCGGACACGCGCATCAACATCCGCATAAGCCGTCACCTCAGGGACCTGGCCCTGGTGGTCCTCATGGACCTCTCCGAGTCCACCAACGAGCCTATCGACAAGGGAGACCCGGAGAGCCCCAGCATCGTGGAGCTGACCCGGGAGGCGACGGGGCTCTTGGCCTGGGCCATCGACTCCATCGGGGACGCCTTCGCCGTCCATGGATTCGCCTCCGACGGCCGCCACGACGTACAGTATTACCGTTTCAAGGACTTCGACCAGCCCTACGACGACGACCCCAAGTCCCGGCTTGCGGGCATGCAGGGGGGGCTTTCGACCCGGATGGGCGCAGCCCTGCGGCACGCCGGCTGGCACCTGACCCGCCAGAGCGCGACCAAACGCCTGGTGTTGCTCATCACCGACGGCGAGCCCGCGGACATCGACGAGCGCGATCCCCAGTATCTTCGCCACGACGCCAAAAAGGCGGTGGAGGACCTGCGGATGAAGGGCATCCACACCTACTGTCTGACGCTCGATCCCCTGGCGGACCGCTACGTGGCCCGCATCTTCGGGGAGAACAACTATTCCATCGTGGATCAGGTGGCGAAGCTGCCGGAGCGGCTGCCGGCGGTGTTTGCCGCATTGACCGGCTGACCCTTTCGATCCCCTGGCTCTCGTTCCCAAGCTCCGTCGACTGGGCGAGCCGTTCGCAGCGAAGGCACCGACGGCCGCTATCGGGAGCGCCGACAGCCTGTCGGCCCGCCGCCGTCAGGCGGCTTGGGGCACGGTTGGGAGCCGCATACCCTGTGTGTTGCTCATTTTTTCAAACGGCGCTTCGCGCCGTGCCGACAGGCTGTCGGCGCTCCAGGCCGCCTTGCGGCGGCGAATTCGCGAGTCCGGCAAGGAACTGCTTAGTCACTGGGGCGTGGGAACGCCTTGCCCACGCCCCGTTGTCAGGCGACGAGAGGGCGCTAAGCCTATTCAGTAGGCTGTGTTCGCGATAGGTGTTGGCCGCTACGGACTGGCGCCCCTGCCGACGGCTTGGCGAAGGAAGAGCGCGGGGTTCAGCGCATCGCCGAAGCGCTCCAGACACCGGCGCCATCCGAGATAGTTGGGGAGATACTTGG
>JBGSOR010000284.1:0-2165 GCA_041738985.1 Chromatiaceae bacterium | reverse complement strand
CCAAGTATCTCCCCAACTATCTCGGATGGCGCCGGTGTCTGGAGCGCTTCGGCGATGCGCTGAACCCCGCGCTCTTCCTTCGCCAAGCCGTCGGCAGGGGCGCCAGTCCGTAGCGGCCAACACCTATCGCGAACACAGCCTTAAAAATAGCTCAGCGGCATTGGACTTGCGGGTTCCCTACTTGGCTCGCGCCAGCGTCCTGCCGGTTGCCTGCCGCGCCCTGTTCTGGCGTTTGATTGACCGCCATCTCGGGCTCGCGCGGTCGCATGAGCAACTCGGCTTCACCATCCATGCTGTCCCTGAGGTTTCCGAGGCGAAACTCCCGCGGGGCTCGCCTGCCTACCCGAGCGCGCCCTGACCTGGACGCGGCTCCTGTGCTGTCGCCCGAGGGTCCCCATCGGGCGGCGCGGGCGGGCGGCCCCGCAACCGCAAGATCGAGGTGCCGGGCCAGCGCAAACGCGCGGCTATCCGTCCGCGGCACATGGACCAACGATCGGGGCGACGAGCCCTCCGACAATCGTCGAAACTCCGAAATATCGGAGTAGCCCGTCGGGGCGGCCTTGTTCCGCGCCTTAGATCGATGCAGGCAACCCCGCGGATGCACAGGGCCTTTGGGCGACCGGTCGGTCCAGTCATGCGGGTGTAACATGTGGTCGAATTCTTGCTGATGAGGACACTCATCGTTCGACGTGTGGGCAGCGAGGCCGTCGCTGGCAGCCACCAACCAGGGGAGAGCGTGCAATGGGAAAAAGAGCCGATAAACAGAAAGGCGGTGCAGAGGGAGAGGAAGCCCCCGGCTTGGGTAAGCTGAAGACGAAGGACTACGACAAGGAGCTCCGCAAGCTACACGTGGAGCTGGTCAAGCTGCAGGAGTGGGTCCGGCACAAGGGGCTCAAGATCTGCATTGTGTTCGAAGGCCGAGACGGTGCGGGCAAGGGAGGCACCATCAAGGCGATCACCGAGCGGGTGAGCCCGCGCGTCTTCCGCGTCATGGCGCTGCCCGCGCCGACCGAGCGCGAGAAGAGCCAGATGTACGGACAGCGCTACATACCGCACTTCCCAGCGGCGGGCGAGGTGGTGATCTGGGACCGCAGCTGGTACAACCGCGCCGGCGTCGAGCGCGTGATGGGCTTTTGCCCCGAGGAGCAGGCGAGACGCTTCCTCGAGATCGTTCCAGAGTTCGAGAAGCTGATGGTCGATTCCGGGATCATCCTCATCAAGTACTGGCTCGAGGTCGGCATGGAGGAGCAGACCCGGCGGCTCGCGGCACGCATCGACGACGGGCGCAAGATCTGGAAGCTCTCGCCCATGGATCTCAAGTCCTATAGCCGCTGGTACGACTACTCGCGGGCGCGCGACGAGATGTTCGCGGCCACCGACACCGCCTGGGCACCCTGGTATGTCGCCCGTTCCGACGACAAGAGGCGGGCGCGGCTCAACATCATCAGTCACCTGCTGGGCCGGATCCCCTACGAGGAGCTGCCCCGCGAGAAGGTGGAGCTGCCAAAGCGGCAGAAACCGGGCGGTTACCGCGAGCCCGACTATCCGTCCAAGATCGTCCCCGAGATCCATTAAGCCCGTCCCGTGGTCGCGGTCGGCGACCTGGGACCTGAGCCAGGCATCGGATGACAGGCACCGATCTCGCCGCGACTGCGCTCCCGGCGGATCGCAGCCCATGCCCCGTGGATCGGAGACACGGGGCAGCGAGGACCCGCAGACTCTGATTTGGAGTGAGACCGATGACGACCGATGCAGTCGCCTCCCCTGCGGGGCCGACCGATCGACTGGGGCGCTTCGCGCCGGGCCTGCCAGCACTGCTCCGCTACCGCCGCGCGGATCTGCCCCACGACCTGATCGCCGGCCTGTCGGTCGCCGCCGTGGCCCTACCGGTCGGTGTCGCCTATGCCCAGCTCGCCGGCTTTAGCCCGGTCGTGGGCCTCTATGCCAGCATCCTGCCGCTGGTGGCCTATGCCCTGTTCGGGACCTCCCGGCAGCTCATCGTGGGGCCCGATGCCGCGACCTGCGCCCTGGTCGCCGCCGCGGTAACGCCACTGGCGGGTGGTGATCCTGAACTGTACCTGTCGCTGACGATAGCCTTGACCGCACTCGCCGGGCTGTTGTTGATCGGTGCCAGTTTCCTGCGGCTCGGTGCGGTGGCCGACTTC
>JBGSOR010000235.1:0-7774 GCA_041738985.1 Chromatiaceae bacterium | reverse complement strand
CGGTCCCGACGCGTCCCGGCCCGATTGGCAGGCCGCACCGAACGGCGGCTATCCGGCGCCGAGGGACCCCTGGTCGGCCGCCCCAAGGCCCCAGACCGAGCCCCATTCGGGGTCGACCCCTTAACGGGTGGAGCCGCGGCCCCTTCGGTACCGCCGCCGTGCCGAACCCACCCCGGGTCGTCTTGAAGTCCCTCGGCTGCCGCCTCAACGAGGCGGAGCTGGAGGCCTGGGCGGAGGGCTTTCGCCAACGAGGCATGCAGATCGCCGAAGACCAGGGCCCCGCCGACCTTGTCGTGGTCAACACCTGCGCGGTGACCTTGGAGGCGGCCCGCAAGTCCCGCCAGCTCCTACGCCGTTTCCAACGGACCAACCCGCGGGCCCGACTGGTGTTGAGCGGCTGCCTGGCAACCCTGGAAGGCCCGGAGCTCGCGGGCGAGCTCGGGGCGGATCTGCTGGTGGACAACAGGGACAAGGGTCGGCTGGTGGAGATCGCCATCCAAGCCCTGTCCCTTCCCGTTCTGCCGGGGCTCGCCATCGAAGGCGGCGCGCAGTCCCTGGCCGCCCGCGGACGCCAGCGCGCCTTCGTCAAGATCCAGGACGGCTGCCGCTACGCCTGCACCTTCTGCGTGACCACCCTGGCCCGCGGCGAAGAGCGCAGCCGCCCCCTTGCGGAGGTCTTGACCCAGGTGAACCGGCTGGACCGGGCCGGCGTGCGGGAGGTGCTGCTGACTGGCGTGCACCTGGGCGGCTACGGGTCCGACCTGGGATTGGACCTGGCCGCCCTGCTGCGGGCCCTGCTCCGGGAGACCCGGATGCCGCGTATCCGCCTGGGATCGCTGGAGCCCTGGGACCTGCCCCCGGACCTGTGGGAGCTGTTTGCCGACCCGCGGCTCATGCCCCATCTGCACCTGCCCATGCAGAGCGGATCCGACGCGGTGCTCCGGCGCATGGCGCGGCGCTGCAAGACCGCCGAGTTTGCGCGCTTGGCGGAGCTGGGCCGCGCGGCGGTCCCGGGGCTCAACCTGACCACCGACATCATCGTCGGATTCCCCGGGGAGACCGGGGAAGACTGGCGGCGCACCCTGCGGTTCGTGGAGGACATGGGATTCGGCGATGTCCATTCCTTCGCCTACTCGCCCAGGGCCGGGACCCGTGCCGCCAACCTGCCGGACCCGGTGGACGAGGCATTGAAACGCGAGCGCGGCCAGGAGCTTCGGGATCTGACCGGACGGCTGCGGGCGCAGGCACTCGCCGCCCAGATCGGCCAGCGTGCGGCCGTGCTCCGGGAACGGACAAGCCGCTACGGAGGGATGGGGGACCTGTTCGGCTATACGCCCAATTACCTGCCCGTCCTGGTGGAGGCCGGAGCCGAGCCCGTGTCCGTTGGGGAGATCATGGAATTACACCTCCTGGGGCTGGATGCGGAGGGGGAAGCCCTGCACGGGTGCCGAATCGCGTAGGGCGGATGCCCGCAGGGCGATCCACCATGGCCCCAACCACCGACATGGCGGAACCGCTATCGCGTTCCGCCCTACAATCGCGAAGCAAGCTGGACGATGAGATGATCACCGTGCACGAAGAGTACCTAGTCGACGAAGCGGGCAACCGTAAGGCCGTCGTACTGCCGTTTGACACGTGGCAGCAGATCAAAGCAGAGTTGGAGGAGCTTAACGACATTCGCGCATACGACGAGGCCAAGGCTCAACCCTCGGAGCCGATACCGTTCGAGGAGGCGATGCGCGAGATTGCCGAGGGAAGGCTCGATTGACCTACGCCATCTTCATCGAGAGGCGTGCCCAGCGTTCACTGTCACGAATCGCCGAACAGGACCGGGACCGGTTATCCAGCGCCATCCGCCGGCTGGCGGGTCCAGGCTCACAGACCCTGGCTCAGCTCCGCCGCCCGCTCGGCCTCGATGGCGTCGGCCACATAGGCCAGGGCGAGCCCGGTCTCCCGGGTCCAGGACAGCTCGATGTGCCACGCGTCGGAGGGACGCCAGACCTGAAGTGCGCGACCCTCTCCGCGACGAATTGCGGCCAGACGGCGACCTGGGGTCGCGGCCCCCTCCGGGAACTGGCTACGGTCCTCTCCCATTCCGTATTTTTCGCGCAGAAGGGCGAGGATCTCCTCGAAGCGCAACTGGGTCGCGACTCCGTGGGAGCGCAGGACCTTGTAGATCCGCCCGCCGTAGGACAGGACATAGACCCGATCCGCCTCGTCGTCAAAGACCAGGGCCAGACCCTTACCCTCGGTCTCCCGAGCTAGGGGTTGGGCGGGACCCTGCAAAAGGGGGCCCACATCCCCGCCCAGGCAATAGCGGCCAAAGACCAGCTTGAGGCATTCGCCCTCCGCCCAGGCCCCACCGGCAGCGAGGCCCAACCCCAAGACCAGCGTCAACCAAAGGGCCCGTGGGCCCGCGCGACATCCCATGGCTCCCTTTCTCCGCAAGTGGCTTGAGAACAGAATACCCCATCGGCAATGTCGTTGACGGCGGGGAAACGGGCCTGGGCGAGAGGCTAAGCGGACAGCCCGAGCCGCGGCTCCGCCACCGGAGGCTCGGCCGTCAGACCCTGGGACGATGACCGGCCGGTCGTCACCTCCGGGAGCGGCTCCAGACGGACCTCGGACTCCCACAACCGGACAACCAGCGCGCGTGTGGCGACCGGACAGCCGCTGGTCCAGAAACGCTCCGAGCCGCGCCGACCCTCGGCGGCCAAGAGTCCCGCGGATTCCAGCCGCCGACGCACCTGACGGGCAACTGCCGCCCCTGAGTCCAGCACCGCCACGCCTGGGCCGGCCAGCTCGCCGATCAGGGGCTTGAGGTGCGGATAGTGGGTGCAGCCGAGGACGATGGTGTCCACCCCGCGCTCGATCAGGGGTCCAAGGTAGTCGCGGAGCAGCGCACGGGTCGCCTCTCCGTCCAGGTCGCCGGCCTCGACCTGCTCCACCAATCCGGGACAAGGCTGCAACAAGACCTCAGCCACGCCGCCGACCCGCCCGAGGAGATCCGAGAAGGTGTCGCTCGCCAGGGTCCGACGGGTCGCCAGCACCCCCACGACGCCGCTGCGGGTCAGCTCCACCGCCGGCTTGACCGCTGGCTCCATCGCGACGATCGGGACCGGATAGCGCGCGCGCAAGAGGCGGGCGGCCGCCCCGGTGGCGGTATTGCAGGCCACGACGACGGCCTTGGCCCCCTCGCCGATCAGGAATCGGGAGATCGCCGCCGCGCGCGCCTCGATCGCCTCCGGGGACTTGTCGCCGTATGGGGCATGACCCGAATCCGCGACATAGAGCAGATCCTCGCCGGGCAGCTCTCGGCGGATCTCTCGCAGCACCGAGAGTCCGCCGACCCCCGAGTCGAAGACCCCGATCGGCGCGTCCGCGCCCATTACCCCAACCGCTCCATCCCGCCCATGTAGGGCCGGAGCGCCTCGGGGACGACGATTGACCCATCCGACTGCTGGTAGTTCTCCAGCACCGCCACCAGCGTGCGGCCCACCGCGAGCCCGGAGCCGTTCAGGGTATGCAACAGCTCCGGCTTGCCGGTCTCCGGATTGCGCCATCGGGCCTGGAGCCGGCGCGCCTGGAAGTCCCCGAAATTGCTGCACGAGGAGATCTCCCGGTAGGTGTCTTGCCCCGGCAGCCAGACCTCCAGGTCATAGGTCTTGCGCGAGGAGAAGCCCAGATCGCCGGTACATAGGGTCACCACCCGGTACGGCAGTCCAAGGCGCCTCAGGATCGCCTCCGCGTGGCCCGTGAGCGCTTCGAGTGCGTCGAGAGAGTCCTGGGGACGCACCGCTTGGACCAACTCCACCTTCTCGAACTGATGCTGGCGGATCATGCCCCGGGTGTCCTTGCCGTAGGAGCCCGCCTCGCTCCTGAAACAGGGGGTGTGGGCGACCCATTTGCGGGGCATGTACTCGGCATCGACGATGACATCGCGCACCAGGTTGGTGACCGGGACCTCCGCCGTAGGGATCAGATACAGGTCCCGCTCCCCCGGGACCTTGAACAAGTCCGCCTCGAACTTGGGGAGCTGGCCGGTGCCGTACAGACTGTCCGCGTTCACCAGGTAAGGGACATAGGACTCCGTGTAGCCGTGCTCGGTCGTGTGGATATCGAGCATGAGCTGGATCAGCGCCCGGTGCATGCGCGCGAGCGGACCGCTCAGGACCACGAAGCGGGATCCGGAGAGCTTGGCGGCAACATCGAAATCCATCCAACCCAGTGCGTTACCCAGGTCTACATGATCCTTGGGCGCAAAGTCGAAGCGGGTCGGCTCGCGCCAGCGGCGCTCCTCCCGGTTGGCGGTCTCGTCGCGACCGTCTGGGACGCTCTCGTGGGGCAGGTTGGGCAGCATCAGCGCGATCTGGCTCAGCTCCGCCTGAATCGCCTCCAGCCGCGCCTCGTCGGCCTTGAGCCGGTCGCCCAAATCCGCAACCGCCGCCAGCAGGGGCGCCACATCCTCCCCTGCCGCCTTGGCCTTGCCGATCGCCTTGGAGCGGGTGTTGCGCGCGTTCTGCAGCTCTTGCACATCCACCTGCAAGGTCTTGCGCTCGGCCTCCAGGGACTCGATGCGGGCGGTGTCGAGCGTCATCCCGCGTCGGGCGAGCTGCGCGGCAACCAGCGCGAGATCGGTACGCAGCAGACGGGGGTCTAGCATGGGGTGTCCTCGGGTCTGAAAGGCAATGGATCCGGGCGTCACGACCGAAGGTCCCGAGCCGATGGCCAGGGATGGTCCTTCCGGGCGGACGAAAGGCGAGGATTTTACACCCGAGGCAAACCGCATCGCTGCGACCTAGGTGCCGGCCGTGCCGCTGTCTTGCCGTTGGATTTAATGACAACACTATCGCCCGTCGCTAAGGTTACAAACATGCGGGCAACGCCTCTCCTTCGCCGCCGTGTCGTTGTCGCTGTCAACGCCTTCGCCGACTTGGCGATCTGGCAGCTCCCGGAGCCGCTTCCGCCCTCGACGCACCGGTTCAAGTACCGGCCTATGTCGTGGATGGTCGATGCGTATTGCGCTACGACAACGAGCGGGGCAAGGGCGATCACCGGCACACCGAAACGACGGAAGCGCCGTACCGGTTCGTGACGCCCGGTCGACTGATGGCCGACTTCGAATCCGATATCGCAAGGTGGAACCATGAGCACAGTCATTCTTGACGTCCGTTCCTTTCGGGAGACTCTAGCCGATGCCGCGCGGACCATGGACACGGGGCACGCGGACTCCGAGGCCCGGATCGGTTTCGCCACACCCGAGCTGCTGTGGGAGGTATTGACCGCAAAGCGCTGGGAGATCCTCAAGGCACTCTGCGGGGCTGGCCCCCTCTCCATCCGCGAGGCCGCACGTCGCGTTGGCCGCGACGTGAAGGCGGTTCATCGCGATGTCACGGCGCCACTCAAGGCCGGGGTGCTGAGCCGGGTGGCCTGGGGTGCCATGACAATCCGTCTTGGATCGGGTGGTCCGAACCGCTATTCTCCGGCGCTCTCGCCATCGACAACGCCAGACAAGGAGACTTTGCATGAGCTACGTAAGCACCCGCCTCGCACTCGGCATCTGTGCCGCCGCACTCGCGGGCTCGGCCCTCGCAGCAGATCTCAAGCCGGAAGAGCAGATCGAAACCCGCCAGGCCGGCTACACCTTCATGGCCTGGAACATGGGCAAGATCAAAGCAAACCTCGACGGCACCTACGATGCGAAGCAGGTCGCCGCGGCGGCCAATGTCATCGCCGCTATTGCCAACTCAGGCATGGGCGCCCTCTTTGGGCCGGGCACCGACAAGGACATCGGCAACGTGCGTACGCGCGCTAAGCCCGAGTTGTTCCAGAACATGCCGGAGGTGGGCAAGCTGGCCGGCAACCTCGTCGCGGCAGCGGACAACCTGGCCAAGGTTGCTGCCACGGGCGACGCGGCGGCGGTGAAGACCGCCTTCGGCGACGTGGGCAAGAGCTGCAAGGCCTGTCACGACAAGTTCCGCGCCAAAGAGTAGGGCGCCCCTTAAGACACCGGCCCAAGGCGCCCCTCCGGGGCGGTCTGCCCTACCAGGCAGGTGCCGCCACTGGCGTCGGCGCGGGCAGCAATCCCCCGTCGGCAAGCCACATCGCCAAGGCAGCCAGCCCGAGCGCCGCGATCAGTGCCAACCAACTGCCGCCGGCGGCGTCCCGGGCGCCCGACACCGTGACCTTTTTCCGCCCGTCGAGCATCGGCGAGAGCAGGTCGTCCTTGCGGATATAGCTGTGAAACAGTACGGCACCGACATGGAGGCCGATCAGGCCGCCGAGGACCCAGATGGCCTGACGGTGGAGCCCGGTGAGCCAATCGCTCGGCTCCTTCGCGACCAGGTCCTGAAGCGGGCCCGCAAACGCAATATCGTCGTTGGCGAATAGTCCGCTCAGCACCTGAAAGGATAAGAGGCCGAGGAGCGTCAATACGGACAGGGCACCGAGAGGATTATGGCCTACCCCCTGCCAATCCCCGCGCAGATAGGCGCGCAGGGCCGCGGGGCCTTGAACGAATTGACCGAAGCGCGCATAGGTCGACCCGATCAGGCCCCACAGCAAACGAAAGGCCAACAGGCCGACGATCAGGATACCCAGGCGGCCGTGCCACTCCATCCAGTTGCCGCCCTCCAGCCCGGTGGCGAAGGCCGCTGCCACCGCAAGCGCAAGCGCCCAGTGAAACAGACGGGTCGGCAGATCCCAGAGCCGAATGGATCGTTCTTGCATCGCGCGCTCGCTATGAGGTGAATGGGAAAAGTCTGGTCTTGTCGCTCGCCGTGAGCGGGCTTTCCGCTATGCCGCTGCTTGGCGGAGCTAGTCGAACCAGACAAGCCAACCAGACGGTCTTTAGGATGGGCCGCTGCGCGGTGCGGCATTAGCTGACCATACGGCGCGAAAGGCCCAGTGACTCGGCGGCGGTCGGCATCACGACACGCTAGAGCAACAAGTGCTCTATATCAAGCGAGTCGGGGTGATGCTCGCAGAACCTGCACGATTACACGGTTCGACGGCAACCGGAAACTGGCTCTCGAACGCATTCGGTTCTGACGCACTGGTCGCTGACCCGGAGACCGCGGCCCAGCCGCGCGCTATCCTTCGCCGCATTTCGCTCCGCGACGAGAAGGAGCCCGAGGAGACGCACCATGCCACAAACCGAGTGCCTGACCGCCGACAGGCTAACCGTGGGCCAGACCCACACAGCGCGGCTGCGCTTCAGCCGAGCCCAGGTGGATGCCTATTGCGCGTTGACCGGAGACGCCAACGCGATCCATCGCGATCTGGAGGCAGTCCGGCAGCGCTTCCCAGGCGTGTCCGACATCGTGGTGCCGGGCGGGCTGATCCAGAGCACGATCTCCGGGATCTTTGGCACCTGCTTTCCGGGCGACGGCTCGCTCGGTCTGTCGTTCGTCCCGGAGCGTTTCCGCAAACCGGTGCTGCCGGACGAGGAGGTCGTGGTCACGCTGGCGATTACCCGCATCCGGGGTCCGATCGTCGAGATCGACATCGCCGTCACCGACGGTCAGGGCGCGTGTCTGACCTCGGCAAAGGCCAAGATCCTGGCTCCGGACGCCGAGTACCGCGCCTGGTGGGAGAGCCAGACCGGACGGTAATCCGTGCCCGGGCTGCGCCGGTGGTCGCGGCCTAACCCGGACGCGGACCCGGCTTTCGCTTGAGGTCCTCGCGCTCGGCCAGGATCGCCGGCAGGCGCTCCGCCACTCGGGAATTGCTGCGGAAGACGGCCAGCTCGTCTACCGCGGTCTCGGCGCTGACG